>NZ_JBPJUQ010000155.1:0-9112 GCF_051192615.1 Streptosporangium sp. G11
ACGTCCAGTTGAAGGACTTCATTAGGCGATGTCTGCATAGACGATCAGCTTAGGGCTGGCGCCTTCGACTACCTGGGCGCGCTGTTGCATCGTCCTCTGTCTTCTGCTCTGCCATAGAACGACCTCACGATCACCTCTCAAACACTCACTCAGAAACACCACCCCCCGACGTGGCGGCGGCGTCCAGGTGAGAGCCGTTGACTCCGGCACCCGCGCCGAGGCATCGGGGTTGCAGTCGGGCGACACCATCATCGAGGTAGCCGGAACTTCCATCGCCACCCTCGGCGATCTGGACGATGCGCTGGACGGTAAACGCGCCGGCGCCACCTACTCCGTGACCGTCACGCGTGGCGGCAACACCCTCACCCTTCAACTCACCCTGGACAGCTGACCGCCGAAGCCATCCGATCTGCCCTGAGGTCATCGTTGGTGTGATCCGTAGACCGAAGTGGCCTCTCCCCGGGAGAGGAAGAAGCCCTCCGGTCGAGTGGCTGGAGGGCTTCTCAGACGAGAACGCGAGTGAAGGCCGCGAACATCGCGGGTCAGTCGAACTCACCGCTCTTCACGCCGTCCACGAAGGGGTCCCATTCTTCGGAGGCGAAGCCCAGAACCGGGCCACTGCGGCCTTCGCTGTCGCGTACGGCTCGGCGTCCACCGGATAGTGCCGCGATCTCGACGCAGTTGCTTCCGTCGCCGCCGGACATGTTGGTCGCTGCGATGGCCAGGCGGCCTTCGCCGCGATCACCGGCTGCGCCCACGGTGCCATTGAACCGGAAACGCGATCTGGCTTCCTCGAAGTAGCCGCGCACGCTCGCGCATTGATCAGCGGCTGACTGCCTTCTCCCTCTGTCCCGGCGGGAACTGCCGGAGTTCAAATCAGTGGAAATGCCGAGCGCGGCGATCATTGCTCTGCGTACCCGAGTAGTTACTTTGTGCATACGTCTCATCGATGCGGGACATCCGATGTGCTCAACCCACCGGAAGAAGGACATGCACAGAATCCGCCTAATCGGCCCCTCCATCATGCTCACCTCGGCATGGACGATCGCCGCCTGCGCCCTCACCGCCGCAGCGGCGGTGACCGCCAATCCCACCGCCGGCGCGGTCCAGAGGGCTCATTCATTTCCAGTACAGCCCCCACCCTCATCCCCCTCTCCGACTCCATCCCCAAGCGAGGAGGAGCCCTGTCCCCACGGGGAGCCGAAGCCGTGCGGAGCCTCGGACAAGGAAAAGGACAAAGTCGAGTCCGACCGGCAGGCCGCCGAGCAGGAAAAGGAAACGGCCAAGAACGATATCGCCGCGTTCAAGGACAAGGCCACCGCGTGCGATCCGAAGTCGAAGGAGTGCATGGAGGCGGTCATCGGCAATGGCGCCGAGCAGCGTGCGGGCATGGCCGCCGTCCAGCGGGAGCTGGACGGCGCCCGGACCCAGTCTGTGGGCGATGCACAGTTGGCCACAGACGGGACGTGCGGGGATTTCGCCGCGGAGCTGTCCTCCCTGTTTGGAGGCTCTGTCCCTCCCCAAATGACCGATACCTGCGAGCGGATGAACTGATGATCATCATGAACTCCCGTACCCGCCGGATGTCGCTGCTTGCGGCCGTCGCCCTGGTCGCGCTCGTGCCACAGGCCGCGTTCCCCGACACTCAGCCCAAGGTGCCCGTGGCGCAGGCCTTCGACGGCGACAAGCCGTTGCCTTCGGTGAAGGGGGTGATCGAGCGTTGCGACGCGCAACCCGGCGACTGCCGATTCGAGATCGACAAGGCCGCGTTCATCCAGTTCCGCAGCGTCGTCAGGTCTCTCGGCAACGCGGTCATCAACTGCACCGGGAGCCCGATAAGGGTAATGCGCGAGGTCACTCTGACAACTGGCAGCACTGACAATCTCGGAGGCGAGATCACTGGAAAGATCTCGGTGGAGGGCCAGGTCAACGTCTCCGGCGAGGTCACCGCCGGAGTGAGCGGCGAAGCCAACGCAGAATTCAAAACGCCGAACATGCAGCAGGGCCCCTCTGCCACGGCCGGGGTCAAGGGCGGTGCCAACGGCAGCGGCAAGTTGGCGGGCTCGCTCGGCGTCAAGGGCGCTTTCGAAGGCGCCTTCACCGGAAAATATCAGCACGAATGGAAGCGGGAACATTCGGAGAAAACCACGTTTGAGGTCAGCGTCGCCTCGGGTGACGCCCTCACCTTCGCGGCCAGCTCCGCCATGCAGCGGGTAGGCGGAAACCTCAATGTCGGCGGTGGGCTCGGAGTGCGCAACATCGTGGTCGACGGCCCTTCCACGATCAACACCAGTACCTTCACCGCCAGCACCTTCACCGTACCCGGCAGCACCTGCCAGCGGGTGCGCTCCACAGGTCAGAACGCCGTGGACGACACCCTCAACACCCTGCACCCAGCCCGGTTCGCCCGGCACCCCCGTTTTTTGACGGTTATTCCCGCACTGCCGCGGGGTGCACGACTGAAGGAGCGCATCGTGCTCACCCCCGAGCGTTCCTGACCGTCCCGCCAGAGCGACCCATCCCGTGGAGATCATTGTGAAGACACCGCACATCACCTTCCGAACCGGCGCGGTCCGGGCCACCGTCATCACCGGCGCCCTGTGCCTGGGCCTGTCCGCACTCACTCAGCCCTCGCACGCCGATGCGCCCGGCAACGAACCAGTCGTCATCAACGGCGACTTCGCCCTTCCCGCCATCACCGGCAGCTCCCCGAACTCGGCGGCGGTCCGGGGCTGGTCCGTGGGCTCGACCAGTGGATCGGGCACACCGGCCGGCGTTCAACGCTACTCGGCCACTGCCTCCGGGCACCCGGGCGGGAAGGTGGCCGTCATGCTCCGCTTGCCCGTAGCCACTCATTCTTTCAAGCAGCGGCTGCGCAATGTACGCAAAGGTGCCCAGGTCACCGTCACGTTCGATGACAGTCCCAGTGTTGCCGCCGTCTGTACTCCGACGGCCCTCGCCCAAGGCCAGCGTTACACCGTCGACGGATTCGGCGGCCAGGTCCTCCAGCAGACCACTGATCGCGACCCGAACAAGAGAGTCGGCGCCCCCGGTGCGGGTGCCTGGCGCATCGGGCAGACCTACACCTTCACCGCCGGTGAGCAGGATCCGCTGCTCACCTTCACCTCTCAGGTGCCCACCGCCGACAACGCCGGCGGAAGCTGCGGTCCCATGATCGCAAATGTGCGGGTGGTTCAGATCCCGCCATCGGTGGACAAGAGCATCCCGAAGAACGCTCTACCGCCCTCCGCGGCATTCCTGGGCAACGACCGCAAAACTGTGGAGGAGGCGGTGTCCTACTGCATCGGCGCATCGGACAGATGCGTCTTCACCGAGGAGACGTCTCACTCCTACACCTACTATGAGCCCCCGCAGATCAATGGCGAAACCCTCATCAACTGCACGCGCAACGCCCTTGACCACACTCGCCCGCTCACCGCCGCCAGCGGCTCCTACGGTACCCTGCCCGCCAGCGCCGGGCTGCCCGGCACAGGACCTGTTGCCAGCAACATGGAGCCGCAGCTCAACGCCGGGCTGAAGATCCCTCTCGTGTGGAAAGCCTCCGCCAACGGCAGTGTTAAGAGCATCATCCAAACCGCGGAGGTCGAGTGGGTCGAAACCCAGGGCGGACGCCGACGCACCGAGGGCCGGTTCACCTCCAACCCGACGACCCTCACCGACCCACATTCCGAATGGCGCCTGTACGCCGCCTTCGACTCTCCCTCCCCCGAGCTCTCCACCCGTTTCTACGAGCGCACCGGTCCGATGACCATCTCCGAGGAGCAGCGCTGTCAGTCTGACCGTCCCACTGCCTCCACCCCCGTCGGTGCCGGCACTCCCGCGGGCCCCAACTCTCCATAGAAGAGACCACTGGGGCCACCCGCTCGGCTGGTCATGGGGCGAACCGGCGGTGCTGCATGAGGGGCGGCCGGTCGGGTCGCCCCCCGCCTACTGCTCGACCGCAGCCGCGGTCACCGCTGTGGTCGCCAGGGTGCGCCGTACCTGCTCATGCGACACCCCGGCCGACCTACCGATCCGCCGCAGCCCCCACCCCTCCGCCGCCGAGGCCATCGCCACCGACGTCACCTCATCCAGCATCACACCCAGCTCGGCCAGCAGCCGCAACCGCAGCGCCGGAGCAAGGTCACCGATCTCGGCGCAGAACCGCTCAACATCGGCTCGCAGGAAGGCCACGCCATCAGAGTTCACGCCGCAAGGCTGACCTGCTCAAACCCAGAGTGTCAACGGATGTGACACTAATCCAGGCTCATCGTTCCGTTCCTACTGGACCCCCCTCTACTACCGGCCTGAGCGGGCGGTGGCCGCCGACGAGTCGGTGTCGTGGGTGGTGGTCGATGAGGACTTGGCCGCGGCGGCCCGGCGACGACCAGGCTCTGTGACAGCCGCCCGATCCGGACGCATCGAATAGGCGACACCTGATTACGCGAGGTCGCCAGTGGGATACCCGATGATCCCTGACAGAGGCCCTCCAAGAGGGCGCCCGGCCCGTCCCGGTTCAGGGTGTCGAAACCACGTCATCGCGGCGCGCCTGACAGCGCCGCGCGGAGTACGGTGTGCGCTGTGATCCGGGTGCTGCTGGCCGACGACGAGGCGATGATCCGCGCCGGGGTGCGGGCGATCCTGAGCGCGGCCCCAGACGTGGAGGTGGTCGCCGAGGCGGCGGACGGCCACCAGGCCGTCGAGCAGACCCGCGCGTACCGTCCGGATGTCATCCTGCTGGATATCCGCATGCCGGTCCTGGACGGGTTGAGCGCTGCGGCGGAGCTGCGGCGGGTGGTGCCGGAGACGGCGGTGGTGATGCTGACGACGTTTGGCGAGGACGAGTACGTGGCCGCCGCCCTGGAGGCGGGGGTGTCGGGGTTCCTGCTCAAGTCCGGCGACCCGTACGAGCTGATGGCAGCGGTGCGCGCGGCGCACGAGGGGGCGGCGTTCCTGTCGCCGCGGGTCGCCCGCCAGGTCATCGCCCAGCTTTCCGGTAAGCTGATGGCGCGCCAGCAGGCCGCCCGCGCGAAGGTCGCGGTGCTGACCCCGCGGGAGCGGGACGTGATGGCGCTGCTCGGTGCGGGGCTGAGCAATGCCGAGATCGGGCGCCGCCTCTTCCTGGTGGAGGGCACCGTCAAGGCGCACGTCTCGGCGCTGATGACGCGCCTAGGCGTACGCAATCGCGTGCAGGCCGCCGTCGTCGCGCACGAGGCGGGCATCGTCACTGAGGACGACTGAGCGGCGTCGAAGGGTCAGGCGTCGCGGCTACGCAGCACCCCGATGCCCGCGGCCACTACCGCGACCGCCCACGCGACCAGGACCAGGACGTACTCCCAATGGCCGCTCATCAGCTGCCAGCCGGCCTGTGCCGGGGTCCAGCCGGCGAACGTGTCCAGGAACGGCGCGTTGAGCCGCTCGGCGGCCAAGTGCAGCACCTCTGGCACGACCAGCAGCAGCAGGACCATGCAGGTGAGCGCACCGGCGGAGCGACGTACCAGGGCTCCGACGCCCAGGGACACGACCGCCAGCAGGCCGAGGTAGACCCCGGTGGCGGCCACCTGCTCGGCCGCGTCCCCGAGGACGCGGGGCAACTCGCCGTGGCGGGCCGCGGCCGTACCGACGCCCAGGGCGGTGGCGGCCGCGCCGAGCACCAGACCCGCGATGCCGGTGACGACGGCCTTGGCGACCATCACCCGGCCGCGGGACGGAGTGGCGGCGAACGTGACCGTGATGGACCGGGTGGCCAGCTCACTCGTGATCACCAGGAGGCCGAACGCGGCCACGATGTACTGTCCGAAATAGCTCACCGCCGTCAGCCCCACCGTCAGGGACCGCGCCGACGTCGGGCCGCCGCCGTCCAGGACGGCCATGAGGAGCAGAAGGGCTGGCAGGCCGCCGACGAACCACCAGGTGGAACGCACGGTGAACAACTTGATCAGCTCGGCGGCGACGGCGTCGCGCAGGCCGAGCGGCCGGCGATGGTCGCGCGCGGGGCGGCGTACGGGTGCGGCGGTCGCGGTCATTGGCCGATCTCCTTCGCGGCAGAGGGGAACTGGACCTCGTCGGCGGTCAACCGCATGTAGGTGTCCTCCAGCGAGGACCCGATGGCCTCGAGGCCGTGGATCTCGAGGCCGAGCGCGAAGGCTCTGGCCCCTACTTCCTGCGGCGGCGCACCGGGTACGAGGAGGGCGCCGTCGTCGTCGAGCCGGGCGCCCTCGAAAGCGTCGGCGAGAGGCTGCAGAGCGGGACCGCGCACGCGGCTGCCTGCCTCGGCGGCTGCGAGAAGGTCGGCCATGGACGCGTCGGCGATCAGGCGGCCGCGGCCCATCACGACCACGCGGTCGGCGGTCTGCTCCATCTCGCTCATCAGGTGCGAAGAGACGAACACGGTGCGGCCCTCGGCGGCCAGCGACTGCAGCAGGGTGCGGATCCATCGCACCCCGTCGGGATCCAGGCCGTTGACGGGTTCGTCGAGCATGAGGACCTGGGGGTCGCCGAGCAGCGCGGCCGCGATGCCCAGGCGCTGGCTCATGCCCAGGGAGTACGTGCCCGCCCGCCGGTCCGCGGCGGTTGTCATGCCGACCAACTCCAGGACCTTCGCCACCCGGGCGGCGGGGATGCGCTGGGAGCGGGCCAGCACGCGCAGGTGGTCGCGGCCGGTGCGGCCTGGATGCACGGCCTTGGCGTCCAGCAGGGCGCCGATCGTGCGCAGTGGGTGGCTCAGCCGGGCATACGGTTTGCCGTCGATCAGGGTGGTGCCGCTGGTGGGGGCGTCCAAGCCCAGGATCACGCGCATCGTGGTGGACTTGCCGGCGCCGTTCGGGCCGAGGAACCCGGTCACGTGGCCCGGCCGCAGCTCGAGGGTCAAGCCGTCCACGGCCGTCGTAGGGCCGTAGCGTTTGGTCAGTTCGATCAGGCAGATCATGCGTTGGACGCTATGGATCGGTCCTGCCCGTACGAATGAGTCCATCGGCAGGGGCCACCCCTGACTTTCGTCAGGGGTCCGCGAGGGGGCCTGCCCGTAGCGTGAAATCGTGAACGTTCTGACGTCGTCGCGTGGCCGCCAGGTCGGCATGGACCTGCTGCTGGGGGTCTTGGCCGTCGCGTCGCTGTGGCTGTCGGACGACCCGCTGCCCGAGCATGCCTGGACCGGCATGGCGACGCTGCGGGTGTCCGGTGCCGTGCTCTTGTGTGTCGCCGCGGCGACCTGGCGCAGGTGGCCGCTCCTGGCCGCCGCGCTCCCTCTGGTGCTGGGCACGGTCGTCGCCGGGGACGTCTACGTGTCGCAGCTCATGTCGGCCGTCATCCTGTTCGCCTTCCTGCTGGGGCGGCGCACCGCCGGCCGTTCCGCCGGGACGCAGGTCGCCGTACTGGTCGCGGTCGCCGCCATCGCGCTGGTTTTCGCGCCCGGGCACGAGACCGGCGGGGATTGGTTCTCCGCCGCCTCGACTCTGCTGCTCATGGTCGTGGTCCCGTGGGCGGTGGGCCAGTACCTGCGTCTGCAGGCCGACCTGGCCACCGCCGGGTTCGAGCTCGCCGCCCGCCTCGAGCGCGAGCACGTGCGGGCTACCAGGCGGGAACGGCTGCGCGAGCGGACCCGCATCGCCGCGGACATGCACGACTCCCTGGGCCATGAGCTCAGCCTCCTGGCCGTGCGTGCCGGCGCCGTGCAGGTCGCCGCCGGCACCGCCCCGGCGTTGCGGCAGGCGGCTGCCGAGCTGCGCGAGTCCGCCGCCACGGCCACCGACCGGCTGCGGCAGATCATCCGGGTGCTGCGTCAGCACGATGAGCGCGCCCTGGTCGACCCGCTCGGCGGTTCCGTGGCCGCACTGGTGGAGCGGGCCGCGGCCTCCGGCGTGGACGTGCGCCTGGAGGCCGACGACGAGGCGGAGGCCGGGCTGCCTGACCCGGCCGCCCGGGCCGCCATCCGCGTCGTGCAGGAGGGGCTGACCAACGCGACCAAGCACGCCCTCGGGTCTGGGGTCCGCGTGAGCTTGCGCCGTACCGGCGACGTGCTGGAGGTGACCGTCGCCAACGGGCGGGTGCACGGCCCGCGGCAGAGGCCGGCCGACCCGGCCGGATCCGGATACGGGCTGGTCGGCCTGGACGAACGCGTCCGCCTGGCCGGCGGCACGTTGCGCGCGGGTCCCGACGGCGACGGGTTCACGCTTACCGCCCGTCTGCCCGTGGACGCTCAGCAGGCCGCCTCGCCGTCGCCGGCCACTCCCCCGGAGCTGGCTCTGGCCGGGGCGCGTCAAACGCTGCGCCGCGGCCTGCTCACCACGTTCTGGGCGCCCATCGTCCTGGGCATCGTCCTCCTCGCCGTGTTCCTGCTCCGGGGCGGAACGTTGTAATGGCTGCTTTGCCTCGAGGGGATTTCATTGGTCTCCATCGTGCCGCTGCGAGGGAGGGCAGGCCCCCGGCCCACTGGCCCTCGCCCTGAATCAGGGTGTCGGTAAGACGGCCCGCAACTCCTATAGCTACGGCGAGGGGCAGAGTGGGGCGTGATCGGGGGTTGAGGAATATCGGAACGGTCACCCCGGCCGAGATCGACACCGACCTGCTGGCCGGGTCCTGGCGGCGCCTGGTGCTCGCCTCCTCACAGGGGTCCAGGTAGCAACAGCGGAAAATCCAACGGATATTGCTTCGCCAGCGTCGACGTGGAGCACTCCGGCGAGGTCAGCGGCATCTTCAGCCCAGCCCGCCGCACTCACCAACCGGCAGACCATCCATACGACGCCCTCACATCCGAGCAGGTCAGGGGTATATCCGTTGGATTTTCGGCGATTACTACCGGAACCCCATCAGGGCGCGGGCCGAGGGGGTCACGTCCGGTGACGTGGTGTACGGCGGCTGCATGCAGTAACCCCGCCTTACACGATCACGCGTCATCAGTCCGTAGCTACCGGCTGAGGTGCGGTGAGAGTTGACGACAACGCTGACGACAACGTCGGCCACCACAGGCACACGGCGGCAGCCGTACACCACCATCTGACCTCGCATCGATTGAGCCGAGCAGCGCGGTTGGTCCGGGCTCGAAAATCGGTGCGTTAGTGGGCAGGCGGCAGCGAACCCTGGCCGGTGATGTCGGGGCAGGGCTTGCGGGGTG
>NZ_JBPJUQ010000156.1:0-9076 GCF_051192615.1 Streptosporangium sp. G11
GTCGCCAAGACGGCCGGTCTGACCCTGCGGGAGCTCCGCGAACGCCTGACGATCTCCTTCGCCAAAGTCGCCGAGTACCAGAAACGCGGCGTCGTCCACTTCCACGCCGTCATCCGCCTCGACGGGCCGGACGGACCAGGCGCACCGCCTCCAGCCTGGGCGACGGCGGAGATGCTGACGCACGCCATACAACACGCCGTCCGAGCAGTGACCGTAACCGTTCCCGCAGCAGGCGACGAACCCGCGCGCATCCTGCGCTGGGGACAACAGCTCGACGTCCGCCAGATCACCATGGACGGCGAACTCTCCGACCAGGCCGTGGCCGGCTACATCGCCAAGTACGCCACCAAAGCCGCCGAGTGCGTCGGCACCCTGGACCGACGCATCAACCCCCTCGACGACCTGACCGCCTTCAACCTCCGCGACCATCCCCGCCGCCTCATCGCCGAATGCCAGCGCCTGAGCGCCCTCGACGAACTGGCCGACCTCCGCCTTGCCCACTGGTCCCACATGCTGGGCTTCCGCGGCCACTTCTCCACCCGCTCCCGCCACTACTCCACCACCATCGGCTCCATCCGCGACGAACGCCGCGACTTCGCCCGCACCAAAGAGATCACCACCGGACGCCTGCCCCTCTTCGACGAGGACACCGTCCTCGTCATCACCAACTGGGAGTACGCAGGCAAGGGGCTGTCGCTCGGTGACGCCATCCTCGCAGCCGCGTTGACCGGTGTGCCTCTGGCCGATCCCGGACGGCATCCATGAAGACGCTCGATCCCCTCTGGACGGTGGATGAGGTCGCCGCCTATCTCCGAGTACCGGCCGGAACCCTCTACCAATGGCGCTGCAGAAGGATCGGACCGCCCGGTCGTCGGATCGGCAAGCACCTGCGCTACCTCCCCGAAGATGTACGCGCCTGGGTCCGGGAGCAGACATGACCGTCTACGACCGGTGGCACAAGGCCCATCCCGATCCCGGAGAGACGAAGTGCTCCGAGCACAAGCGTGTGCCGACCGCCAAGCACGGACAGGGGGTGCGCTGGCAGGTTCGCTACCGGAACGAGAAGGGCGAGCAGCGCAAGCGCAACTTCGAGAAGAAGGCCGACGCTGACCGCTTCGACGTGACGCGTCGTGCCGACGAACCGCGTGGTGAGTGGATCGACCCCAAGCTCGGCCAGACCAGGTTCCAGGTGTACGCGGGGACGTGGCTGGCCTCTCGGCTGCACAAGCCCGGAACCTCGATGACCTACGAAGGGCACCTGAAGAACCACATCAACCCGGTGTTCGGCCTGGTTCCCCTGATCTCCATACGGCCTACTTCGGTGCAGAAGTGGGTGAAGGACCTGCACGTGAAAGGCCTGGCCCCGCGCACGGTCGAGACCATCTATGTGATCTTCTCCAGCATCATGCGCGGAGCTGTACGGGACGGCATGATCCGCCGCTCCCCCTGCGTCGACATCCGCCTGCCAGAGCCGGACAAGACCACGATCCGGCTCCTCTCCCCCACCGAGGTGCTCGCGCTCTACCGGGCCATGCGGCCCGACTACGCGCCGCTGATCCTCCTGGGCGCCACGGCCGGTCTTCGACAAGGAGAAGCGCTCGGCTTGGCCGTCGACCGGATCGACTTCGCCGAGGGCATGCTGACCGTGGACCAGCAGGTCGTGGTGATCGATCGGCGTCCGACATTGGCTCCGCCGAAGACAAGAGCCTCTGTCCGCGACGTTCCCATCCCGGCCGTTCTCGCCCGTGCGCTGGCCGAGTACATCGATAGGCACAAGCCTGAGGACGTGCTCTTCCGGACGACGCGCGGGAACCTGATCCGGCGCGACTACTTCAACGCCGACATCCTGAAGCCCGCGATCTTCTCAGCGGGGGTACCGGTGGACATGACGTTCCACGATCTTCGGCACACCTTCGCCAGTACGGCGCTCGCCGAGGGCGTGCCCATCTCCGAGGTGTCCCGGTGGCTCGGGCACGAGTCCATCACCACGACCGTGGATCTCTACGGGCATCTGGTTCCGGAGGCGTCCGAGCGGGCTCGCACGGCCCTGGACCACGCCTTCGCCGCGGCGGGCGGGCTCACATGAATGTGCCCCCAATGTGCCCTCCGGCTGCTTTGATCTTGCTCAGCGAAGGCTTCACAGCAGGTCAGAGGAGGACAGGGCGGACGAGTCGGCCTGTAGGCCGGGTTTTGTCCTTCACTTGCGTGAAGAGGCGACCATCCATCTAGGACCGACGTTGCCGTCGGCCTCAAGCAGTCTACCCGCGCGGCTCGGGCGGGCAGCCCTCAAGCGTCGCGCGCGGGACACTCCGGAGAGCATCCCTTCTTGACCTTGCTCCGGGTGGGGTTTACCGAGCCGCCCACGTCACCGTGGGCGCTGGTGGTCTCTTACACCACCGTTTCACCCTTACCTCGTCTTGCGAGAGGCGGTCTGTTCTCTGTGGCACTTTCCCGCGGGTCACCCCGGGTCGGCGTTACCGACCACCCTGCCCTGTGGAGCCCGGACCTTCCTCGGCGAGTCTCAGAAGAGACCCGACGCGGCCGCCCGGCCGGCTCGTCCGCCGTATTACAAGCCTAACGGCTCCCAAGTGGACTCCAACCGAGCGGCAAGTCGTCTGCGCTGGAATATGGATCAAGCGAGACGGGACGGACCAGACCGGGGGAACCGATGAGAGCACCGTTGACCGGCGAGACGGCCGGTCCCGCGCGCCGCGAGGGGTACGGCCGGCGCGGGGAGCGGGTGTTCCACCGCCCCCGCGGCCGAGGTCTGTCGTGGACGTGAGACCGCCGGCTCAGCGCAGGTGCGAGGTGTCGTTGAACGCCTTCACCACCGCCGGGCCGTCGGCGTAATACTCGATCAGGGACAGGGCTGACAGGTCGAGATGCATGCGGTACAGCGCGTCAAGGGGAGCGAGCAGCGCGAACCGCAGAAGCATCTTGATCGGCGTGACGTGGGAGACGGCGAGGACCGTCTTCCCCTCGTAACGCTCGATCAGCAGGTCCCCGGTCGCCTGGACCCGCCGCGCCGCCTTCCCAAAACTCTCCCCACCCGGCGGCGCGGCGGACGGGTCCGCCAGCCACGCGGCGAGTTCGTCGGGCCAGCGGCGCTGGATCTCCGTGAACGTGTGACCTTCCCAGTCTCCGAAGTCGGTCTCCCGCAGACCCTCCTCGACGACGACCTCAAGCCCCGCCCTGGCCGCGATGATCTCCGCAGTGGCGCGGGCGCGCTTGAGCGGCGAGCTGACGATCACCTGGATGCCGTACGGCTTCCCGGCCAGTTTGGCCGCGGCGGCCTCGGCCTGAGCGATGCCGTTGGGCGTGAGCTCGGGGTCTCCGAGCCCGGAGAACCTGCGCTCGACGGAGAGCGGCGTCTCGCCGTGCCGGAGCAGGTACAGCGAGGTCGCGACGGAGGTGGCAGGGCGCCAGCCGCTGCTCGGAGCCGTGGGGGTGGCCGTCCGGCCCGCCCTCTCATGCGCGGCGCTCCCGGCAGCGCCGGAGTCGCCGCTGCCGAGGTCATCGGTCTCCGGGACACCGCCGCCGAGGTCGCCGGTGTCGAAGAGGAGGAGGTCCTCGGCGGGGGAATCGCTTCCGAGAGCGCCGCTTCGGGTTCCCGAGGCGCCGTCTCCGGACGTCCCGCTTCCTGAGGCACCGTTTCCAGACGTCCGGCTTCGGGAGGCGCCGCTTTCGGTGGCCCGGCCGCCGGGAGCCGCCGTGGCGGAAGAGGCCGAGGAGGCCGAGAGGGTCCAGGGGCGGCCCTTGGCGGCGGCGTCCATGGCCTCGTTGGCCAGGCGGTCGGCGTCCTTGTTCTTCTCGCGGGGAATCCAGCGCCAGGTCACCTTGAGACGCCTGGCGAGGGCCGCGGCCTCCAGGGCGAGCGGGCGCAGGCCCTCGTTCTTGATCTTCCACCGGCCGGCCATCTGCTCGACGACCAGCTTGGAGTCCATCCGGACCTCGACCTTCGCGCCGTCGCCCGCGAGGGCGAGGAGGGAGGTCAGGCCCGCGATGAGCCCACGGTACTCGGCGACGTTGTTGGTCTGGGTGCCGATCGACTCGGCGGTCTCGACCAGCACCTGGCCGTCGGCGGCGTCCTTGACGACGGCGCCGTAACCGGCCGGGCCCGGGTTGCCCCGCGAGCCGCCGTCGGCCTCGATGACGTACGAGGTCACAGAGGTCACAGGCCGGACTCGGCGGTACGGACGAGGATCCGGCGGCACTCCTCGCAGCGGATGACCTCTTCGTGGGAGGCGGCCTTGATGCGGTTGATCTCGGCGATGGACAGGCTCGTGCGGCAGCCGAGGCAGCGGGCTCCCTGGAGCATCGCGGCACCCACCCCGAACTGCTCCTTGAGCTTCGCGTAGAGGGTGAGCAGGTCGGCCGGGATGTCCTCGGCGACCTCGGCGCGCTTCCCCTGGAGCTCGCCCTTCTCCTTGTCGATCTCGGCGAAGACGGCGTCCCTGCGGTCCTCGGCGGTGCCGCGGGTGCCCGCGAGCTCGTCGCGCTCGGCCACGAGCCTGGTGACCTGCTCGTCGGCCGACTCGCGGCGCTCCATGATCTCCAGCACGACCTCCTCCAGATCGCCCTGCCTGCGCTTCAAGGAGACGATCTCGGATTGGAGGCTGGCCAGGTCCTTGGGCGAGGACACCTGGCCGGAGTCGAGGCGCTTCTGGTCGCGCTCGGCGCGGGTGCGGACCGAGTCGACGTCCGCCTCGGCCTTGCTCTGCTCGCGGGCGAGGTCGCCGGACTCGGTCTCGGCGGCGATCACCTGGGTCGCGATGCGGGCGATGCGCCCGGAGAGCTCGTCGATCTGGGCCAGCTCGGGAAGGGTACGGCGGCGATGGGTCAGCCGGTCGATGGCGGAGTCGATTTCGGCCAGGTCAAGCAGACGCTTCTGGGCCGCAGGGGCTGCTTTCACGTGAAATCCTCGCACTTTGCTGTTGTGTTCCAGGCGTCCGTGACCGTCTCGGATACGCGCGTCTCAACAGTAATCCCCCTGGCGGCCGCTGCGGACGCGAGATGGCGTGCCGCGTCGGCGAGCCATGGCCATTCGGTGGCCCAGTGGGCCGCGTCGATCAGCGCGGGGCCACCGGAGACCTCCATGAACTCGCTGGCCGGGTGGTGGCGCAGGTCGGCGGTGAGGAAGACGTCCACCCCGGCGGCGCGGGCCGTCCCGAGGAGGGAGTCTCCGGATCCGCCGCTGACCGCGATCCGCTGGACGGGGCGGCCAGGGTCTCCGGCGACCCGCAGGCCGCCCGCCGTGGCGGGGAGCCCGCGGGCGGCCTGCCGGGCGAACTCGGCGAGGGGGACGGGGGCGGGCAACGAGCCGACGCGGCCCAGGCCGCGCCGGGGGTCGTCGGCGGCGGGACTGAGGGGGACCAGCGGGCCGGTCAGGCCGACGGCGCGGGCGAGCGCGTCGGAGACGCCGGGGTCGGCGACGTCGGCGTTGGTGTGGGCGGTGAAGAGCCCGATGTCGTTCTTGATCAGCGTGTGGATCAGGCGGCCCTTGGAGGTGGTCGCCGCGACGCTCGTGGTGCCGCGCAGGTAGAGCGGGTGGTGGGTGACGACGAGGTCGGCGCCCCAGTCGAGGGCCTCGGCGGCGACGGCGGCCACCGGGTCGACCGCGAACAGGATCTTGCGCACCTCGGCGGCGGGATCCCCGCAGACGAGCCCGACCGCGTCCCACGACTCCGCCCATCGCGGGTCGTAACGGGACTCCAGCTCTGTGACGATGTCGGCAAGCGTAGGCACGTGCGCAGACTACCGGCCTTCCCCGGACGGCTCGTCACCACGGCGCCGCGCCCCGGACCACTCGTCACAGCGCCCACCCGTACCGCTCGCCATCACAGCAGTGCCACCCCGAACGGCTCACCACAGCACCCCACCCCGGACCGCTCATCACCACAGCACCCCACCCCGAACGGCTCGCCACCACAGCGCCCCACCCGTACCGCTCGCCACAGCAGCAGCGCCACCCCGCACGGCTCGCCGCGGCGGCTTCCCCGGCGCGGGCGGATCGCCTAGCGTAAGTGGCTACTGACACCCGGAGGGCGTGCGCATGAGGCCTAATGTCGCGATCATCGGTGCCGGATTCGGCGGGCTGTGCATGGCCATCCAGCTGGAGAAGGCCGGCATCCGCTCGTACACGATCTTCGAGAAGGGGGCCGACGTCGGGGGAACCTGGCGCGACAACACCTATCCGGGGGCGGGTTGCGACATCCCCTCACATCTCTACTCCTTCTCCTTCGAGAGATACTCCAGCTGGACGCGCCGCTACCCCGGACAGCCGGAGATCTTGCGCTACCTGGAGGGGTGCGCCGACAAGTACGGCCTGCGTCCCCGCATCCGGTTGAACACGACGGTCGTCGCCGCAACCTTCGACGAGTCCCTGGGCAGGTGGCGGGTCCGCACGACGGCCGGGGACGAGCTGTTCGACGTGGTGGTGTCGGCCGTGGGGCAGCTCAACCGGCCCCAGTTGCCCGACATTCCGGGAATGTCATCATTCGACGGTCCGGCCTTCCACTCCGCGCGCTGGGACCATTCCGTCGGCCTGGCGGGCAGGCGGGTGGCCGTGATCGGGAACGGGTCGTCGGCGGCGCAGTTCATCCCGAAGGTGGCCGAGGTGGCCGATCACCTGGACGTCTTCCAGCGGACCC
This sequence comes from Streptosporangium sp. G11, assembly GCF_051192615.1. Classification (NCBI taxonomy): domain Bacteria; kingdom Bacillati; phylum Actinomycetota; class Actinomycetes; order Streptosporangiales; family Streptosporangiaceae; genus Streptosporangium; species Streptosporangium sp. G11. Next base: position 6,651 of record NZ_JBPJUQ010000156.1, read on the forward strand.
CCAACTGGGTGATCCCCAAGCCGGACTCCGCCTTCGGCCCCGGCGCGCGGACGGCCTTCCGCCGCGTGCCGTTCCTGCAGCGCGCCTACCGCGAGTGGGTCTACCGGTACGCCGAGCACACCCTCCACCCCGCCCTGGCCGGGGGCTGGAGCTCGGACCTGCTGCGCAGGCGGGCCCTGGGGCACCTGCGCGAACAGGTCCCCGACCCCCTGCTGCGGGCCAGGCTGACCCCCGACTACCCGGTCGGCTGCAAGCGGGTCGTCATCGACAGCGGCTTCTATCCCGCACTGACCCGTCCCGACGTGGACGTCGTCACCGACAGGATCACCCGGATCGTCCCCGGCGGCGTGGAGACCTCCGCCGGGCTCCGCGAAGCCGACGTGATCGTCTACGCGACCGGTTTCGAGACCTCGGAGTTCCTGACCTCCATCCAGGTCACCGGGCGCGGGGGGCGGCACCTGGCCGAGGAGTGGAAGGACGGCGCGGAGGCGTACCTGGGCATCGTCGTGCCGCGCTTTCCCAACCTGTTCCTGCTCTACGGCCCCAACACCAACCTCGGCCACAACTCGATCGTCTTCATGATCGAATGCCAGGTCCGGTACGTCATGGGCTGCCTGCCGCACCTGGCCGCGCGCGGGCCGATGGAGGTCAGGCCGGAGGCGATGGCCACCTGGCGGCGAAGCCTCGACCGCGCCATGGAGGGCATGGTCTGGCAGGCGGGCTGCACGAGCTGGTACAAGAACGCGGCGGGCCGGGTGACCGCCAACTGGCCCGGCACGACGAGCACCTACCGCCGCATCACCAGGACCCCGCGCCCGGAGGCCTTCCGCTTCGCGCGCTGACCCACCCGCGCACCGGACCCATGCCCCCGTACGGAGGTACGGAAGTACGAGACGGGCCGGAGGGCCGATACCGTCGTGGCGAACGAGAGCCGTCCGCGTAGAAGGGCCCGCCCGTGTCCGCCGACCTCCACAGCGACTCCGTGGTCGCCGATACCCACAACGACCTGCTGATGGCCGTCACCGCCAGGCCCCCTCGGCGGTGGGCCTCCTTCTTCCGCGAACGCTGGCTGCCCCAGCTGCGCGAAGGAGGGGTGAACCTCCAGGTGCTGCCGGTCTTCATCGACGACCAGTACCGCCCCGAGGGCTCGCTCCGGCAGACCCTGCGCATGATCGAGTGCGCGCACGTGCTGGCCGAGGGCAACGCCGACGCCGTACGCCTCTGCGTGGACGGCACGCAGATCGACGAGGCGCTCGCCGAGGGCAGGATCGCCCTGGTCCTGGCACTGGAGAGCATGCCGGGACTGGACGCCGCCGTCGAACTGGTGCCGACGCTGCACCGGCTCGGCGTGCGGGTCGCCTCGATCGCGCACTGGGGCCGTACGGCGCTGGCCGACGGCAGCGGCGAGGACGCCACCGGCAGCAGGCTCACCGCGGCGGGGGTGGAGACGGTGCGGGAGATGGAACGCCTCGGCATGATCTTCGACGTCTCCCACCTGGGCGCCTCCGGGGTGGAGCACGTGCTGGAGCTGGCGACCCGGCCGGTGATGGCGACCCACTCCTCGGCCCGCGCGCTGCGCGACCACCACCGCAACCTCACCGACGCCCAGATCCGCGCGGTCGCCGCGACCGGCGGCGTGGTGTGCGTCAACTTCCTGGCGGCCTTCCTCTCCGAGGATCCGGCCGAGTACACCCTGGACCGGCTGGTGGACCACATCGAGCACGTCGCGAGCGTCGGCGGGATCGACCACGTGGGACTCGGCCCCGACTTCATCCGCGAGATCATGCACGACGTGACCCCCCCGTGCTGCGAGATGGACGGCTACGGCGTCGACACCCTCGCCGCCCTGCCGGGGCTGTCGGGCCCGAGCGGGCTGCCCCTGGTCACCGACGCCCTGCTCAAGCACGGATTCGCCGACGAGGAGATCGTGAAGATCATCGGAGGGAACGTGCACCGGCTCTTCCGCGCCGAGCTGGGCAGGCCCGCTTGAGCGAGCCCGCCGAGGGCACCCCCGAAGGGGGACCGGACGACGACCTCGGCCGGTACGGGCGGCTCGGGCGCCGGGCGGGGCGCCCCGGGGCGGGGCAGGGGGGCGGATGACGGGTGACTCCCACGGTGGCGGGGTGCGCGTCGTGGAACTGGTCGAGATCGGCGAGTTCGAGGACGTCCAGCGGCTGTTCGACGGCATCTGGCACCCCGACCCCGCCAACCCGCCGATCACCGTGGAGATGATGCGGGCGCTGTCGCACGCGGGCAACTACGTGGCCGGAGCGTACGAGGGCGGGACGCTGGTGGGGGCGTCGGTGGGGTTCCTGGGCGCTCCGGCCGGACAGGTGCTGCACTCGCACGTCACCGGCGCCCTGGCCGGGCGCGGGATCGGGTTCGCCCTCAAGCTGCACCAGCGGGCGTGGGCGCTGGAGCGGGGC
>NZ_JBPJUQ010000157.1:0-8913 GCF_051192615.1 Streptosporangium sp. G11
CTTCCCCATAATCGAGACCTTTCCCATGATCCGTGGACCATGATCCAAAGCCTCCGGAAAAACGGGGGAAGCTCAACGTGTACTGCGAGGCGTCCGCCCGCTGGAAGGACCCGCGTGCTCAGATGCTGGACGGCACTCGGTGGCAGGCGGCCAAGTGCCCGGCCATGACTGACCTGTTCCTGTCCGAAGACCCCGTCTAACTCCTGGCAGAGCAGGCGCTGGTGCTGTGTACCAGGCTGCACCAGTTCTTGTGCACCGTCAGATCGCGCACGCCTCTGCCGTGGGATGGCGGCCGGTGTCACCGTCGGCGCTGAGAGGCTGCCGCGCGGATGGCTACGGCGTACGGTTCGTCGGCCGCCCGGCTCGAGAGCGGCAGGTCGGCGAAGGGGACAAGCGCGGGGTGGCCGGGATCGCGCGTGCTCATCCACGCCGACCAGGCGTCATGGACGTCCTCGGCGCTCACCTCTTCGCCTTTGGCCCGCAGCAGCACCGCGTACAGGACGAAAAGCCCGGCGGCATCGTCCGGTGGCGCGGCGCCGGCCGGCAGCAGGCTCCGGATCAGGTGCGCGTCTGCGTCCAGGTAGCTCATGCTAAGAGTCTGCCCGCCAGCAGCAGCAGATGCAGCATCACGAACACGCCGGGCACGATCCGTTCGGTGCTGCCCAGGTCGGCGTAGCGCCCCCGCCACGGCCCTGTACGGCTGGCCAGCAGCGCCTGCCACTCGCTCCCGAATGGCTGCACGGGCAGTTGCAGCTCGATCTCGTTGATGACGGCGAACTTGGCCCGGTTGAGGTCGCGGTAGCTGCGCAGCTGCACCCACCATGTGCCTGACAGCACCACTCCGACCAGCGCGAACACCACCGAGACCGGCCACGATCGCGCGGCGGTGAACAGCGACAGCGCCGCGACCGAAAGCAGCGTGCTCTGGATGGACAGGAAGAAGGCGTTGGCCAGGGTGCGCCGGGCCGAGATCCGGTCGGCCATCTCCACGGCGATCTTGTAGAGCTCGATCACCGGAGCCAGGTCGTTGCCGGGGGCGGGCGGTGTGGACAGCTCGGCACGCGGGACGGACACCGTCGATCACCTCAGTCGTTTGTGCGCATGGGCTAGTAAGGGGTAGGTGGCCAGCTGGCCGCCGACGGCGATCTGGCCGACCAGCAGGCTTCTGGTGCCGTCGCCGGCGTTGGGCGAGTCGGGCGCCATCCTCGACCAGGCGCGCCTGATGTGCGTGGCCAGGTAGCGGGTGTCGCTGCCGGTGTCGGCGAGAACGACGACGCGGTGGATCGGGTAGCGGTCGATGACGCGCTGGAGTTCGTAGCCGGTGCCGATGTTCTCCTTCTGGAAGCCGGACAGGTCGATGACGACGAGGTCGGCGAGATCCAGCAAGGTGTCGACGGCGCGTTTCCAGTAGGCGCCGTGGCACAGGTAGGTGGACATGGGGTAGCCGCCTTTGAAGTCCCAGACGCGCACGCCTCTGCCGCCGGTGCCCCTGATGATGCGGAATCCACGGGGCAGCGGCTCGCGGGGCCGCGCGTCGAGTTCGCGCTGCATGCGCCGGTCGGAGGCGATGAACAGCTCCCCGATCGTCCCGTCGCGGCGCACCCGCATCAGCTCGGAGAGGCGCACGGAGGCGGCGCTGCGCAGCAGGTGGACGTACCCGCAGCGGCGGAAGGCCCCTTTGACGAAGTCGCGCACCCGCAGCTCGTTCTCGAACAGCCGGAAGTAGGCGATGCTCAGCGGTGGGTGGCCGAAGACGTTGCGCGCGGCGCTGACTTTGGTGAGGCCGAAGACGATGGCCGCGGGCGGCGCGTAGTAGGTGATCTTCAGCTCGGGGATGACCGGCGCTCGGTAGCGGGACAGGGCGGCGGTGGCGGGCGGCATCAGCTCGGCGAAGGCCGGATCCTGCGAGAGCTTGCGCACCTGCCTGGCCAGCAGGCGCCGACGCGTGACGTCGACGGCGACCACGAGCAGCACGACCAGCCCCACACCGCCCGCCACGGCGGCGACCAGCGTCGCCTCCTCAGTACGCGAGCCCATCCGCCCGGGCGTGAGCAGGGTGCCCAGCGCCACGATCACCAGCGGGAAGGCCACCCATATCAGGGCCAGCGTCAAGACGTTGCCCAGCGTGGTACGGCCGGGCCGTGACATCCGCAGGGCGGCGCCGTGCTCGGCCGAGGGCGGCAACAGCAGCGCCTTGACCGGATCGCGCGCCCGCCGCCGCTGCGACAGCGCGATCTGCCAGCGGACCACGCGCACGACCAGCGCCACGGTGAACAGCAGGGAGGCCAGGCCGGTGCCGCCGGCCAGCCAAGGGAAGAGCTCGACGTCGCGGGGGATCTGCACGCCGCCGGTCAGCTCGGGAACCCAGCCGTTCATGTAGGCGAAGACGAGCGAGGCTATGCCGCCGGTGTAGAGGCCGCCGAGCAGGTTACCGCGCGCCGCCTCGGCCTCGGCCGCCGGGTCAAGCCGATACTTCATGATCCACCTCCGTTCCCACCGAGTGTGACCACCCAAGATCCCCGGCACACGAGTAGCCCCTACTCGACATACAGGGCCATCCGGAATGGGACGTCAAGATCTCTGCGGCAGTCAACTCGTAGACTTGATCTTGCCTGTAGCTGTAGCGCGCGTTCACATAGATGGGCATATCCACCACCACGCAAATCCGGGGCTGTCGGAGGCCAGCGTCCAGACCATCGGCCGCGCTCACGCGGTCCACCCGGTCACCGCCGTCCAGAGCGAATACTCCCTGTGGACCCGCGACCCCGAGACCGACGTACTGCCCACGTGCGCGGCGCTGGGCATCGGGTTCGTGCCCTTCAGCCCGCTCGGCAAGGGGTTCTTGACCGGATCGGTCGAGGCCTCGACCTCCTTTGCCGACGGCGACATCCGCGCGACCATCCCGCGATTCACCACCGGCAACCGCGCGGCCAACCAGGCGCTGGTGGACCATATCGCCGTGCTGGCGCACGCCAAGGACGCCACCCCGGGGCCGGCGGCTCGATCTGCTCGCGGCGGCACTGCGCGAGCAGTTCCCCTCGCACGCGGTCGGGGTGCCGCTCGGCGTGCGCGACGTTGACCGCCAGCCAGTCGGTCAGCTTGTTGGCGTCGGCGACGCTGCACACCTGGTAGCCCAGGTGCGCCCGGATCTGGGTGCGGTGGTACTCGAGGGTGCTGCCGGTCCACTCGTACAACCCGAGGTCTGCCGCGGGCACCTTCATCTGGCGTCCCACATGCTCGACGGCCTCGTCCGGCAGCTCGGATCTGCCGCGGGGGAAGCGACCGTGCTGGGTGTAGAACTTCAGCAGCAGCGCAAACCCCAGACGAGTCGCACCACGCTTGCCTGCGATGAGGGCCATCTCGTCCGCGAGGACCGTCCAGTGCTCGACCAGGTCGTCAGTGCATAAGGGCGCCCGTTCCATGCCAGGTAATCCACCGCGGGAAGACAACCATTACAGGGGGGCAGACCAAGTAAGCAGGGAAGGGGCACGCCACAGGTCAGAGCCTTGATCGGAGGCATGTCCTCGACTCGCGGGAAGCGCTGTTCCCGCACATTACCTGCCGGTACGGCAAGGCCACTGCCCCTTTCCGCCGTACTTGGTCTGGCCCCCCTTCCGAGCCGCCGGGCGCCCACGTCGCTGGCCGCGAAGAGGACAAGGAGCCTTCGCTCCGCGTGCGGTACATCCGCCCTTTGCGCTCATGATCAGCCTGTGGCGGAGTGACGTGGGGACTTCGCCCAAACGGAGCTGTCATGCCGACTGACAAGCGCAAGCGCGAAATCCGAGCCCGCCAGGCCTCCACCGGGGAGTCGTACAACGCAGCCGCCCGAGCCCTGGAGCGCGCCGCCGCCGAGAACGTCGACGCGCCCACCACGCGGCCGGTCGCGCTGGCTCTGCCGTACGAGGTGCGCGTCTTCACCGCGCCGACCGGCCCTGGGGTGTTGATGGAGGACTCTCACCACACCCAGGCATGGTGCGCCACCCCCGCCCCTGCGGGCGAGATCGCCCAGGCCCTGGTCGCCTGGGAGGGTCCTATCCGCCGCGTGCAGGTCTGGGACCACACCGAGCGCATGCGCGACCCCAACGCCGCCATCTGCCAGGTGCTGCAGGTCGACGCCGAAGCGCGACGGCCCCAGCGGCCGGCCTGCCCGCCGAAGGGCTCCTTCCGCTACCGCCCGGCCGGTCCTGGCCCCGAGTTGGCTGCCGAACCCGAGTGGCTGCCCACCGCGTTCGCGCCCCCGCGGTACGCCCTGCACGCCTGGACCCCGACCGGCAGAGGCGCCGGGCAATGGCACACCCTGGCCTGGTGCGAGAACGGCCGGATGGGTGCCGCGAGCATCGCGGCCGCACTGCGCGTCGGGCTGGAGGACGGCCCGTATCCGTGGGGATACCTCAGCGGCCCGCTCGGCGAGGGCTGGCCCGGCCAGCCCAGCCGGGAACGTGGCCGCGCGTGTGCTGGCCTCTACCCCGACCGTGCCCCCGGCGAGAGGCACCCGTGGTGCGACTACACCCAGGAACTGGATGACCCGTACGAGGACGGGTTCCGGGCCTGGCTGACGTGCACCCTCGAAGCCGGGCACGTCGACCCGGGATCTTGGGACTATCCGGCCGGAATTGAACGTTAATCCTTCCGCTGCTGGGCAGCGTGGGGTCAGCAGTCTCCGAAGACGCCGATCGAGAGGGCTTTTCCGAGGCTTGGACGTCGACTTCCCACAGCTCAGGACGCGCCGGTCGGTCTTAGCGTTCAATTCCGGCCGGATAGTCCCAGCACCCCAGCACGCGCGGGTCATCAAGCGGGATCTGCGGCCGCGGCACGGCGTGCTCCTCAGGGAGTCGGGGGCTGGTCAGTGGGGTCGCCCTCGGCAGCGGCTGCAAGGGTTTTGTGGACGACGCCGACGGAGACCTTCACCCCGGCGGCGATGGTGCGGATGGATTCCCCGCGCCGGCGACGGTCGAGGATCGCGGCGCGTTTGTCGTCGTCGACCACGGGGCGGCGGCCTCCGACCTTGCCTTGCTTGCGGGCGGTCTCCAGGCCGTTCTTGGTCTTGCGGACGATGTCGCGGCGGCGGTCCTCGGCTAGGGCGAGGGCCAGGTTGAGGATGAAGGAGCGTTCGGTGTGCTCGCCGACGGCGATGCCCTCCAGTACCTTGACGCCGATGCCTTGCTGGAACAGGTCGTTGAGGACGATCAGTCCTTCCAGGAGGTTGCGGCCGAGCCGGTCGACTTCCTGGACGGTCAGCAGGTCGCCTTCGCGGATGTAGGACAGCGCGGTGAGAAGGTCGGGCCGGTCACTGGTGGCGAGCTTGCCGCTGGCCTTCTCCGCGATGACCTTCAGGCAGATCGGATCGAGGGCGTCGTGCTGCCGCTGGGTCTTCTGCTTGTCGGTGCTGACCCGGACCAGTCCGATGAGTGCCATGGCGAGGCACCTCCGTTCATCAAACGTCACGCGCGAGGTACCTGAACGGTAGCGGAGAGCGACCGAAGATGAACGGCAAAATGAACACCCGAACCGGACACGGCGCACGATGGTCCCCGTTCGGCCGGGTGTCCTTGGTTGCGTTCGTCAAACGCTCGTTAGATGAACACCCGACCATGCGGGCCACCGCCGAGCAGAGTGCTCCCTGGCCGACCTCGTCCCCGACGAGATCGCCCGGCTGTGCCCGCTCGGCCCGGCATCCGCGCTCGGTGTCAGTTGTCGATGGCTTGGTAGAGGGTGGTCCAGAAGTCGTTGATGAGTCGCGGCGAGTCCAGGGTGGACATCCCGGTCTGGGTGAGCAGGATGCCGGTGAGTTGGTTGGTCGGGTCGGCGTAGGCGGTGGTGCCGGTGCCGCCGTCCCAGCCGAACTGGCCGGTGGGGGCGTAGTCGCCGCGGTAGGTGCGCACCCCCATCCCGAAGCCCCAGCCGCCGTGCAGTCCCTGACCGGCCGTCAGATGGGCGATGTTCTTGTACATGGCGTCCCGAGCAGCCTCTTGCTCGGGGGTGAGGCGGTTGGTGGTCATCAGCTCGACGGCGGCCCGGGACAAGATCCGTTGGCCTTCGTGCATGCCGCCATTGAGCAGCATCTGGAAGTAGGCGAGGTAGTCGTCGGCGGTGGAGACCAGCGCGCTGGCGCCCTGGAACGCCGGAGGCTGGACGGCCCGGCCGCCCGCCGCCTCGTCCCACAGGGTGAACTCGCCGGTCTGCGGGTCGGGCCCGTACAGGGGCGGCAGCCGGTCGATCTTGCCGGCGGGCACGTGGAACCCGGTGTCGGTCATGCCCAGCGGGTCGAGGACGCGTTCGCGCAGGAACGTCTCCAACGACTGGCCGGCGACCCGGGCGACCAGCACGCCGAGTACCTCGTAGCTGAGGTCGTACAGCCACCGCTGGCCGGGCTGGTACGCCAGCGGCAGCTCGCCGAGGCGGCGCATCCACTCGTCCCGGTCGGGCGCCGGCCCGGAGGCCACGCTGTAGTCGGTGGCCTTGAAGGTCGCAGCCCTGATCGGGGAGTCCATCAACTCGAAATCCACACCGAGCCCGAACGTGGAGGTCAGCAGGTCCCGCACGGTGATCGGCCGCCGCGCCGGAACCGTGTCCTCCAGCGGGCCGTCGGGCCGCGTCAGCACGCGCCGGTCGGCGAGTTCGGGCAGCCACGGATCCACCGGGTCATCCAGCCGCAGCCTGCACTCATCGAGCAGGACCATCGCGGCCGCCGTCGTGACCGGCTTGGACACCGACGCCATCCGGAAGATCGTGTCCCGGCGCATCGGCGCGCCACCCTCGGCGCGCATCGTCCCGATCGCTTCGACGTGCGTCGGGCCTGCCCGGCTGACCAGGGCGACCAGCCCGGGAATCTTCCCGGACTCGACATGGCGTGCCAGCACCTCGCGCAGTCTGCGCAGCCCCGCCTCGGAGAAGCCGCTGTTGCTTTGTCCCATTATGAATCTCCTTGTCCACAGTGTTCGATCTCGCGGCCGCCCTGGTGGCCACCGGCCCCGTCGAGGCGGCCATACGATGAGCGTGCACCCTGACCCAAGGTCAAGGTCAACCCCTCTCGCGATCATGGGCTGACCTGCGCCAGCCTCAGGCATCCCCGGGGCCTGGGCCCGAGGTCGGGCCGCGGTCCGCGCGGTCCGGCGCGGTGATGGACTGGAACAGATGCGCGCTACCCTGGCCCTGTGATCGCCCGCCACCAGTACCCCAAGGTGAATGCGAAGGCCGTCACCGATGCGGTGTGCGCAGCCTCCCGCGATCGGGAGGTGCGCTGAGCCGATGGCAGACGGGCTCACCATCGGCCAGGCGGCGGCGTTCGTCGGCGTCACGATCAAGACCGTGCGGCACTATCACCGGCTCGGCCTGGTCGCCGAACCGAAACGTGACAGTTCGGGCTACCGGCGTTATCGGTCGGCCGACCTGCTGCGGCTGGTTCAGGTCCGGACGCTGGCCGAGGCCGGCGTGCCGCTGGCCGAGATCGGTGACCTGCTCGACTCCGATCCCGAACTGTTCGCCGCCGCTCTGGACGACGTCCGTCGTCGGCTCACCGAACGGATCGAGGACCTGATCGCGCGCCGCGACACGCTGCACCGGCTCGCCCACGGTGACCGGGCCCTACTGCCCGACCGTGCCTGCGCGGTCTTGGACCGACTCGCCGACCTTGGCTTCAGGTCCGACTACGTGGCCACCCAACGGGAGGCTCTGGTGCTGGCCCGGGCACTGGTTCCGGAGATCTTCGACAGCTTCCTGACCCGGCTCGAGCATTCGCTCGACGATCCCGAGCTCGTCGAGCTGACCAAACGCGGCGTCGATGCGATGTCCTGGGCTCCCGACGACCCGCGCATCGAGGAGCTGGCGTCCGCGCTGGCCGACAAGCTGCTGGCCGACCGCGCGCTGCTGGCGGCGCCGACCGGGTCGTGGAACCAGTCCGACGCCGCCGCGCGGTACGGACTGATCAACCACCATCGGGAAGACCAAGCGCCGGCCATCGCTCGGTTGAACGCGCTGGTCGAGGCGAGACTGCACGCGGCGGGCATCGACATCCCGAATCACCCACACCGACCTTGAGAACGCTGTAGCTCGGCCGCTGGACCACCGAGCAGGGTGCACGGCGGGGCGCCGCGCTGATCGCTGACCTCACCGGCGAGGTAGCGACCGGCGGCTGCTGGAGGCAGTGGACTTCATGCTCGCGCACGCCCGCCAGACCTCGGAGTACATCTCTGACCGGCATACCTCGGGCGCGACGGACGGGTGGGAAGCAGACGCGGCGGTTGGACGCATCTCCTTGATCATCAGGTCCGCCGTTTATTGGAACACTCCCGGCCGTCGGGGGCCCGGGGTCAGGGGAGGGGTTGGGGCCCGCCGTGACGACCACGAACCGCAATCGTGATCACTCACACAGCTACTTTGGGGCTGAGGTCAGCTTCGGGAGCGGAGGGCCATGAAAGCCCAGAGTTCATGCGAACTGAAGGTTCTTCAGCGGGAACTCATGTGGGTTTGGCATCTGAGGGCCCGTTCGGCTCGTGGGTTCAGTGCACGAATGTCGCGAGGCGTGTCAGCGAAGGGTAGCTTCGACCGCTTGCGGCAGGGCGGTGTCGGTGATGACCAGTTCGTTACCCAGGTTGAGGATGCGCACCTCGCCGTGATCAAGTTCAAGCCGGAGGCCGATCTCCGTCTCGATCCGATGGTCGACAATGCGATGAACGGCTCGGATCGACTGGCCGAGAAATTGGCTCATCAGGAATTCCTCTGGGGCGGGACCGACGGTGACCTGGCCGTACTCGTCCATGTCATAGGAGTCGTGTGGTTGATCAAGCGTCAGCTCGAGCGAGTCGTCGGGGGCGGTGTGGAAGCGGACAGGGCCTAGTACTGCAACGGCGCTTGCGCGGATAGATCGGTTTGCCGATCATTTATGTCTCGTGACGGTTGTAGATCTTGAGGCGT
>NZ_JBPJUQ010000158.1:0-8762 GCF_051192615.1 Streptosporangium sp. G11
TCGCCTACGCCACCGCCGTGGCGACCACCCAGCTCAACACCCGCGCCCGCCGCTGGATCTGGGGCCGTCCAGCTCCCCATCCTCGTCAACGCCGACGCCGTTTTACCTACCTGCTTTGAGGAACGTCGCACTAGACGACCTTAGGCGGCCCGGCGCTCGGGTCGCCGTCACCAAGGGTGGAAGTAGCCCTATGTGATGCGGTAAGTCCGACTTGTGTTCTAACTTGCTCCGCAGCACGGCCCCCCGGACGGCGCGATCCGGCCGGACCTCCCTGGCGGCCGTGGACGCGATCAGGGGCCCTGATTACCTATCTTGCTGCGTCGACACCAGTGAGGACTGGAGCAGGTGGAGGGCGAGCATGGAGACTTCGGCGTGCTCGCGGTCGGCGGCGGTGATGGCCCCTTCGCGCCCGTAGAAGATCTTGTCGTTGGCGCCGTTCCGGTTCTCCACGACCTGCAGACCGCCTTGCTGTCCGACTCCGTAAGGCGGTCTTATCGGCCGGGCTGCACACAGCGCGAGACGAACACGCACATAACAGGCGAAGAAGATCATAGCTTCATTAACCCCGCCGCTCAACTCTTCAAGATCATCCCAATGTGGGTTTTGGGCTTATGTGGGCTGACCCCCCAGACCCTCGCGGACCTGGAAGCCACCGCCACCACCTTCCGCCGCACCGTGAACCTCATCGGCTGACCAGGAGTTCTACCAGCCATCCCGCGCCCACCCGCATCAGAACGGCCAGTCACGATAAGAGGTGCCCGCCGGGCTCCTTAACGTGACTGGCCGTTCGGTTGCTGCTCAAGCCCCGGCACCCCGTCACGTGATCACAGGACACACTTCATGTCGCCGGGCAAAACACCGACTTGAGAGCGTCCGTGATGCGCCGCGGTGCGGCGACGCGCTCAGCATCGTCCATGGCCACCGTCACGGACACGGCGAACTGCAGGCGGCCGTCCGAGGAGGTGACGGTCGCGGCGAAGTAGCCCGGCGCGCTGCCCCCGCTCGCCGGGGCGAACTCAGGGTTGCCCGCGCACGGGCCGCCCGGGGGCAGCGGCGGCAGGCCGGGCGGCGGGTCGGTGAGCAGTTTGTTCAAAGACTCCGGCAGGAGCTTGCCCTGGCGCAGGGCACGCTGGAAGGCGCTGATGTCGCGCGCGGTGGAGATCACGCCGCCGGCGCCGAGCATGGTGGTGGCGTTGATCTTGTCGACGTCGCGCAGCGTGCCCGTCTTCTTGTCCGGGGCGTAGCCGTGCCCGTGCGGGCCCTTGATGCCCTCCGGCGCTTTTGCGGGCAGGTAGGTGTCGCGCATTCCGAGCGGGACGAAGAGCCTTCGGTCGAGTTCGGCCGCCAGTGACCTTCCGGACAGTTTCTCGATGATCATGCCGAGCAGGATGTAGTTGGTATTGGAGTAGTTGAAGGTCCCGATCTCCACGGGCCGGGGCTTCTTGCGCGAGGCCGCCAGCAGGTCGGTCGGGCGGTAGGTACGCGTGGGGTCCAGGGGATCGACGTCTGGACCGAAGTACTCGGGGATGCCCGAGGTCAGCTCGATCAGGTTGCCTACCGTGATCTCGTCGGCCCGCTCCACCAGGTCCTTTTCCACTACCTTCGGCAGAACCGCACTGAGTTTGTCGTCCAGGCTCAGCTTGCCCTCCTTGACCAGTTGCAGCACCACGGTGGCGGTCATGCCCTTGGTCTGCGAGCCGATCCGGTAGCGGGCATTCGATGGGATCGCGCCGCCCTTGCCGTGGAGCAGGCGGGACCCGGCCGATCCCTTCCCGACCCGCTTGCCATCCATGTACACCTCGCCGATGGCGCCCACCACGTGACCCGTCTTCACCAAGCCTTCCATCGCCTTCTGCACGTCCCCGACCTTGACGGGGTCGGCAGCTGCCGAGGCGGTTGCGGGCGAGGCCATGCTCAGAGCCAACGCCGCGCACGCCACTGAGGCGACGTGAGCCGCTGTTGCTCGACGCGAAACCATGAAGTCTCCCTCTGTGGAAGTCCGAAACTCGGATGTCGAGCCACAGTTCTAGGGCAGGGCGTGTGTTCTCGATGTAAAACCTGAAGATGCCTTCCCGCACGCCTCGGTCGAACGCGTCCTGATCTCAGCGCGCTCGTCGCAGCGGATCCCGCCCGGCGAAACGTCGCGCTGGCCCTGGGCGAAACCGATCCGGCGGTGCTGGACGGCATCCTGGCCGACCTGCGCGAGCGTGAGGGATTGAGCGACACGGCGATTGCGGGCTTGCCTCCGTGGGAGCTGGACGCGCTGGATGACCGCTATCACTGGCTGGACGACACCTGAGCGGAAGGTGGGGCTCGATCAGTCGATGATCTTTCGGGGCGCGCTCAGTCGCCAGGGCCGTCGAGTCGCTCGCCCGGCTCGGGGACGGCAACGGGGAACAGCTCCAGCTGCTCGTCGACGGGCTCCTGCGTGGTCAGCTTCAGGCATCGGCGGCAGGTGACCGCACCACGGTCCGGGTGCGCCGCGCCTGGATCCCAGCCGCTCACCCCGACCATGCACGCCGGGCCCGGCATCCACTCCCCGCCCAGCCAGCGCGTCATCACCACCGCGTGCACGATGCCTGAGGAGCGCACCCGAAGGTTGGAGCCGTCGGCGTAGGCGGCCCGCGCCGCGGCGGCGATCGTGGCCAGCGCCTCATACAGGCCCGGCGCGCTCTCCGCGCTCATCGGCCCGCTTCACCGAGGGCGGGAGCCGGCGACTCCTCGGTGCCCTCGCCTGCGGCCTGCAGCCCGTCCTCACCCATGGGGCCAACCTAAGCGCTCTGCGGCTCCATCATCACGGCGTCGGCCGGCTGCCTCGCGCGCACGCGCGTAAGACCCCTCTCGAAACTCTCAAAACCCCTCCCGGTAGGGGCGGGCCGGGGTGGGGCCAAGGTGGTTAGAGCCGTCCGTCGCGCAGTAGCGCTTCGATGCCGAGTTCCAGGTCGCTCTTGGCCAGCACGGTCTCGATCGTCTGCTTGGCGAGCTCGTCGGTCAGGGAGAGGATCGCGGTGGTCTCGGTCTGCATCTGCTCCACCAGGGCGGCGTAGCGCTCGACGTCGCGGCGCTGCTCGGCGCTCAGGTCCATCGCGGCCCAGCGCCGTCCCTGCTCGGCGAACAGCTCGTTGTCCTCGGCCGTCTGGGTGAAGACCTGCTTGACCCGGGCGACGGTGGCGTCATCGAGGACGTAGGGCTTAGAGCGCCCCTTCTCCAGGGTGGCCAGCTGCTCGCGCGCCATGGCCACGCCCTCCTGGACGTGGTCGGTCAGCATGGCCAGCATGCTGATCGGCTGCCAGGTCGGTTCCTGCTGCGGTGTTGCCATGGTGCGCGCCCTTCGTGGGGAGTTGTCGAAGATCGGAGCAGCGTAACGACGGCGCACCCGCGCACGCAGGACAACGGCCATGAAGGACGCGCACCGGGGTCACAGGCCGATTCCTCGCATGGGGTTGTCGCGCCATTTGTCGGCGGTGCGGATGTAGCCGTGCACGACCGGGGACTTCTCCGACCAGCGGCCGTGGCGGGCGATCGCCGAGACCGGCGCCCCGTGCTTGGCGGCGCTAGTGGCGCCCCCGGCGCGCAGTGAATGCGCGGTGTAGGTCTCAGCGTTGGCCAGGCCGGCTCGCTCGGCGGCGCGGCGCACGATGAGGTTCAGGCCGTGGCCGCTCATCCGCTCGGCGCTCTTGCCCGAGGCTCCGGGGCGGGCGGTGGTGATGCGGCCGTGGCGGTCGACGCCGCGCAGCAGCGGCCCGGCGGCGACGCCCTGGGCGGCCAGCGCCGCGACCCAGGCCTGCACGACGCGCACCGGGCAGGTCTCGGGATGCGAGCCATACGGCAGGGGGACGACCTCGCCGCGGGCGTCCTGGTCGGTCTTGGACTGGCGGATGGTGACCTCCAGGCCGTCGACGGTCAGCGCCAGGTCTTCGAGGTCGAGGGCGGCCAGCTCTGAGCGGCGGCCCATCAGGGCGAAGCCGAGCACCAGGGCGGTGCGGTCGCGCAGGCCGGTCAGGGTGGCGGGGTCGCAGCCGTCGATCATCGCCCGCAGGACGGTGAGCTCGGCTGGCGGCGCCTTGCGGGTGCGCGTCCCGGTCTTGGCGCGTTCCTTGCGGTAGGCGCGCAGGGCCAGGCGGCCGCCCTCGGCATTCACGGTCAGCCCGGCCTTCTTGTGCCGGGACTGCACGCACGCCAGCGCCCGCTCGATCGTGGAGGGCGCCGGCAGGGTGCCGTGGGCGGTCGGGGTGGCGGCCAGGTGGGTGACGTACTCGGCGAGCGTCTCGGCTGAGGCGGGCAGCGGCGTGCGGCCGGTCGTGGCGCACCAGGTGGTGAAGGTCTCCCAGTCGCGGGCGTAGGCGCGGTTGGTGTTGTCGGCCATGCCGCCGGCGACCCGGGCGCGGGCCGCGTCGCTCATCTCCCGGTCGGCCGTGGTCGCCGCGGCGACGTCGGCCCGGCCCGTCGGGTGCGCCGGGAGCGCGGGGTCCGGTTCCGGCCGTGCTAACTCGGTCATCCGAAAGAGCCTTTCGGTGCGGGCGAAATGCCCGTTTCCGGGTTGCGATAAGGCATGTTATCGCAACCCAGGAATTTGACGCGGGCCGACATGCGTCCACCGGCGCTGACACGACCCGACGACCGGCCAAATCACCCCGGTTCGCGCGTGTGCGCGTAAGGATGTCGCAGATGTCGCGGAACCCCAGGCCGCATCGTGCGCTCCCGGCGCCTCGCACCCAGTGCCAAGGCGTCGACAGGGGGAGGGGAGACGGTCGCCACGACGTCGACCTGGGGGTGGTGCGAGCTGTGCAGCCCGCCAGGCTTTACAACGTAGATTGATTTCTCCCGGAGGGAGTCCGTCCGGCTCTGGCTGATCACTGACCGACGTTCGCCGCGACGCGATCTACAGACACATCCCGCTGGGCCGGGATGCGACAGGTGAAGCACCCGCCGTCGGGTTCCAGCTCGGTTCCGCACACGCCGCACGTCGGCCCCGGCATCCACCACCTCTTCCTGGCGGGCATCGTGCACGGTTCATGAGATAATCACTTCTACGGAGTCCCTCTCGGCCTCGGGTGCAGCAGCCCCGGCGAGAGGGTTTTTTTATGCCCGCAGCCGCAGTGACACATCATCCTGCGGCAGGCACGCCCTCCCACCCCGACCAAGGAGTGTTCGATGAAACTCGGTCTGACCTGCCCCCGCTTTACCTGGCCCGGCGGCGACGCCGCCATCGCCGGGCGGTTCGCGGCCGTCGCCCGCGGCGCCGACGGGGCAGGCCTGCACAGCCTGTGGGTGATGGACCATTTCTTCCAGATCCCCAACTTCGGCTCCGTGGAAGATCCGATGCTGGAGGCGTACGGCGCGCTGTCCTATGCCGCCGCCCTCACCAGCCGGATCACGCTGGGCACCCTCGTGACCGGCGCCGTTTACCGCGAGCCCGGACTGTTGGTGAAGCAGGTCAGCACCCTGGACGCGCTCTCCGGCGGCCGCGCCGTCCTCGGCATCGGCGCCGGCTGGTACGAGCGGGAGGCCCGCGGCCTCGGCCTCCGATTTCCCTCCCTGGCAGAGCGGTTCGAGCGGCTGGAGGAGACCCTCCAGATCGCCAAACAGATGTGGAGCGACGAGAACAAGCCGTACGAGGGCAGGCACTACAGGCTGGAGCGTACGCTCAACGCGCCGCAGGCGCGCCCGCCGATCCTGATCGGCGGCAGCGGGGAGAACAAGACCCTCCGTCTCGTCGCCGAGTACGCCGACGCGTGCAACTTCCTTCACGGCGCCGATGTCCGCCACAAGCTCAGCGTGCTGCGCGCCCACTGCGAACGGCTGGGGCGGCCCTACGAGGAGATCGAGAAGACCCTCCATATGCGCATCCCCGATAGCCAGAGCGTCGAGGAGAGCGTCCAGCGCTGCGGTGATCTGGCTGCCTTGGGCATCGATCACGTCATCGTCGCCGTACCCGACGCCGCCGCCGACTCCTGGCTGGCACACCTGGCCGAACTCGCCACGCGGATGTCGGCCATCACCCCAGCTGGGCGCTGAGCACGCGCCTCAACCGTTGACGTGCACTTATGTCGTCTGAGCGGCACGCCTTACAGGGGATCCCGGCATCCTGGCCGATGGCCACAACGATCTGGGTGATCCCCGAGTCGGTGAGCCGCCCGCGCCGCCGGAGTGGCTTTGTTCGTGAGTCTCGGCACTAGATGTTCGTGAGTTCGGGCGCCACCCCCATCTCGCCGAGGCACATGTTCGCGAGTGTCGGCACCAGCTGGTGCAGCGCCATCGCCCCTGACTATCCCCACCGACTCCACATCGGGTCTATGTTGACGGAGAGTTACATCGCTCGGCGGCACGCCTACGCACGGTCGGCGGCAGAATAGTGCGCCGCGCGCACCCTCGGCACTGGTGTGCGTCGTGCCAAGCAGTGGCATAGCTGGCAGCCGCTCGACCCACACTGGGATGCACTGTCAACGTTGAGGACCGGCCGCACAAGCTCTGACTGCGTGTGCGCCGACTGGTGTGGGCCGGGCATCAGCAGGGTATGTGGACAGTTTCAGGCCAACTCAGCGACGGGGGAGGAACGTCATGCCCGGGAAACTGGACGGCAAGGTCGCCCTCATCACGGGCGGCGGCACCGGCATCGGCCTGGCCACCGCCAGAGAGTTCGCCCGGGAGGGCGCCCAAGTCTACATCACCGGCCGCCGCAAGCCTGAACTGGACGCTGCGGCGGCGTCCATCGGCCCCAGCGTCACCGCCATCCAGGGAGACGTCACCAAGCCCAAGGACCTCGACCGGATCTACGAGCAGATCGGCCAGGAACAGGGACACGTCGACATCGTCTTCGCCAATGCCGCCACCCTTGACCGGGTCCCGTTCGGCTCGATCACCGAGGAGCACGTCGACCGCGCCTTCGACACCAACGTCAAGGGCACGCTGTTCACCGCGCAGAAGGCCCTGCCGCTGATGCCCGACGGCGGCACGATCATCTTGACCGGCTCCGTTGTCTCCATCAAGGGCTACCCCTGCCAGGGCGTCTACTCGGCCACCAAGGCGGCGGTGCGGTCGTTCGCCCGCACCTGGACGACGGACCTGTATGACCAGGGCCGCGACATCCGGGTGAACGTGGTCAGCCCGGGCCCGGTCGGCACGGCGATGCTCGCCGGCCACCCCGAGGGGACGGAGATGCTCCCCGGCCAACCTGAGGGGATGGAGGTGTTGGCCTCGCGTGTCAGCATGAAACGCCTGGGCCGCCCCGAAGAAATAGCCAAGACCGTCACGTTCCTCGCTTCCGACGACGCCAGCTTCATCACTGGCGCCGAATTCTTCGTCGATGGCGGGAACGCTCAGGTCTAGGGTCTGTCCCTTCGATCATGAAAGCTGGACCCGGCCGGAGGCGTCTGCTCCCAAGGATTCATGTCATTCCGCTCACCGCTTCGACGGATTGCCTCAACCGCGGCAGTCCTGATGGCCGCTGTCAGCACGCCTGCTCAAGCGGCTAACTGCACGGTAAACGTGTACGAGATAAACACCGCTAAGGGTGGAACGCACGTCTACGTGAGTTCCTCGGGATACCAAAGGGTGTATCACGACCCCAAAGCTCACGGAGTTAAGGTGACGGGACCCAACAGTCATGTGCTCAAGCCGAACGAGGTCAACGGCCGCCGGGCTGTCTACCTGCGCGGCGGGGGCCTCGGCTGGATGTACTCCCCACTCCTGGAGTATCTCAGCTGTAGCTAGGCATCCCTAGCAGCGTAAACATGGACGGTGCGGCAGAACTCCTGTCGCACCGCTTTTCGTTACGAAGGATTTCCTGGGGGTTGATGCTGGCAGGAGTCGTTGATCAAGCCCCGGGTGGGAGTCAGAACTCGTCGTCGTCGAGCTGGCGGCGCAGCTGCTCGCGTTCGTCGTCGGTGATGCCGGTCAGCCATTCCCAGCGGGTCACCCGACGCACCTTTCCCCAGGCCAGGTCGTGGGCGAGCACGATGCGTGAGGCCCGCCCCATCTCGTGTTCGGCGACGACGTAGGAATTGGTCGCCTCCCACGCCACGTCGCTCCAGGAGGCGTTCTCGGCGATGTCGACGGCCGCGCGGTAGGCCGGGGCGCCGTGCTCACGGGGCCGGTCTCCCATCGGCTCCCAGCACGAGGCGCAGCGCACGAACGCCACCTCCTGGGCCATCGCCGGGTCGGTGTCGGCCACGGCCGCCTGCACGCCCGCGGTGGGGTCGGCGGTGTTGACGAGCGCGATGACGACCGGGCCAGTGAAGACCACGTGCATGAACGAACTGCGACAGCCCGGGCACACCGCGCCGCGCGCTCCGGCCGGTCGGCGTTCGCCGAGCGCGATCTCCTCGGCGCGGCGCTGCCGCTCGGCTTCTTGCGCGGCCAGGTGGGCATTCCAGACCTCGATCGCCGCGACGGGCAGCAGGGCAGCGGCGTTGCGCTCAGGGCCACGTCGGCGCAGCAGCACCGGCTCGCCCGCCCCGGCCCGCTCGACGAGCTCGGCCAGCCGCGCCCGCGCCTCCCGGATCCCGATCTCCTCGACCTCGCCCGACCGCTCAGGCTCGGGCTGGTCGCTGATGTCCGCCTTGTGCACGCCTGGCATTGTGTCGGCCCACACGCGGCCCAGGCGACGAAACACGAGCAACCGGCCGCGAGCTGGAGTTGCCCCGGTTTGGTGGACACCTGATCTCTGAGGAACCCTGGTTCCCGGAAGAAGGAGTTCACTGTGCCGAACAACTATCCGCCGGAGTTTCGCCGGCAGATGGTGGAGCTGGTGCGCGCGGGAC
>NZ_JBPJUQ010000159.1:0-8751 GCF_051192615.1 Streptosporangium sp. G11
CTTAGGGCTGGCGCCTTCGACTACCTGGGTGCGCTGTTGCATCGTCCTCTGTCTTCTGCTCTGCCATAGAACGACCTCACGATCACCTCTCAAACACTCACTCAGAGATCGAGAACGACGGCGAGGATCTTAGCGGTGTCGCCTCCGCTCGCGAATCGCCGCCTCTAGACGTAATCCAAGCCCGATCAGCGCTATGAGCCATGACAACGACGAGAACCTACTTCCGAAGAGCAGGACGCCCAAGGCCAGAACGATGCTACCAACCAATGCGATGGCTCCCAGCAAGCGAACAGACGCAATGTCGTCGTCGGGCCTGGGGCCAGGAATGTAGGGAGGCGGGGTCTCTGTGGGTTCAGTCATGCTGGAGAGAATCCCATAGTGGATCCAATCAGCGAAATGGCCGTACTCGATTGTCGCACGTTTTTCGCGCCGTACTCAGGACCGGGTCCTCCGCTCCGGCGTTCGGACCACGCGCAGCACCGTTGACCGCCGCGTGCACACGCCTGCGGCTGACGGTGACATCGCCAACCTCGGGCAGAGCGTCAAACTCGCCCTGCGATGCCTTGCTCTCCGCTGCCAGTCCCTCACCGCCGAGGCGGTGACTGTCCTAGCCGCTGCGCTGATCGCGGATCACGTAGCGCGTGTGGGCCCCGTTCATCCACTCCCTGTCGATCTCTCTGCCCGTCACCCTGCCGACAAGCGCCAGGGCCGACGTGAGGCAGCTCGCCATGGGCGGGCTGTATCCGTTATGGACAAGCCCGATGAAGTCCCCCCACTCGTCGGGGATGTCCTCCTCCCCGTAATCCTGTCCGCTCTCCATCCGGGCCTCCTCCCACCCGCAGTACTCCAGCCATCCCGCCGGCAGCTCGGGATCGCTCTCCCAACCGGAGTCGTCCAGGTCGAACTGCAACCTCTGCGCGTAGGAGTCGAGCGCGTGAGGATCACTTCCCCAGCGCTTGCCGGGGACAGTGACACTGAAGCCCGTCACATAGTGACCGTTGACCGCGTATTCGAGATCACGCGGCCCGTTGATGTCCCAGCGCATCAGCAACGCCCGCCCGCCGTACGAGAGCTCCCGCAAAGCCCTCTCGCAGTCGAACCCCCGCACCTGGATGATCTGTGTCCAGTCCGCCGTCAGCCGGCCGACCCAGACGGCCCCCGCCTCACCGTCGGAAGGCCACCCGCGCAGGACATCCGCCCAGGTGCACTCGGCTGAGTCGTCCACATCCGCGACCGACACCCCAAGGCGCCGAGCGGCCTCCCACACCTCCAGACCCTCCACCCAGGCGGCCATGAACCACTCACCCATGCCGTAGGACCGGACAAGGTGCCAAAGACGCTCCGACCGCCGCATTCCCGCTCTCTGTCCGCTCAAGCGCTCGTTCCTGGGATGACTCAAGCAGACATCCCCGACAGTCCCGTGATCAACGTCATGCCGTGGTCTCCACGACCGGTTGCGTGCCGGGACGGCCGGTCGGTTCGGCTTCGTTATGAGAGAAGGCGGCGCAAGAACGGTGGGAGCCACCCTGTTAGCAAGGGTGTTAGCAAGAAGCCCAAACGATCAAGAAACGAAGAAGGCCCCCGATGGCGTAATGCCTGTTCAGGGGCCTTCTTGCATGTGTGCGGCCGGAGGTACTCGAAACCCCAACCTTCTGATCCGTAGGTTCCCAAACGACGTCCAAGAGCGTTCAGACCAGTTCGCCACGCAGGTCGCGGACGGATCGCCTGTTCGTATCAGTCCAGCTCGGTCCGGGGTCGTACGGCCCGTTGGCTCCCAAGTTGGCTCCCAAAATCGGAGTGCTGATGGTTTTACAGCGGGCTGACATTCCTGACTTCATCAGGCCTCTGACCTCGAGGTACGGCTCTCACCCGTCCCCTACCGGGGAAGATCATCCCGCACATATCCCGCGAGGCAGAGCCAGCCACGATCACCTCCCGGGACCGCGGATCTCTCGGGAGAGAGGGCCTTCGACCTGCAGAGGCCCAACGGTTGGACCTCGGGTTCCGTAGCCAGAAACCTGGTAGCCACCCGCAGCATCAGTGCACGCCACCTCGTAATCACTCACTGATGGCGCCGACGAGTAGGGGCCTATCGAGGATGCTCGGAGTGAACACCACGCCAGTGATCTCGGCCGCCAGCAAGAACGCACGCGAGATCCTGTTGGTGTACATGTCATCCCACGTCGCCTCCCATGCCTCTTCATCCAACTCCTCCGGAGGCAAGCCGGTTTCACGCATAAGCTCGTTGATCCGGTCCGGGTCGCTGCCCCACCGAGTGCCTGGCAGGTGCGGCGTGAAGCTGGTGACGACCTTGCCATCTACCGCGTACACGAAGCCGTCCTCCGCATAATCGTGCCGTCCCACGGCCACCACCTCACATCCCCGAGACAGCCCGGTCAACGACTCGGCCAGCACCGCCTGGAAACCCCGCAGTTCGACGGCCACGCTCCACTCACCAGCCTGGACAACCCCGACATAGTCGTCGTCGGTCACCCCTACCGACTCCCAGACCTTCCCACCGAGTTCATGAAAGGTCATTTCCCGCCCTGGACGTCCGGCCCCAAAGCGGCGCAGTACCTCGGCAGGTTCGAGCCTGCGAAAAAAGGACACAGAGAAAATCTCGCCAAGCAGATCGTCACGGTCTCCTGGCGAAGCTTCCAACCAACGGAACGGGACGAGAGGATCAGCCACCACAACCTCCTCTGATGGTTTTACAGGCTACTCCCGTTCTCAGCGGTTCACGGTCGTTGACCTGCGGTAATCTTCCCCTCCACATCGACGGTGATCTTTATCATTGCACGCCTTCTCATCACCTACCACAACGCCCCAATCCGCGGAACAGACTTTGAAGCCTCCACGAGGTACAAGGCCCCGAGGAGGACATAGCCGCTGCGGTCGGCCGTTGTACTGCGCATCTCCGCCTGAAGTGTTCAGGGTCATTCGATGCGGCCGGCAAGGCCTGTATGAGTCGCATCGAATCGATGAGACCGCAACAGGTGACGGGCCGTCTGATCAGTTCGGACAGTCGGCGGATCCGACGATGGGCGGTACGGCGTAGTGAGCCGGCGTGAAGCTCACCCCGGTGGCTCGCGCCGCCAAGGTAACGGCAAGGAGCGTGGGAGTCCGGGTGTCACGGAACTCCTCTTCCTCCAGAGGCATGCCCAGATCGCGCATGTGGCCCAGGAGGCGATCTGGATCGCTGCCCTGTCGATCAATAGGGAAGAACGGTGCGAATCTGGTGACCACCACCCCGTCGACCGAGTAGGCGAAGTCCTCGTCGACGGTGATACCGGTGACGAGACTGGCCGTTTCTGTTCCCCGGGAGAGCGCCTGCGGTGGCTCGTAGCAGTGGTAGTCGACCAGGACCGCTCCCCCGTCCGCTGCATAGGCTTCGACAGCCCACTCCCGGGAGATGTCACCGGGGATGGCACCGATCCGACGCAAAGCCTCCTCGGGTGACAGGTCCCGCACGAACGTCACGCCGATCAGGTCGCTTTCCTTCTCGTACTCCTCGATGAACCAGGCGTAGTCCGCCGACGTCATGCCACCCACCAGCGCCCTCCGCTCCTCGGCCAATCCGAAGCGATCATCGCAGCGAAGACTGACATGTCTGGCCACCATGAACCTATTCCCTGCCGCCAGCGGCAGCGGTTTTCAAGAGGGCTGCATTCTCAGCGCAGACAGGGCCTCTCACCAGGGCGGCAGCATCTTTCTCGAGCTCGACCGCCGAAGATCATCCCGCGCATATACCGCGCGGCCGACTGGGTACCTTGGTGATGTGTCGACACTTGTTGCGGCATTGGTCATGCTGTTAATTGCGCCCTCTGTGGTTCCGCGTGAGAGTCTTCTCCCGACGGGCAAGTAGCAGACGATCCGTTCGCAGTGCAGGTCACTCAAGGAACCGCGTCCTGGACCCGACCCGTCAAGACCAGGTATTCCTCGTGTGGCAATCTGCGTGCTTCGAACCCCAGGATGTTCCGTCCGGCGAAGCGCTGCGTATCCTCTGTATTCCACCGTCCGGGTAGGTGCACCAAGGGCTGACCGGGCTCGCCGAACACCATCAAGCCATGCACGTCCGACTCGGATGTGTAGCACAGCAACAGATCGGCCTGGGGAATCAGACGCAGGCCATCCTCCGACTCCAGTGCCGTCTTACCGTGCTCGGCGAAGAGGCGACAGGCCCGGCCGTCCAGACGCGAGAGTTCGTGGCCACCTGATCTGTGAGGTCGATTCAGCCGGGCATGGGCACGACGGGCTCGCATATCGGACCACATATTGATGATCATCTTGATGTAGCGGAATTGGTTCACGGGCTCGAGTAGGTGCATGCGTGGGCTCTCACGGGAAGCAGGCGGGTCCGTGGGGGCAAGCCCCTTCCAGCCCGGGGCGCGACGGGCCAAGGCGACCCTCGCCTCCGCGGAGGTTCCGTATCGCCGGAACTCGAAGATCAGCCCCTGGTCGGCGGCGAATTCCTCCAGCTCATGCCGGGATCTGGCCCCCGGCGAGTAGAACAGGACCAGCCCGTCCCCGTCCAAGACCGCCACGCCGTACACCGTCCTGTTCTCTGCGGGGTAGCCGTAGGAGAGGAGTGTCGTGGCGCGTCCGGCGAGTGCTCGGACGCGCGGGGCCAGGTTGATCAAAATGCGTCGCCCTTCGGCTGGTATGAGGCCAATACATGATCGATCGGCACCGCCCGTTCCCCCGTTTGACGATGATGACGGACAAGACGGACATAAAGTTCCAGTCGAGTTGGACGAAGCACTGAAGCAGGGACGCCAGAATCAATCACGCGCTATCAGCTTGGGAATCATCTACTGACATTGCTGCCCTAAGCTGGGAAAACGGGGGTGCAGGTCAGGACGGGTCGAGTGACCGTGAGTCCCTGTGAGTGACTGTGCTTCCCCGCCTGTTCTGGCATGCATCTGGCACGCTGATCAAGAACTGGCCTGCAAGATATGGGTGGCTTCGACAAGCTTTGAATGGCCCGCCTGACCGTCTGAGTTGCCCTCACGTCGCGATCTTGGAGCTTGGTTTCGTAGGGTATTTTGGCCTCACTTGTTAGAGGGGACGAGGGCGATGGGGCTTCAGGAGCTTGACTCGGATCGCGCTGCACGGATCTCGGCTCTCGTTGAGGAGTGTCGACCGCTGCTTCATGCCGAGGCTGGGATGGCGGCCGTCCAGAAGCTGTTGAGCGACCGGCGGGTGTCCGTGATTGATTCGATACTGGTCACGCGGGAGTTGCTGGGTGCTGGTCCTTCGACCTTGGGCGAGGCCAAGAGCATGGTCCTGTGCAGCCCTTCTCGCAGCATGGAACGGCGGCGGCATCAGGAACTGACGAGTGCGCTTATCGTGGCAGTTGATCAGCTGTTCGAGGAGGGCTGAGGAGCCAGCGCAAGGCTGCAGTGATCTGCCTTTACGCCGCGAAGGATGAGATCGAGTGATCTACTTGCTTGGCCCTCCAAGCTCGTTGACACGCTGCGCGTGAACGTATCGCGGGCGTCCTGCTCGCGCTGAGGTGCCCCGAACCTGGTGGCACCTCGGGCGCCTAAAGAGGATGCCTGTCAACGCCGTCACCAGGACTGTTCGGTACCGTCATCCGCTGACCCAAAAGCCCTAATCCATCGGTTGACCTGGGATTTCTCGTGTAGAGCGAGTGACGGTGATCGAACCCGCGCTGTCAGCTTGGGAAGTCTCTATCGCGCCTGCCCTCTGAGCTGGGGAGACGCTGACCTGCGGAAGAGCGGGGTGAGTGACCGTGATTCCCCGTGGGTCCCCCTTGATCACTCTCCTGACGGGCACGTAACGGGCACGGACACCGGTCTCTCCTCATCGGCGCCGCGGCTGGGTTTACTCATAAAGGCTTGACCTCCTGGCGCTGGCGTCCGACACAATCGACAGATGTTCGACTTCGGGGTCTCTGGATACAGACCGGCATGGCTGAGTGGCCGTTCGGCTGTCACCGCCGCTCACGGTCGGAGACTGGCCATGCTGGAAGGCCGGAGGCTGACTCGTGCCCTGCTGGTCTGGAATCTCGATGAGGATGCTTGGTTCTCCGATGGGCTTGTCCTGTTGGACTTCGAAGGCGAGCAAGTCGAGATCGTTCACACGAAGTTCGACGAAATCTCAATCACGTGGAACACCGTTGATCCGGCTCAGCCGCTGGATTGGGCCGGAGAGGGATTCCAGCTGGCGTGGCGAGAGGGCATGCTCTCAGAATTGGCCGCGCTGAAGGGGCAGCGGCTGCAAGCCGTAGAGCTTCTCGAATGGGTAGGTGAGGACATGGCGCAGGGGATGGTGGCCGTCGGCTTTGCCTTTCCGGACGACCGAGTAACGATCTACAACGCCCTCGACGAGAACGGCATGGAGTTCGGGCTTCCTGATCACCGGTACACGCGCCACAGGCTCGGCGCGTAGCGGGTACTGCTTACCCGGGCACTCGGCTACGTCAGCCGGTCAACGGACAGCTCCATGTAACGCGGTGGGTCGGGGCTGAGGTACGAAGTCCCGGACCGTCGATCGCCCCCAACCCTGGATGGAGACCAGCCACCGTCAGGCGATCGCGAGGGTGGTACCGCTCCGGGGCATCTTGTCAGAAGCTCGGACTGTGGCAGGATGATGCTATGTCGATCACACGAAAGGGCCATGGCGCGTAGACGTCCGGCTCGGATCCGCGCTGATGGTCCGTGGCGTTCGCGGACGACAACCGCTATTGGAGTTCCCGCAATCCCTGGCCTGTCTTACCGGGGCCGTATCGCAGTCGCTCGTCTGGAGTGCAGGCACTATTGGCCCGGGGCGGCGGAAGAGGCGTTACGCGCCTGGTCGCTGTTTTTACGGGACCCGTGGCACAGGCTTTTCGATCCGGCGCAATCCTGTGGAGAGATGCTGTGCTGTCCTGATCCTGTCGAGCTTCGTGCGCTCTTAGATGCTGTGGTTCACGTCCTGCCCAAGAAGGACGCTCGCGTCCTCCGGAAAAGGATTGGCGACCTCGATGATCTCTGGTAGAGGTTGCCTGCTGACGTGAGCGCGCAGCCAGCGTCAATCCGGAGCATCCGAACGGGTGTAAAGCGATGAGGCGGCGGCGCGTCGCTGGGATCGGCGAGTACATCGGTTGCGGCGGGTGCGCGGGTCGGTGGACGGCCCGGGTCGCCGCCGGCCGGGACCGGCGCCCACGCCGCACGCCCGGTCGGCGGGCGGCAGAGGGCCGGGTACGGCGGCGCGGCGCGCCGCCGCTTGATACCTATGAGATTAATTCGGCAACTGCTGGCCGTGCTCCAGATACAACGGGCGGCCGATGGTACGAGCGGTGACGGCGGCCAGGACGCGGTTGGCGAGTCGTTCGATCAGGAGGCCGGGCAGTTCTTCGACAGGGTGGAAGTCATAGCCGGCTAGTTCGTCGGCACCGAGTCGGATGCTGTCGCGCATGCTCGGGCTGAGGGTTCCGCCATCGAAGAGGAACAGGACCTTGTCGCCTTCTTCGGGGTGGGGTGCCCAGTCGACCACGAGGAGGTCGCCGATCGGCGGTTGGATGCCGAGTTCTTCCTGAACTTCGCGTACGCACGCTTGGAACGGGGTCTCGCCGGGCTCGATGTAGCCGCCGGGGATGTCGCGGTAGTCCTTGTAATGGGGGCGGACCAGCAACAGGCGGCCGTGGTCGTCGAAGAAGAGTGCCCCGGCTGCGGCGCGGGGGGTGGCCATGGGCGGGGTCTCTTGTCCGGTCATGATCCCTACGGTACGGGAAGTCCGCCCGGTGTGAAGGTCGCTCAGGTGACGCGCAGGCGACGAGCGAGATCGGTGAGCCGGTGACTGGGCTTGCCCTTCTGGCGACGAATCCAGTTCAGGACGAGTTGGCGGCTGAGGTAGTGGTGACGGATCTGCTCGGGAGCGAGGTGTTCAGCCTGAAGGAGGGCGTCCAATGCCTCGTCGGTGCGGTTCCACAGGCTGAACGCTTGGGCGACGGCGATTCCATGGCGGGCTCGACGCTCGATCGGCAGGGCGCTGGTGTCCAGGCCGGGGCCGATGTCGATGGCGACTTGGATGTCTCCCAGTTCGATGGCGGTGGCTACCTGGTGGATGGCCACGTTGGTGGGGCCGAACGCGGTCCAGACGTGGTTGGCGTCGCCTCCCAGTCGGCGGGCCGATTCCGCGGCTTCGGCGAGGAAGGTGCGGGTGGTGGCGCGGTCATCGGCTCGGGCTGCGGCCATCGATCCTGCGAGGAAGAGCGTGCCGTGTACCGATAGGAGTTCGGGGCTGCCCTGGGGGAGGTCTGCTTGGAGAAGTCCGGCGGCGTCGCTCGTCAGTTGTGATGCGGCGTCGTAACGGCCGTTGGAGAGCAGGGCGTGGGTGACGGATCGCAGTAGTGAGGCGACAACGATCTGATCCCCGGAGTTCTGCGCGTAGGTCAGGCCCCGTTCCGCGGCGATCCAGGCGAGGTCGTTCTCTCCGATCTTGACGAGGATGCTGGTGGCTGCGTGGTACGCCTGGCCGAGCAGGCTGAGGGCCTGGATGTACTGATCACCTTGGTAGGCGCCGGCGGCGTGGTGGGCCTCGGTGAGTAGTGCCGGCAGGCGGCGAACCACGAGGCCGTACCGGGATGCTTGGTAGGCATGCCAGACATCGGCGATCTCGCTGCGCAGTTCGCAGAGGCTGGGTGGTTCGTGGGCCTGGGCGAGGGCGGGGTCGCGTCCGAGATGCGGTGTAAAAGAGAACGAGCGTAGGTTGCCGTGCTGAACCGACCAAAGTTCGCACTACGCA
>NZ_JBPJUQ010000160.1:0-8533 GCF_051192615.1 Streptosporangium sp. G11
CCTCCACCGGCGCTACGAACGCCGCGCCGACCACTTCGCGTCCTTCGTCGCTATCGCCGCAGCCCTCATCTGCTACCGCCGGCTCACCAAATGAGACGACTTCTTATTGAGCCGCCGGACCCTGCGCACGATCAGCCGGGCGGTGACGACCTGGCCCTTCTTGCTGGTGAACGCGGTGTAGTCGACCTCAGCGATGTCCGCATCGGAGATCCACCCGCCCGCTTGGTCGTCGAAGACGGCGTTCGGATACGTGATCGGCGTCCACCCGGTCTCGTCGATGCCCGCGATCGCTGCCTTGGTCTTGGGGTCCATCTTCGCGGTGATGGAAAACCGGGTGTCACGCTCGCGGCAGGCGCCGATGACGTCGGCGCTGTAGAAGGCCGAGTCGCCGCGCAGCACGAGGGTGCCGCCGGCGCCCGTCTGCCGGGCGGCGGTGATGGACTCGGCCACGAAGGAGGCGGCGCCGCGGGCGGAGTTGGCCTTGCCGCCGCGCAGTCGGGTGCCGCAGATGAGCGGGGCGGCCAGCGGCGTGGACACGGTGGCGGCCAGCACGTTCAGCCCGCGCACCAGCAGGCTCTTGCCGCCGATCTTGGTGTGGCCGAACCCTGATCCCTGCTTGGCGTAGCCGTAGGTGCGGCGCTGCATGGAGTCGACGTCGAGGAAGGTGAGCACGTCCGCGCCGGGCAGCAGCGGCGTGTGCCCGGCCAGAGCGACCAGCAACAGCCGGGCGGTCTTGTCCAGTTGCCGGACATTGCCCCAGGTGAAGGCACGCAGGAAGGAGCCGAGCGTGGATGGAGCGCGGATGCCGTCGAAGATCTTGTCCATGCCGCCGTGCCGCAGCACGTCCAGGTCGTCGATGCTGTCGGCGCCGCACATCATCCCCGCCACGATCGAGGCGACCTTCGCGGATGCGTTGACGCTGTCGGGGCTGGCGAGCGCGACGTGCTCGCCGACCAAGCCGTCCAGGTCACAGCGCTCGGCCAGCCGCATCGCCGAGGCCAGCCCGCCGTACGCGATCACGTGGTCATCGTCGAAGATCGCACGGGTCTTGGCGGTGGCATGAAACAATCGCACGTGGAGAGTGTCCTTTCGAACTGGTTGCTGGAAGCCTCAAGAACTCCCATCATCCCAGGCCAGAGGACACTCTCTTCAGTTGTTGAGCATTCGACTCAGAACCTGCTCCGTGGATCCAGGCTGAGACCTTCCAGCCCGGCCCGGCGCATCAGCAGTTCCACCGCGCCGTGGCTGACTGACACCTGGTGGCCCAGGGTCAGCTCGGCGTGCACCCGCCGGGCGCCGTAGGAGCCGCGCGAGCCCTGGTGGATCTGCCGGATCAGGCCGGTCAGCCAGGCGTGCCGGATGGCCCGCGGTGAGGGCGGCCGGTCCCGCCAGGCGTAGTAGCCGGACGCCGAGACCGTCAGGACGCGGCAGGCGACCTCGACCGGGATGCCTTCGCCGGCCATCACCGCGATGGCTTCGAACCGTCTTTTGGGGGTGCCGCCTCGCGGATGAGCTCGATCGCCCTGCGCGTGGCCTGCAGCTCGGTCTCCAGCTCGGTGATGCGTTGTTTGGCGGCCGCCAGCTCGGCCTTCTCTCTGCTGGTCAG
The DNA here is from genome assembly GCF_051192615.1 of Streptosporangium sp. G11. Lineage (NCBI taxonomy): Bacteria > Bacillati > Actinomycetota > Actinomycetes > Streptosporangiales > Streptosporangiaceae > Streptosporangium > Streptosporangium sp. G11. Next base: position 1,607 of record NZ_JBPJUQ010000160.1, read on the forward strand.
GCCGGGCTGCAAGCCGCGATCGATGCGGTCTTGCCGCCGCCAGGTGTAGATCGTCTGAGCGCTGATGTCCAGGTCACGGGCCAGCTCGGTGCCCGTGCGGCCCGCTTCGAGCAGGTCCAGCACCTTACGCCGGAACTCCGGCGGGTAATCCCGTCGTCCCATGCCACTTTCCTCTCATCAAGTGGCACAAGAATCCAGAAATCCAACTCCACTCAACCGGGGGCACACCAGGGCCTCCAACCAACCCGGAGCGATTCACACCCGCTTGTTGGCACTTGATGGCCAGGTGACGACGAACCTGACCGATGGCTGGTTCGTCCTGGACGCCTGGGTGCCTGCGCACGTACCGAAGCCTGCCAACTCACCACAAGTCGTCTGATCGACGTTCCGTCAGCACTGGTTGGGAGCGGAGTAACAGAACCTGCGGAACGCGGGCGACGACGATCAGCCGCAAGCTTACGACCACAAGGTGGCGCTCGCCTACCGATGGTCGCCTGGCCGCCTCGGCGGGGATGCTGCGCGCGGCCGGGATCGCGGAGGTCGCCCGGCTGGTGCGCGAGCCCGGCGAGACGGAGCGGTTCCAGCAGGCGTGCCTGCTGGAACCGCAATTCACCGGCCGATCACCCGCCCGGCGACCACCACGAGCGCATCGCGAGTGCTGCCGGATGAGGCGATCGATGTGCCTCCACAGGGCTCAGGATGCCCTGAAGGAGTGCCGTCAGGTCACAGCTTGATGGTGTAGGCGTGGGCGATAGCGCGGGGGTGCGTGCTGGGGCAGTGGGCTGACGATTGCTTGTCCTGGAGCTTCCATGAGCCGGTGATCTGTTTGTTGGTGCTCCCATTGGTACAGGTCGCGTCGGCCCGGACGTATCCGGTCCCATCTGTGCACATGGCCCAGGTGTAGTAGTACGGGCCTCCACCGGAGGGCGGATAGCCGAATCCGCTCTTACATCCGGACGGTAGCAACTGGGCGTTCGCGACGCCGGGGGTCAAGGAGACGATCGCCGAGGCGGCGAGGATTGCGGCGATTGCCTTGATCTTCATGGTGTGGCACTCTAGACGATCAACGCCAACCGGGGCGATGGAATCGCCCCGGTTGGCAGGGGGTTGCCAACTCAGATTCATCGTCCCGCGTTCCGCAACTGATGCGTGGCAAAGGTGCCGACGGTGAGCTGGCCGAACTCCTCCCGGACACGTCGCCCTACCGGCCCACGATGTTGACGATCATGCGGCTGGAGCCGTCAGCCGTTGGTGCGCAGGTCGTCAGCGGGCGGGTGGATGGTTCTGGTCGTCGGGCCGGAGACGCCGGACCGGCGGAGGCAGACGAAGGAGATCATCGTGGCCGGGTGGGCCGGATTACTTCATGATGTGCGCCATCTGACCCTGCGGACGAGCAGCAGGCGATGGGCCGGGCAAGGGCGGAGACGGCGCGGGAGGTGGCACACTGGCGGCGCCAATCAATCCGGGCGTACAGGGCGAGCGGCTGGCGTGGTTCGAGGCACAGTCGCCGCAGCACCACGAGCGGTTGCTCGGCTTCGCGAGGTATTCTGCGTGGACCCGGCCACCACCGACCTGGACATGATCTCCGGGCTGCTCGTCGGGGCCGGGTGCTCCGCGCAGTGGGCGCCAGCGGCCGTGAACGCCGACGGGCGGTCCGCATCGACAAGAACTACGACTTCTTCACCGCGAACATGGCCGAGCTGATGCAGGATGACGGCGTGGAATGTGTACAGGTCACTGCCGACGGTCTTGTGCTGATCGATGATATTTGCTATCGGGCCGGTGAGGCCTACTTGGGTGGCATCGTCGTCCAACCAACGGCCTATTATCCTGACTGATACGCTGGCTGTATGTCACTGATGGTGATGAAGAACTACCCTGCTGATGGCGGGTCGTGACACCCAGATCGGCCGCGCCGGCCAGGTCGGTGCCGCACCCGCAGAGCCCGACTGGGAAGTGATCGAGGGTGTTGTCCGGGTCGTCGGTCCAGGCCATGGTGGTCCCCGGCGCTCCGGGCTGCTTACCTGGCGACATTTCCCGCCACGGACAGGCTTGGCCTGCGGCTGCGTCTTGCCCGGCTGATCGTCACTGGTCGGGGACATCCCCGAGTTTCCGTTGTTACGCGAGATCAGCCGCTCCAGCCGCGCGACCCCCTCGCGCAACTCGGCGTTCTCCTTCTCCAGCACCGCCGTCCGGTCGATGAGGGCGGGGCTGGAGCGATCAGCTCCTCGCGCGACATCTCCCCCAAGCCGGACACCGGATGATCTCACCACAGCACACCGACTTGATCAAAACGACGGATCGTCACACAGCCGAGCACCTCGTCACACACCGCGTACGGCGTGAATGCTCACGCTGCGGCTTGTCATCCCGTCGCCCAGCTCGGCGGCGAGGGGCCGGGTTTGATCACTGTCTGCGCCCGCCGACTGAGTGCCCGTGTACAAACTGATCGTCAGGTCGATTGGGGAGAGGTGGATCGCGCGAGTCGTCGTCCCATGAGGATGATCATCGCCCACAGGACCATGGCCTCGTGGTGCTCGGATAACCGTTCATAGTCACGTACGCACCGCCGACGCTGACAGATCCATGACAGCGTCCTCTCCACCACCCACCTGCGAGGCAGGACCACGAAGCCGCTGACGTCATCGCTGCGTTTGACGATCTCCAGAGTGAGCCGGACGTGCTTTTGGGCCCAGGTGACGAGCTTGCCCGCGTAGGCGCTGTCGGCCCAGATCAGCGAGATCCTCTCGTACCAGTCGCGCAGGCGTTCCAGCGCGGGCTTGGCACCGTCGCGGTCCTGGACGCCGGCGGCGGTGACCATGACGACCAGCAGGCCCAGGGTGTCCACGACGATGTGCCGCTTGGTGCCCTGTACCTTCTTGGCTGCGTCGTATCCGCGCGAGCTGGTGGCGACGGTCTCGGCGGCCCGCAGCGACTGCGAATCGATGATCCCTGCGCTGGGTTCGGCCTGGCGTCCTTCGGCCAGCCGGAGGTGTTCGCGCAGGTCGTTGTGGAGCGCGTGGAGATCGCCGTCGGTCCGCCAGCGCGTGAAGATCGCATGGATGGTGCGCCAGGGCACCAGGAAGTCGGCGGGCAGATTGCGCCACGTGCAGCCGTTGTCGACCACGTACCGGATGGCATCCATGATCAGGCGACGGCAGTACTTCTCCGGTCGTCCGCCGTTGCCATGTAACCAGGCCGGCCAGGGCATCAGCCGCTTGATGGCCTGCCATTCTTCGTCGCTCATGTCGGTGGTGTAGCAGCGCGTCCGGGCCGGGCGCTGCGCTCCGCGGCCGTACCGGCAGGCCACACAGGAGCAGGCAGTTTCTTCGTTACGGGAGACAGCGGCGGGAGCGGTGGCGTACAACGGCGGCAGACCTTCCGGTTGGTGACGGGGCTGGGATAACCACCGTTGCTACCGGAAGGTTGCTCTATGTCGCAGAAGATTCGCGCTACGTCACCATTTCGCCCGATTATCGGCCCAAGCAACGGGCTCGGCGATCAGTTTGTTCACGGGCACTAAGGAGATCGACGCCGCGCTGGTGACCGCGTCCTGGAAGCGGGCGGTGTATGCCAACCCGGACCTGCCGCAGGGCGCGGTGGATCGTGACGCGTATGTCGTGTGCGTGCTGGAGCACTTGATGCGGGCCCTGACGATTAGGGACGTGTTCGTCTCGCCGTCGCTGCGCTGGGCAGACCCGCGCGCGCATCTGCTGGCCGGGGCGCAGTGGGAGGCGATCGCTGAGGATGTGCTGGCATCCCTGTCGCTCACCGACCCGGTCCAGGAGCATCTGAACGGCAAGGTCCTGGCCCTGGACGCGGCCTGGAAGCAGATGGCCGCCCGGCTGGAGGAGGCGGGCGAGGACGCGCTGGTCTCGGTGGTGAGTCCGGCCGGGGGTGGGCGGGCCCGGCTGTCGGTGGAGAACCTCGGGGCTCTGACCGCGGTTGCGTGAATCCCCAGGTCAGGGGTGGGAACGGAGGATCGTTTCGGCAAGGTATCCTCCGCCATGGCGAGCAATGCGATCGAGGATGTGCTCTTTGCCGGGATCGATGTGCGAGTGGAGCGCGTCAGCGGCTCCTGGGACGCCCTCGTGGCGGAGGCGGCATCTACCGGTGGTCCGGGCCGGTGCCCGGACTGCCGAATACGGACGGGACGCGTGCACAGCTCCTACCGGCGCACCCTGGACGAACGGCCGTTGGGCTCCCGTCGGGTCATCGTCCGGCTGCGGGTGCGCCGCTACTTCTGCGACCGCAGGAGTTGTTCGCGCCGGACGTTCGTCGAGCAGGTCGGCGGGCTGACCGAGCGGCACCGCAGGTCCAGTGTCGGGCTGACCGACTGGCTGCGATCCATCGCGGTGAAACTGGGGGGACGTCCGGCCGCACGGCTGTGCCGTCGGCTGCGGCTGACCGCAGGCCGGACCCGCCTGCTCAGACTGCTTGAAGCACCAGCGGTGCCGGACCATGCTCCGCGGGTGCTGGGGGTGGATGAGTTCGCCTTCCGCAAGGGCTGCACTTACGGCACCGTGCTGGTCGACATCGAGGCAGGCCGGGTCGTGGACGTGCTGCCCGACTGTACCTCGCAGACGTTTGCCACCTGGCTCAAGGACCATCCCGGCGCGCAGATCATCTGCCGGGACCGGGCCAGTGCCTACACCAAGGCGGTCAAGGAGGCCGCCCCGGACGCCCTCGAAGTTGCTGATCGCTGGCATTTGCTCCAGAACCTGTCCGCCGCGGTGGAGAAGACCTGCCACCAGCACCGCGACTGCCTGCGCAAAAACGCCGAGCAGGAGACGGAGCCAGCGGTGTCGGAACCGGGCCTGCCGGAGTTGCCGGTGCCAGAGTTGCCTCGCACCCAGATGATCGAGCGGACCCGCCACCGCTATGAGGACATCCACCGTCTGCTGGAGAAGGGCTGGACGATCAGCGCGATCGCCCGGCGGATGAACCTGGACCGCAAGACCGTGCGCCGCTTCCGCGACACCGCCCTCGACCAGCTCCTGGTCTCCGCCCGCGACCGGCGGCCAGGCGGCGTGCTGGAGCCGTTCAAGACCTATCTCAACACCCGGTTCACCGAGACCCAAGGCCAGGTCAGCGGCACCCGCCTGTTCCTGGAGATCCGTGAGCGCGGCTACCAGGGCAGCTGCCAAGTCGTCCGCAAGCACCTCGCCGCCCTCCGCGCGGGCACCGCCGAACCGGTCCGGGCCGACATCCCCAGTCCTCGAAAGATCACCTCATGGATCATGCGGCCTCGCGAGACTCTCACTGAGAGCCAGGACCAGCGGCTTTTGGAGGTCCGTCTCGTCTGTCCGGACATCACCCGGGCCTGCGACCTCGCCCGTACCTTCGCAGACCTGGTCCGTCACCGGCGCGGATACCTGCTGCTGGAGTGGATCCGCCAGGCCGAGCAGGACGCACCGAAACCGATGCAGAGCTTCGCCGGCTCCCTCCGCCAGGACCTCGACGCCGTCACCGCCGGCCTCACCCTGCCGTGGAGTTCCGGGGTGGTCGAGGGACACGTGAACCGGGTGAAAACATTCAAGCGCGCCATGTATGGACGCGCCTGCTTCGAGCTCCTCCGGACCCGCATCCTCACCCAGCCATGACCTGCACGAAGGTTACGACCAGGGCAATCTGGCCGGAAAGTACCACCAGCCGCGCAGGCCAAGCGATCGTCATCACGGCATCGACATCAGGCAGTAGAGCCGGTGACCTTGCGCACGGGCGTCCTTCGCCAACGCCGCAAACTCCCGCAGCCACTCGATCAGCAACTCCAGATCGACCACCCCCAGATCCCCGGCCTTCGACCAGTCCTCGGCAACCGCGGCCAGCTGCTCGGGGGAGGCATCCGCCACCGCGTCGCGCAACTGATCCATGACGGTGAGCAGTTCGGTGGTGTCGTTGTCGGGATCCTTCGCGAGCGTCTTACAGAAGCGCGGCTGCTTAACCACGTCATCGAAGGGCCGCCCGACCAGCAAGGCCGTGAGGTGTCCGAGTTCCATATACGCATCGACCCCTTTGGTCTCCAGTGTCCGGAAGCCGGCGTCCACTGGTCCGGGATCGTCTTCTGGCCCAGGATCGAAGATGGTCAGTGCGGCCTCATCGTCCGGCGCGCTGAAGTAGTCGTAGCGGCCCCAGTCGTGTTGCTGGGCGAAGTAGTCGTAGAGATCTCCCACGCCCACATGCTGCCAGCACCCTCCGACAGTCAGGTCGTGCGGATCGCTGAGGACGACCTACACACCCACAGCGGCTGATGGCGCACGAGCACCACCCGTCAACGCTACCGACCTTCATCGTTGGCCTATGACACCGCCTCGGCTTTCACGCAACCGCGGTCAGAGCCAAACTCGGCGCGCTCGGCGAGAGCGAGTCGCTGGAACGGCTACGGGCCACCTGCCAGGCCATGCTGCTCCGCATCGACCCGCCGGAACTGCTGCTGGAGGTGCACGCCTGGACCGGGTTCCTGGACGTCTACGTGCACCTGGCCGACATCTCCACTCGCATGAACGACCTGCCGAGATCGCTGGTGGCACTGCTGATCAGCGAGGCATGCAACGTCGGCCTCACCCCGGTGATCAAGGCCGGGGACGAGGCGCTGACCCGGAGTCGGCTCTCGCACGTGGACCAGAACTACGTCCGCGGCGAGACGCACGCCGCGGCCAACGCGATCCTGATCGAGCACCAGGGCCGGGTGCCGATCGTCACGGCGTGGGGCGGCGGGCTGCTGGCCTCGGTGGACGGGCTGCGGTTCGTCGTCCCGGTCAAGACGATCAACGCCGGGCCTTCACCCAAGTACTACGGCTACAAAAGGGGCCTGACCTGGCTCAACGCAGTAAAACGGGCCAAGTTGTACTAGTGCCGCGTTCCTCATAGCCGGTAGACGAACGTGCGGCGGAGGGTGCGGGGCTGGGGTGGTGGTCGCCCCCAGAT
>NZ_JBPJUQ010000161.1:0-8526 GCF_051192615.1 Streptosporangium sp. G11
TCCGCAAGGTCGGCCTCCCGGACGACCTGTTCGCCGACGTCGCCCCGAAGGTTCTGGCCTCCTGGCGGGCCCGCGTCGCCGCTGAAGCGCCCTCCCACCTGCGGTCCCACCCGCACGACATCAAGGTGACGCTTCTGGCGGCCTACCTGTAGATCTCCGCTAGCATCTCGTCGATGAAGGTCAAGGTGTGGCCGCCGTTCGCGTGGATGGGTGCCTGCAGGGCGGTGCCTTAGGTGCTTTCCGGGTCGGGGCCGAGGGCTGCTCTGCCGCCGTCGACGGGCAGGACAGTGCCGGTGATGAAGGCTGATTCCGCAGAGAGCAGGAACGCGACGGCATGTGCCACATCGAGGGGGCGACCGACGTGCCCCAAGGGGTGCAATGCGGCCATGTGCTGGTCGGTTTCAGGGTGCTCACGCCGGTACTCCTCATACCGGGCCGTCGTGATCGACCCTAGCGCGACGGCATTGACCCGAATGCCCTGCGGGCCGTGGTCGACAGCGGCAGCTCGCGTGAGCCCTTCGACGGCGGCCTTCGCCGTGGCGTAGGGCAGAGCGCCCCGCACGGGGCGCTGCGCTTGGTGTGAAGAGACGTTCACGATCGAGCCGGGCCGGGAGTACGACAGGAAGTGCTGCACCGCGGTGTGGCACCCGACGACGGCGAGATTGAGGTTGAGCGCGATGAGCGCGATGATCTGCTCCGCTGTTGCCGTGGCAAGGCTGGCGTCGCGAAAGATCGCAGCGTTGTTGACCCACCCGCTCAAAGAGCCATGCTTCTCCGCAAGCTGCGCCGCGGCCGCGGCGGCGCAAGGATCGCCGGCGTCACCTTCGACATGGTGCACGCGAGGGTTCGCGCTGTGGGCGGGAGTCGGGTCGAGGTTGATGACGTGACCGATCGAGGACAGATGTTCCGCGATCGCGCTGCCGACGCCTCCGCTCGCACCTGTGACAACGAACGAGCGTGCGCTGTTCATGCGTCAGTCTCCATAGTTGTGTTCTGGCCGGCGACGATGCTCCACCCGCCGGGTGGCTCGGTCGTTACGACGTACGTGTGGGCCTGTCGGTAACGAAGGTGTCATGAAGTACACGCGTTAACGTTCGCTCAGGTCAGGCAGGGCTTGTTTGGGGGCATCTGTGGCCTGGCGGGTTGGCGGACCTGACGCCTTCGCAGTGGCCGGCCTGGTGCCGGAGGTGCCCCGGGGAATCCCGGATCACGCACTCATCGGCCGCGCCGTCGGCGGGCGGCCGGGTCGGCTTCGGCGGTGACCTTCGCGGAGGTTTCTTCGCTGAGTTTGACGTAGCGGCCGAGGCTGGCCAGGTGCTGGTGGCGGGATTTGGCCTGGAGCTCGAGTGCGGTCCGTCCGTCGGCGGCCAGGTGTTGCAGCGCCGAGTGGCGCAGTTGGTGGAGCGTCCACCCCTTCTTATGCGGGTCGAGCTGAGCGGTGGCCTGCTTGAACAGGTATTCGGCGCGCGGGTAGGACAGCCGTCCCCGGCCGGTGGTCGGGCAGATGTCGGCAGCCGCGGGAGCTCGTGGCCCTGAGGTGGGGGCGCGCCGGTCGGCGAGGAAGACCGGGCCGGAGGTGCGGCCTTGCAGCAGCCGGGGCAGGAGGCGGGCGGTGCCGGTGGCCCAGTGGACGTATTCGATCGCGCCGCCCTTGGAGCGGACGCGGCCGCGCCGGAACTCCAGGTCGAGGTCTTCGATGTTGAGGGAGAGGATCTCCTCGGCTCTGGCCGCGGTTTCATGGAGCATCCGCCAGAAGACCCGCTCGCGGAGGCTGTGCCGGTCGTCGGTGAACAGTTTGTCCAGGCGGGTGCGCGGGATGGCGCGGTCGCCGCGGCGGGCGGTCTTGCGGCGCTCCAGTCGTCGTCCGGGGTTGGTGGCCAGGATCTCCTGTCGTTGCGCCCAGGCGGTGAAGGAGGTGAGCGCCGATAGGTGCCGGTTCCAGGTGGCGGCCGCCGCGGCGTCCCACAGGTCCATCACCGCGGCGTAGTCGTCGGGGGTGAGGGAGGCGGTGTCGCGGGAGGCGGCGCGGGTGGTCAGGCGGGCGAGGGTCTCGGCGTAGCCGTCCCGGGTCGTCGTGGTCTTGATTCCGTCGAGGTACCGGTCGACGGCGGCCGCCACGCTCTCCCGGCTCGCCGGGGTGTCGGCGGGTGGTGTCGGGAAGAGCACGACCGACACAAGGAACCTCCAAACGCCGATGTGACACATAACGTTGCCGAGTCGGCCCCGGCCCGCCGGACGCCGAGCTGGGACGGAGCGCGGCCGCGAGGGCCAGTGTGACAGATAATTGAGGTTCTGTGTCACATGCTCCCGGATGACCGGCGTCCCTGCACCAAGAATGCCCCGAGAGCGTGCCGGAACCGGATAATCGTCACCGGAAGGGAGGTCGCGGGTGAAGCGCACCATCACGGGTATCGTCTCGGCTGTCTGTGTGGTCGTCCTGCTGCCTGTGGCGACCAACTACGCGACCGCGGGCGTCCCGGGTTTCCTCGCCGACCGGCCCTGGCTGGCTTGGGTGGCGATCGCGGTGTTCGGGACGGTGGCCGTTCTGGCGGCGGTCAACGTGCCTGCGCGGCTGGCGGCACACCGGATCGCGTCACGCCCAGACGATCGCGACCGGCTGGTCGCTGGGGTCAGAGCCTATGTCGATCGGCGGCTGGAGCAGTCGCTGGGGGTGATGGTCCGGGCCGAACTGGAGCTCGACAGGCGCGGCACTGCCGTCGTTCCGCCGCTCGCCGCTTACGCGGGCGACCCGGATGGCTGGGACCTCGCACCGGGAGCGACCATCGTGGAGGCGTTCGCGCTGGCTAGTGAGTCGCTGCTGATCCTCGGCGAGCCCGGCGCGGGCAAGTCGACGCTCCTGCTCGACCTCGCCTCAGCCCTACTGGACGGCGATGACCCTGTCCCGGTGATCATCGAGCTGAACTCTTGGCGGGAGCCCGCCCGTGACGCCGACACCGCGTTCACCCGCTGGATCACCGAGCGTATCGAGGTCGACTACCACTTCGGCCGCGACCTGGGTCGCACCTGGCTCGAAGACGACCGCCTCGTACTGCTGTTCGACGGCCTCGACGAGCTGCCCACCGCCCGGCGCGCGGCCTGCGTCGCCCGCCTCAACGCCCTCCAAAAGCCCTACCCCCGTCTGCGGACGGCCGTCACCTGCCGCACCGAGGACTACGCCGCCCTCCCGCTCCTCCACCTGCGCGGCGCCGTCGAGATCCGCCCGCTCACCGACGACCAGATCGACCGCTACCTCGCAGACCCCGCCTCCGCCGCCTTGCGCGCTGCCGTCACCGACGACCCGACGCTCCGTGAGCTGATGACCGCCCCGCTCTGGCTCAACCTCATGACGCTCGCCTTCCAGACCCGGGGCCGCGCGCTCATCGGGACGACGACCCAGCGCCGGACGAGTCTTTTCGACCACTATGTCGCCCGGATGCTGGCGCGTCCTCCGCGCGGCGGCCCCGCCCGCCACGACGACACGACGACCGTCCGGGGGCTCGCTGCCGTCGCCGCCGTCTCAAACCGGGCGGGTGTGCTCCCGTTGCGGCGCACCCCGCTCCGGGTCCGGGTGGACGCGGGCCAGGGCTGGAGCCGCCTGTTAGGCTTGGTCGACCGCTTCTACTGCCAGGACACCGTCCAACCGTGGATCGGCGGAGCCGTCGGTGTGCTGCTCGCGACGGTGCTCGGCATCCGGTTGGGGATCTCGGGCCTGGTCATCGGCGGCGTCATCATGTCGCTGTCGCTCAGCAGCCGCAGCTCGAGCGTCCCCAGAGCCCCGCGCCCGCCCCTCGCCATCCGGCTGCGCTGGTGGGCGGCGTACCTGCTCGCACTGCTGCTCGTAGCGGCGCTGTGCGGCGCGGTGCTCGTCATCTCCCGATCCCTGGACTCCCTGCCGGACGGGGTCTACCTCGCCGTCGCCGCCACCATCCTGGCAGGGGCGACCGCCTGGATCCTCCTGGCAGAAACCGGCGAGGGCGACGTCCCGTTCCTCCTGGGCGCGATCTGGTCCATCGCGGCGGTCTACGCGCTACTCCTGTGGTGGGCGTCACCGCCGCACGGCGCGGGCGTCACCGCCATCGTCCTCGGAGCCGTGATCCAGCCGCTCTGCGTGATCGCCCTGCCCTTCGGCACCCGCCTCCACGCCACCCGCGGCGACACCGACCTCGTGCACCCTGCCCCGTGGATCCCCGCCCTCTCCACCCTCGCGATCGCCGGCCTGACCCTCGGCCTCACCGGACACCTCGGCACCTCAGCAGGCCCGCCCGAGCTGATCCTGCTGGTGGCCACGGCCGGTGTGACCTACTACATGTACATGATTGCCATCAGCCTGCAGGGCGAGAGCTCAGGCCGCCGCGACTTCGCGGCCCTCGCCCTCTCCCACGTTCTACCCTGGCGGCTCCGCCGCCTCCTGGACGAGGCCACCCGCCGTGGCCTCCTCCTCAAAGACCCAGCCTCCTACCGCTTCCCCCACGCCCTCATCCGCGAGCACTTCGCCCGCCTCGACCCAACGACCGCCGAACCCCCACGTCCCTGAGCAACCACACGACCACCCCGCCAACACGCTCGAACACTCCAGAGGCCGGGCGCTTCAGCTCGCGCGCGCTGAAGATGACGACACACCACCGAGCTCATGCTCATAGCCACCACCCTCCAGCAGCGCGGCACCCAGCTCGAACTACTCACCGCGCCGATGCCGAGCGTCTACTACCCCACCGGCATGGGCGCCATGCTGGTCGCGTGGTGCCGTCGCTGTTTTGGCTAGTTGCGCTGACCGGCATGGGGCCTCCAGGCATGCGGGGGCGCCCCCACCGCGCCGTGCGAGGTGGGGGTGCCCTCGGATATCAGCAGCGGTCAGGTCAGATGATCGACGTGACCGATTACGTGCTGAATTGTGTCAGTCTCGCGCCATCCATGATCATCGCCGTCAGGCTCATGACGGTCGCCTTGCACGCGTGTCCGAAGTGCGCGCCTGTGCTCTGGCTCCGTGCAGAGCCACCTAGCTCTGCACGTGCCTGTCCTGCGGGGAGTGGATGGGAAGCAGGGGCCCGTTCAGCACTCTCTAGGCGTCGCGGCGCAGCGTGAACCAGAAGGTCGGCACCGAGTTGGTGCCCGGTGTGACGTCGAGTAGTTCCCAGCCGGCGAACCTGGCGTGGAGTTCGTCGGCTGTGACGCCCGCCGCCCACGACGTGACCTCGGGGATCGGGTTGCCGAGCGGCTCGGGGCCGTACCCGAACATCAGCAGCCGTGCTCCGGGAGCGGCGCGGTGGGTGAGCCCGGCGGCGTAGGCGTCGCGGCGGTGCAGCGGGATCCCGCAGTAGCAGCTCAGGTCGAAGAACAGGTCGAAGGGACCGGGCGCGTCCAGCTCGTCGAGGCGGGTGGCGTCTCCGTGCAGCAGCCGTACCACCGCTCCCGCCGCCTCGGCCTTCTCCCTGGCCTGGTCGACGGCGCGGTCGATCAGGTCGACGGCCGCCACCTCCCAGCCGTGCCGTGCGAGGTAGATGGCGTTGGTCCCCGTGCCGCAGCCGAGTTCGAGGGCGCGGCCGGGCGGCAGCGCGCCGTGTCCCTCAACCAGGGCGACCAGCTCGGGCGGTGTCACGCCGGTGTCCCACGGCGGCTTGCCGGCGTGGTAATAGCCCTCCAGTGCGCGGTGGACGGATTCCTCCTGGTCTCGCTGCGGTGAGGTCAGGTCCGGGTCCGGCTTCTGGGTGGTGATGGGCTGGTCCATCGTCTTCTCCAAGAATTTAGAGTTGAACTCTAGTGTCATACTCTAGATATATACTCGCAATATGGATCAAGTCAAGCGGCCGGACAAGCGAGCCGAGCGCTCACGCCGTACCCGTGAAAAGGTCGTCGAGGCGGCTCGCGAGCTGTTCGTCACGCAGGGCTACGGGGCGACGAGCCTGCAGGAGGTCGCGGACCGGGCGGGCGTGGCCGTCCAGACGGTCTACTTCGTCTTCCGCAACAAGCGCACGCTGTTCAAGGACGTCGTCGACACGTCCATCGCCGGGGACACCGAGCCTGTCGCCACCATGGATCGTGAGTGGTTTCGCGCCGCGTGCGCCGAGCCCACCGCGGCAGGGCAACTGCGCGCGCACGTCCGCGGCACCCGCGAGATCCTGGGCCGGGTCGCCCCGATCATGCCGCTGATCGCGGCTGCCGCGGCCACCGACCCTGAGATCGCCGCGCAATGGCCGGACGGTCCCGACCCGCGTTACACCGTGCAGTACGCAGCGGCCGAAGCCCTGGCCGGAAAGCCCGACGCCCGTCCCGGCCTCTCCGTCGAGATGGCGGCGGACCTGCTGTTCGGCCTGCTCAGCCCGCAGCTCTACCTGATCTTCATCCGCGACCGCGACTGGTCACCGGACACGTGGGAAGCATGGGCCCGCGCCGCCTTGATCTCCCAGCTCTGCGCCGACCACGGGTAGGCGGACGAACGTCACCCCAACGGCCGGGCAAGGGGCCTCGGCCCACGGGCAGGCACGTGGAACACGGTGGTTTTATGGATGCCCGCCGCCGGGTCTCGATACGTCGGCACCAACCGGCATCAGCCAGCCAGGAGCGCGCGGCGAGATACAACCAACGTCACCCGGCAAGGCCCCACCGCGCCCCAGCCCTGTCATACGACTGACGCACCCCGCGGGTTCCCAGGAAGTGCCGCCGGCGAGGTCCGCCGCCTACCGTTCCGATGCGGGTCAGAGGGTTCGCACGCGGCGGGGTCCGAGGCTTGCCCATGAAATGCCCAGTCTGATGCCCAGAAAAAACCAGGCTTGATTCTCAGAAACCCTCGATTCCCAGAGAAGTTCACCAGATGGCCCCCGGGTGCCGGTTCTAACCGCCGGCGGGGCCGGTTTCTTCTCAGAACTCGTTCTCATGCAAGTTGGCGGATCCACAGATTCTGGGAAATGTTTATGAGAGCATCCGAGGCATGGTCGAGGCCCCAAAACCCCACGAAAACACCGAATCCGCCCCTCTGTCCGTCATCGGCGAGGAACACACCCGTGACGCCGATGAGGTCGAGCGTCACCCGTGCCCGCGATGCACCGTCGCGGCGGGTTCGCCGTGCCGGTCACGTTCGGGCGCGGTGGCCGGCACCTACCACACCGGCCGCTTCACCAAAGTGGCCCGGCTGGCGAAGCTGTTGCGGGTGCCGACCCCAGCCGACCGGAAGCCGGGCCAGCCGTGGCGGCCGGGCACACCACCGCCCGCGCCGCTCAGTGACGATGGGCCGTCGGCCGACATCCAGATCGGGTACGCCCGCTGCTCCGCGCTCACCCAGGAACTGCAGTCGCAACTGGACGCGCTGGCCGCGCACGGCATTCCGCAGGAGAAGATCTTCTCCGAGAAGATCTCGACACGGATGAAGGTGCGCCCCCAATTCGAGGCGGCGCTCGCACTGGCCCGGCAGATCAAGGCGCACGCCCCGCACTGCCGGGTCATCCTGACCGTCTACGAGATGAAGCGACTGGGCCGCGACGCCGCCGAACTCACCGCGCTGGCCGACCACATGACCGCACACGGCCTGGTCCTGGAGATGCTCGCCGGACCGCTCGCCGGGATCTACGATCCGTCCGGGCCGGGCCGGATGCTGTTCGCGTTCTTCGCCGCGATGGCCGAGACCGAACGCGAAGCCATCCGCGAGTCCACCCTGGAAGGCTTGGACGCCGCCGCCCGCAAGGGCAAGCACGGCGGCCGCCCCCCTGTGATCATCGACGACATGCTGCACACCGTGCTGCGCCGCAAGGCCGCCGGGGAACGCGTCGAAGACATCCGCAAAGACCTCATCATCCCCACCGGCAAACGCAAAGGCGAGAACCCATCCCTGGCCAGCATCTACCGGGCCCTCGCCGAGCATGAGAAGACACAGGCCTACCCCGAAGCCGTCGAGGCGGCCCACGCCGACTTCGCCCTCCTGCAAGGCGAAGACATCCCCCGACCTCACCCGAACGCGGAGCTCCGATAGCGCACACGATCAGTCCCAGCGCTGTCAGCTGATCAAAGCCCGCAGAAGTCGCTCGCGCTGTTGCTCATTCAGCGCACCAACACGCCGTTTCGCCTCCACCCCGGAGGTGGCCATCAACGCCGTGACCCTGGCCGGCCCATACCCGGGGACGGCCCGCAAGACCTGAACCACCCGAGTCCTGCCCGCCAGATCCTGCCCGCTGCGCTCGAACACCTCCGCCACACCCACCGCGCCGGAGGCCACCTCCGCCAACAGCGCCCGACGCGCCATACGCGCCTCGGCCGCCTTCGCCAACGCTTTCGCACGCTGCGCCGCCGTCATCGCCAGCAGGGCCATCAGGCACCTCTCATGTAGAGATCGGCTGGTCAGTGACTCCCGCCAGAGATCACGACGGGGTCGCCGCCGATCATCATCCCGCGCGGTGGTTGAGTAGGCCCGAGGCGCGGTTCCGGGGTTGCTCCCGGCCCGTTTCCCCGGACCTCTCGCCGCGTGAAGTAGGCCGCCGACGAGGTGCCTCTGTGGAGGTCCTTTTTCGACGGCCCCTTCCCGAACCGGACTGGCCAGTT
>NZ_JBPJUQ010000162.1:0-8500 GCF_051192615.1 Streptosporangium sp. G11
ACGCCTCAAGATCTACAACCGTCACGAGACATAAATGATCGGCAAACCGATCTATCCGCGCAAGCGCCGTTGCAGTACTAGACGCGGACGCCACCGCCCACCTGCACGAGTTGGCCGCCCCGACCGCCCGTCGGCGGCGGCCCCGCCGACCGGAACAAGTCAGTCCCAGCGTGCGGCAGCTACTCAACTCCTGGCCCGGCAATCCTGCCTTCGTGCAGGGCCGCTTCCTGGACGTGCTGGCGGCGAACCCCCTGATGACGGCACTGTCGCCGATGTACACACCCGGCCACAACATCCTGCGCGCGGCGTTCCTCGATTCCGCGGTGAGCGACCTCTTCTGCGACGCAGAGGCCCCGCTGAAAAACGTGGTCTCCGCCCTGCGGGCCTCGGTCGGCCCCGACGTCGAGGACCCGCAGCTCGCCGAGCTCATCATCGGCGAGCTCTCCCTCAAGAGCCCCGACTTTCGCCGGCTGTGGTCGCGTCACGACGTCCGGCCCCACGCCGGTGGCGGCGTCCACCGCATGCAACACCCCCAGGTCGGCGAGCTCGAACTGCACTACGACAAATTCCACCTCGCCGGCGCCGACCGACAGATGCTCACCGTCTACCAGGCTCAACCAGGCAGCCGCTCCGAGCAAGCGCTGACCTTGCTAGCCACGATCGCCTCCGATCAACAACACCGGAGCGCCGGACGCACCCACAACGCCGACACCGACGCCACCAGCTGAGCCGCACCCCACGCCTGGGGTCCGGACAAAAGACGTCAGTCGCCTTGTCCCCTGTGGAGGCCTCGAACTCCTATAGCTACGGCGAGGGGCAGAGTAGCGGTGAGCTATCTTGCTGGTTCATCGCGTAGTGGTTGCAAGTAGATCAATCCGGTGTGGAACGTCCCGGCTCCCGTTGATCGTGATCTCCGTCTGTTGGGAGAGTCCATGGTCTGGGAGGTTCTACGGTGCGTGCGGAGTGGGAGCCCGATGAGCTGATCGGCTCATGGACGCCGGTCGAAGGCGACTGGAAGCTGATCAAGAACAAGTCGGGGGCGACGCGGCAGGGGTTCGCGTTGATGTTGAAGTTCTACGAGATCGAGGGCCGGTTCCCGGCCTATTCCAAAAAGGTCCCGCAGGTCGCGATCATCTAATGTCGCTTCGCTGGTGAAGGTCGATGGCCTCGCTGTAGTCCCGGGGAAATTTCCAACAGATTTGCCTGACCTGCGGCGATACACAGGGCCTGGACGGCAGTCGCGAGGCGTCTACGGTGGGATCATGGGCGATGACGAGCCGAGGTTCGGCTACGGCCAAGGACGGCGGCCGCTGTGGAGCCAGCGCGATCGCGATGCCGAGCAGGTTCTGCGGGTGTGGCCGGCATGCTGAGCGGTCGGCCGCTCTGGTGCGGTGCGGTCAGCGAGGGCGGCGCCGCCGGATGGGGTCGGCGTCGGCGGTGATGCGGGCGGAGGTCTCCTCGCCCAGGCGGACGTAGCGGCCGAGGCTGGCCAGGTGCTGGTGGCGGCTCTTGGCCTGGAGTTCGGGCGCGGTTCGGCCGGCTTGGGCCAGATGCTGCAGCGCCGAATGACGAAGCTGGTGCAGGGTCCAGCCCTGCCGGTGTGGGTCGAGCTGGGCTGAGGCGGTCTTGAACAGGTATTCGGCGCGCGGGTAGGACAGCCGCCCCCGCCCGGTGGTCGGGTCGATGTCGGCGGCCGCGGGCGTGCGGCGGCCGGAGGAAGGCGCGCGCCGGTCGGCCAGGAACAGCGGCCCGGTGGTGCGGCCGGCCAGCAGGCGGGGCAGCAGCCGGGCGGTGGGGGTGGCCCAGTGCACGTACTCGATGGCGCCGCCCTTGCTGGTGACGCGGGCGCGGCGGAATTCCAGGTCGAGGTCCTCGACGTTGAGGGTGAGAATTTCCTCGGCGCGGGCGGCGGTGTCGTACAGGAGCCGCCACAGCAGTCGTTCGCGCAGGGGGTGGGCGGGGTCGGTGAAGAGCGTTTCCAGCCGGGTGCGCGGGATGGCGCGGTCGCCGCGGCGGGCGGGTTTGCGGCGCTCCAGGCGGCGGGCCGGGTTGGTGACCAGCAACTCCTGGCGCTGGGCCCAGGTGGTGAAGGAGCACAGGGCCGACAGGTGCCGGTTCCAGGTGGCGGCGGCCGCGCTCTTCCAGCGATCCATCACCGCGGCGTAGTGCTCGGGAGCCAGGGCGGCGACCAGGTGGGCCTGGCCGGTCACGGTGGTGAGCCGGGCGAGGGTCTCGGCGTAGCCGGCGCGGGTGGTGGCCACGGTGATGGAGTCGAGGAAGCGCTCGACCGCGGCCATCGTCGTCGTGCCGGTCGTCGCGCTGGTGACCGGGTCGGGCCGGCCGGGAAAGGCCACGACGGACACGGGCGACCTCCTGCCAGGGCGATGTGACACATAATGTAGCCGAGTCGCCGTCGCGGCGGCGGACGCCAAGCTGGGCGGACACGATCCATCAAGGGTCGGTGTGACAGATAATCTAAGTTCTGTGTCACAGATGTGCGGCGCCATGGGCAGTGGCTAGGTGGTCGTTCGCGACCGGGCCTCGGCAGCCCAATGAGGTGCGTTCCACCGGTCGGCGATGGTGGCGGCCTGAGCGAAGTGGGCGGCGGCCTCGTCGTCGTGGCCGAGGAAGACGGCCAGCTCGCCGAGGGTGTGGGCGACCGGGCGCAGCTCCACGGACAGGCTCGTGGCGTCCGGCGGGGGGCCGTCGCAGCGCGCAAGCAGCGTCGCGTAGATCTCCTCGGCCGCGGCGCGGTCGTCCAGGGCGATGGCGGCCATCGCGCGGACGGTCGTGAGGAAGGTGAAGAAGTAGTCGGGCCGGATCGGGTCCGAGGTGCGTACCCGGCGGGCTTCGTCGATCAGGCCGTTGGCGTGCAGGGCGAGGACCAGCAGGTCGGAGGCGATCGGGCCGAACGCCTCGTGGAAGGCGCGCACCTCCTCCAGGTGCTCGCCGAGCGTGCCGTTGTTCACCCAGATCGCGGCCAGCGCGAGGCCGAGGAAGCCGACGGCGTGCAGGGATCCGGCGCGCCGCATGCCGTCGGCGGCCTCGGTGTAGAGCCGTTCGGCGTCGGCGAACCGGCCCTCGATGAGGGCCAGGGTCGCCAGCACCACCTCGGCGACGCCGATCGCTTCGGGCAGCCGGTAGGTGCGCGCGAGGTCGAGGGCCTCGGCAGCCGCGCGGCGCATGGTGGCCGGGTCGTTGGCCCCGGCGGCGGCGCTGGCCTGGTTGAGCAGCCCGGTGACGCGATAGACGGGCAGGTCGTGCTCGGTGCCGATCGCCACCAGTTCGCGGCAGAGGTTGTCGCGTTCGGGCAAGCCGCGGTGGCCGCGGGTAAAGACCTGGAGGGCCGCCGCCCGCAGGCGGGGTGAGGTGGCGAGGTCGAGCGCCTCGCGGGCCGCCGCCAGGGCGGTGGGGTCGTCCTCGCCGACCAGTTCTTCGGCGTAGGCGGCGAGGAGGTGGCTGCGTGCCTCCGGGGCCAGGTCGGTGCGCTTGAGCAGGCGGCTCAGCCTGTCGACGATGGGCCGGTCCACCGTGCCGTACTCGCGGGACTGCCATGGTGTCGGCTCGGTCCAGGCCGTGAACGCGGCGATCATCAAGTCGTCGCGTCCCAGGGACTCGGCGTACTCGACGGCCTGCAGGCGGGTCTGGCGCGCGGCAAGCAAGGCGCCGGCCCGGATCTGCGCCCGCAGCAGCCTGCCATGCAGGTCTATGCGCTCCTCCGGGCCGGTCGAGTTCGCGACCGCGTCGGTGAGGAGATCGGCTGCGACGTCGTGGGCGTAGCGTGCTTCGGCCAGTTCGGCGGCCCGGAGGCAGTAGCCGACGGCCTTGGGGGATCCGGCTCGCGCGTAGTGGTGCGCGAGCGCCGGGATGTCGCCGGTGGCTTCCAGTGCGGCGGCGATGCGGGCGTGCATGCGGGATGCCCGCAGGCGGCTGACGCCGGCGACGAGGGTGTCGCGGACGAGGGCGTGGACGAACCGCACCCGTCCGGGGCCGGGCTCGCTCAGCAGCCCGGCGATCACGCCTGCGTCCAGTGCGTTCAGCACGCCTTCCTCGTCGGTGTCGGCGGCGTCCACGAGGACGTCCACCGAGCTCTCCCGGCCTGCGACCGCGGCCAGTCGCAGCACGGCCACGCCTGCCTCGGGCAGCCGTGCGAGGCGCCGCCGCAGCACGTCCCGTACGCCTTCGGGGACCTCGGAGAGGGCGACCAGCGCGCCCTCTCCGTTCAGCAGCCGCGCGCTCTCCCGCACATAGAACGGGTTGCCGCCGGTGCGCTCGGCGATTCCGGCGACGGTCTCGTCATCGGCCTCACACTCATTCCGTACGACCTGCGCGACGGCCGCGTCGTCCAGGCCGGGCAGGGGGAGCCGCAGCGGCGTGGCGCGCGCCAGCGAGGCCAGCGTTTCGGTGAGGTGCCCGCTCTCGTCCGCCCGGTAAGCCGCCACGACCAGAACGGGGGCCCGAATGCCGAGGCCGCCGCCGAGCAGCTCCAGCGTGACGGCGTCCGCCCAGTGCAGGTCGTCCAGCACGACGGCGACCGGGCGTTCCGCGGCGACGGCCGCGAGCCACTTCCACACGGCCTGACGCAGGCGGAACCGTCCCGCGGTGGCGTCGACGTTCACCGGCTCGGTGTCGGTGAGCAGCGGCGCGAGGTCGTCCGCGAACTCGCCCGGGGACCTGGTCGCGGCAACGCCTCTCAGCGCCTCAGTCCAGGCCCACGCGGGCGGCGCGCTGTCGACCTCCGAGCAGTGGCCGACGGCGACCAGCCATCCGTCACGTTCGAGCCGCCTGCCGAGGCGTTCCAGAAGCGTCGACTTGCCGAGCCCGGCCTCGCCGGTGACAAGGGCGATGCGCGCTCCGTCGGCGGCGGCCTCGGCAGCGGCCGCGACCAGTGCCGCCAGCTCCTCCTGGCGTCCGACGAACGGCGCCTCGGTGATCGGAACCGTCTGCGGCAGCGGGACAACAGGCGGTGGCAGGAACACGGACGCGTGGAGGACGTCCGTGCGCTGGGTGAGGATCGCCTCCTCCAACGCCGTCAGGTCCGGGCCGGGGTCGAGCCCGAGCTCCTCGGCGAAGATCCCGCGAACGCGGCGGAGCGTCGCCAGCGCGTCGGCTTGGCGGCCACTGCTCCACAAGGCCAGGGCGTGCAGCCGCCAGCCCTCCTCACGCAGAGGCTCGTCGCGGGTGAGCCGCTCAGCCTCGGGAACCACCGCGGCGGGGTCGCCGATGCGCAGACCGGCCGCGACGTGCAGTTCGGTGGCGACCAGGCGCAGCTCGTTCAGCCGGGCCGTCTCCGCGGCGGCCCACGGCTCGTCGGCGACCTCGGCGAACGCCGGTCCCTGCCACAGGCCCAATGCCTCGGCGAGCCGGGCCCGGGCGGCGCGCGGGTCGGTGTCCGTACGGGCCTGGTCGAGCAGGTCCTCGAACCGCCACGCGTCCACCGACTCGCGGGGCAGCCGCAGCGCATAGCCGGGCGCCGCGCTCACCAGCAGCCGGGCCGGGGTGCGTGACGGGCGGCCGGGCTCCAGCAGCCGGCGCAGGTTGGACACGTACGCCTGCAAGGACATCAGCGCCCGCGCGGGCGGCTCGCCGCGCCACAGGTCCTCGATCATCCGGTCGACCGGTACGACCTGCCCGCGCGCCGCCACCAGCAGGGCCAGTACGCCGCGCTGCCGCGGCCCGCCGAGGTGGACGGGCTCACCGTTCACCTCGGCGGCGAACGAGCCCAGTACGCGGATGAAAACCATGATCCGGACATAGTACTTGGGCTGTTCCAAATCGGCTCCAAGTCCCCTCCAAACACCCGAGAGCAACCTGAACACGTCGCAACCGATGAAGGGCAGGAACAGATGAGCGTCAATACCCAGGACATGGAGATCGTGCACCGCGTTTTCCGCCGTGAAACACGGCTGCTGGTGGACCTCGTCGCGGCGGTCGCCCCGGGTGACACTGCTCGCGCCAAGGTGATCGCCGACCACTTCCGCATCTACCGGCTGGGCCTGCACCACCATCACGAGGGCGAGGACGAGCTGCTGTGGCCGCCGCTGCTCGCCCGGGTGGACCTGGAGGCCGACATCGTCCTGCGCATGCAGGCCCAGCACGAACGCATCGCGGCCACCCTGACCAGACTGGCCGCCGCGGTCCCCGCCTGGGAGGCCACCGCGGGCGCCGACGAACGCGACACCCTGGTGGCCGCCCTCGCCGAGCACCGCGCGGTCCTGCTGGAACACCTCGACGACGAGGAGGCCACCCTCCTCCCGCTCGCGGCCAAGCACATCACCCAACAGGAGTGGGCCTCCCTGGGCGACCACCTGGTGAACAACACTCCCAAGCTCACCCTGCTCACGCTCTTCGGCGCCGTCCTGGAAGACGCGAACCCTGCCGAGCGCGCCATCGTCCTCAGCGGCCTGCCCGCCCCGGTCCGCGTCATCTGGCACGTCATCGGCCGCCCCCGCTACGCCCGCCACATCCGCCGCGTCCGCGGCTGAACCCTGCCCCGACCCCCGTCTGAACATCAAAGGAGAACAACCATGTCGCAGAAGAAGCTCAACACCGGCCTGGCCGCCGCCGTCGTCCTGTTCACCCTCTACCTCGGGTTGTCCTTCGTCCTGCCCCTCGGGACGTCCTTCCCGGGCCTGCCGAACTGGCCCTCTGGCGACAGCGGCTTCTCTTTCGTGAAGGGCAGCCGCGAAATCGCGATGGGCCTGGCCATGGGCATCCTGCTGGTGACGGGCCACCGCCGCGCCCTGGGCTGGGTCCTGCTGATGGTGGCCGTCGCCCCGTTCGGCGACATGGTCAACGTGCTGGCCCACGACGGCGGCGTGGCCGCCGCGTTCGGCATCCACGGCCTGACCTCGGCGCTGATCGCGGTCACGGGGTTGCTGATCCTCCGCGAGACCAGCAAGGCGCGCAAGGCCCAGGAGACCGCCACCCCAGCGCCCGCCGCGCAGCCCGCCTGACGTCCCCGCAGTGCGGCATGGTGTTCCTTCGCATTTTCTGAGAACTCGAAAAGAGAGACGACGATGACGATCAACGATTTGCGCGGTGTCCTCAAGGGGCGCGTGCTCCTGGCCGGTGACGACGGCTTTGAACAGGCGGCCACCGCGTGGAATCTGACCGTCAGGCAGCCGGTGGCGGCCGTGGTGGAGGCTGCGGATGCCGATGACGTGGCGGCGCTCGTGCGTTACGCGCGGCGGGCGGGTCTGACGGTGACCGCGCAGCCGAGCGGGCATGGCGCATCGGGTGATGTGGAAGGCCTGATCCTGTTGCGTACCGGCCTGCTGAACCAGGTGGAGGTACGCGCGGAGCAGCGCGTGGTCCGGGTGGGCGCGGGCGTGAAGTGGGGGCACGTGCTGGCGGCGGCCGGTCCGCTGGGTCTGACCGGCCTGTCCGGCAGCGCGCCGGGGGTCAGCGTGACCGGCTACACCCTGGGCGGTGGGGTCGGCTGGTTCAGCCGCAAGTACGGTTTCGCCTCCGACAGCGTGCGGGCCATCGACATCGTGGACGCCGACGGCGAGCCGGGCCGGGTGAGCGCCGAGTCCGATCCCGAGCTGTTCTGGGCGCTGCGCGGCGGTGGCGGGGACTTCGCGGTGGTGACCGCCCTCGAACTCGAGCTGTATCCCGCGCCGGTCCTGTACGGCGGGCGCGTGATCTGGCCGGAGCACCGGACCAGGGAGGTGTACGACGCGTTCCTGGAGATCACCGCCGAGGCGCCGCGTGAGCTCAGTGTCTGGATCAACCGGTTCCAGCCACCCGGCGCGTCGCCGATGGTGACGCTGGATCTGGCCTACCTGGGTGAGGCTGCTCAGGGAGAGGACCTACTGGTGCGCATCGACAAGATCGGGGGCGCGATCTCCGACAGCCGTGGCGTCGTCCCGGTTGCCGACCTGGGTGACATCACCGCCGAGCCCACCGACCCGGCCCCGTCCATCGCTCGTGCGGAGTTGCTCACCGGCCTGGACGCGGACGCGGTGGAGCTCCTGCTGGCCAAGCCGGTCGAACCGCTCATCAACGTGCAGATCAGGCATCTGGGCGGGGCGCTCGCCGAGCCGGAGGGCGGGGCCGGTGCGAGCGGCGCGGTGGCGGAGCCGTACCTGCTCGGCCTGCTGGGTCTCGGCCTGCCGCACACGGTCGACGCGACGCGCGCCAAGCAGGCCGAGGTCGTGGCCGACCTGGAGGCCTACATCAGCGGCCACAAGCCGTACACCGTGCTGTCCCCCGGTGACACGGCGGCGAAGTCCTTCTCCGGCAGCGCGCTCGCGCGGCTGCGGGAGATCAAGCGGGCCCGTGACCCGCACAACGTGTTCCGCGCCAACTACCCGGTGCACGGATAGATCGGTTCCCAGCAGGTCACGGCCCCTCCGCCCACCAGGGCGGCGGGACCGCACCACACCCACGTGACAGATGTCGCCTGCGAGCACTGTGAAGGCGTCCTCCTCCCGAATGTGTCCCCAGCCCCAAGGTGAGCTGATCTGCGCAGGTCACGGGACTTCCGAGAAGATCG
>NZ_JBPJUQ010000163.1:0-8128 GCF_051192615.1 Streptosporangium sp. G11
GCCTCGTCACGTACCTACCTCTTCCAGACTTCTGTCAGCTTATGTAGCTGACTGTCCGGAATCTGCTGGGCACCTCACGGCGAGCGCCAACGGCCAGTTGGCCGCGGCGACGTACCGGTGCCCGCCGGGCGGGCACGCGTACGAGCCGTTCGGCATCGGCGTGATGCTGGTCCGCGACGGCCGGATAACCGAGATCGTCGCATTCCACGAGCCGGCCCTGTTCCCGTCGTTCAACCTCCCACCCACCCTGGACCGATGAGGTTCTGCGGTGGATGCCGTCTCAGTACCGCACGAGGCAATCAGCCGGCAGAGGAGACAGCAGTGAACGACATCGAACCGCAGACCGCGAACGGCAAGGTGCTCTGGCACTTCACCATGTCCCTGGACGGGTTCGTGGCCGGGCCCAACCACGAGATGGACTGGATGATGACCGGCATCTCGCCCCAGCCGGGCCTGATCGAGGAGTACGTCGAGACCACCGGCGCGGTCCTGGGCGGCCGGCGCGGCTGGGACCACTTCCCGGATCCCCGCAACGTCTACGGCGGCGCCTGGACCGGCCCCATCTTCGTGCTCACCCATCATCCGGAGGACGCCAAGCCCGCCGACGGCGTCACATTCCTGGACTGTGACGTGGCCGAGGCGGTACGGATCGCGCTGGCCGCGGCCGGCGGCAGGAACGTCGAGGTGCTTTCGCCGACGATCGGTGGCCAGCTTCTCGAACGCGGGCTGCTCGACGAGATCAACCTGCACATCGCGCCCGTGCTGCTCGGCGACGGCATCCGGCTGCTGGACCTTCCCGGTGGCCGGCCGCACTACCTCCACCGGGTCGGTGCCGGCGACCCCATGGCCGAGCTGAGTGTGCGGTACCGGCCGGTCAGACCGTGACCGCGAGCGTCACCATGGCGACGGCGATCGGCACCCAGCAGGGTGCCGATCGCCAAACCCCGGGCACCAGGAACACCTCGAGGTAGGCGGGCAGGGCATTCGCGCCCCTGGCCTCGGCGGTGTCGGCCGACACGACGGCGAACAGGATCCAGGCGGCCTGAGCAGGGCGCAAGGCAAGACGAGTCCGGCCCCCGGGGGAACCTCCCCCGGGGGCCGTTTCCTGTGCTCGACCTGTTGCAGCCGGCGGCCCTGCGCCCGCACGACCGCCGTCCCGGCACCCGCGGTTCTGGCCATCCGCCCCTGGTGCGTCACCCGCCGGCCCGGCCCTGCGGCTTAGCGTTGTTTTTTCGCCGGAAACCACAGGCGGCTAGGCGGCTCGTTTGTCCTTGAACGTGGGCCGCACGGCCTTCGCAGGGTTCTCGCGGGCTGGAGTCAGCGAAAAGTCAGCGAAAGCCGCCCGAGCAGCGCACGGTGTTCTCGCTGAGAGTTCGATCCCGCGGAAATGCGTACTCCGAACAAGTTGTCCGCCTCCCACGCGAGGGTGAGTGAGATCACCGCGTTTGCTTCATAGGTCACCGGTCGGCTGTCCAGATACTTCAGGGAAAGATTCCCTGCCTCGGGACGCAAACCATGGCCGGTACCGCCGGTGTCCCCAGTGATGCTCTGAGCGGCATCGAGGGCCGGAGCATATAGGTGGAAGACCATGCGGCGAGGTTGGTGGGATCGCTGGACGCCAGAGACATGAAAGATCGTCCAGGTGGTCGGTCGCTGCGGATAATCCTGTTCGGCGACCCGGAGTGATCCGAACCCGCCGAGCGGAGGAGATGACCATGAGTGGTGTGACGGCAGATGATTATCGCTGGTTGGAAGAGTTCGGTTACCGCTTTGACGACGGCTTCTGCTTCACCTTCGTACAAACCCTCGACTCTCAGGAAGTGCTGCGCCGCCTACGCGCCGTGGACGACCCCGACCACATCGGCCCAGGCGGCATCGAGGTTGGGCCCGCACCTGGGGGAACCATCATGATCGAGTGGGGAGGCTACGCCGGCATCATGCGAGACGTGGTTCGCGACTTGTCGGCTGGCGCGGTCATCGCCAGCGTTAAACGCAACGTCAACTGGAAGGCCACGTTCCTTTACGCCGTCGACGGCGAGGTGCGCGCCGGTGGAGATTGGAGTTCGCGTCGCTGGGCATAGCGACGTCGGCTCTGGGCTGGGTGCGGCGACAAGGTGATCTGAAGTGCGGGTTATGGGGCGGGTGGTGGCCTGCTTCGGTCCGTGAGCGGCGAGCGGTCGAAGCGCTCTGCTGGGATCTCGAAGATGTCGGCGGATGTGTCGGGCTCGTCTGGGGCTGGTGGATGTGGCGCCACTGGTCGAGGAAGTGGTCGTTGGCGACGGTGACGAGCGCCGTCAGCCGGACCACCATGCTGGCCTTCTCGGCGTTGGGAACACGGACGCGCTCGCGACGAGCCACCGGATGTCACGGCCCGACATCGGGTTGGCGATGACGCCGACCGTGGCGTCGGCCACCAGCCGGTGGTGGCTCACCCGCCAGCCGTTGGCGTGCTGCTCACCCATCGCCTTCCCTGCCCGCCGCCGTCGCGCGTGCCATCTACGGGATACGCGTTTCCGCAGCCGCCGACAAGGGTCACGATCGTCATCTGACAAGACCTGCCTGATTCCTCCGGCTTGACGCATGCCGATATAGGCATATGATGGCGTCCATGGCACGAGCAGCGACGACGTCGGACGTTTTCAACGCGATCGCCGAGCCGCAGCGCCGGGAGATCCTGGTGCTGCTGCGGGCGGGTGAGCGGCCGGTGACCGAGTTGGCCCAGGAGCTGGGGATGACCCAGCCGGGGGCGTCCAAACACCTGCGGGTGCTCCGGGAGGTCGGGCTGGTGCGAGACCGCAAGGCAGGCAAGCAGTGCCTGTACAGCCTTGACGCCCGCGGGCTGCGATCGGTCCACGAGTGGACCGGCGGGTTCGAGCGGTTCTGGAACGAGAGCTTCGACCGGCTGGACGCGTACGTGCAGGACCTCAAACAGGCAAGGCAGAAGGAGTGACCGATGGCAGTGACAGGACGGGACGCGCCGGCGCAGTCAGCGACGGCCGACCGCGAGATCGTGATCTCCCGGGTCATCAGTGCCCCACGGGAGCTGGTGTTCGAGGCGTTCACCGAAGTCCGGCACCTGTCGCGATGGTGGGGACCGGAGGGGTTCACCACCACCACGCGGGCGTTCGAGTTCCGCATCGGCGGGGAGTGGGACTTCGTGATGCACGGACCGGACGGGACGGACTACCAGGAGTGGATCTCCTGGACCGAGATCGCCCCGCCGGAGCGGATCGCGCTGCTGCACGGTGAGTCCCGCGGCGACCCGAACGCCTTCGAGTCGGTCCTCACGTTCGCGCCTGACGGCGCGGCGACCCGGATCGAGATGCGCACGGTGTTCCCCACCAAGGAGCTGCGCGACGAGGCGGTCGAGAAGTACCACGCGATCGAGGGCGGCCAGCAGACCCTGAGCAACCTCGCTGCCTACGTCACCGAGATCGTTCGGAAGGGAGTTGAGGACTGATGGCCGGAAAGGTGTTCTTCAGCGTGTCCATGTCGCTGGACGGCTTCATCGCGCCGGAGTCGCTGGAGGGGTTCATCTCGCCTGAGCGGCAGGACGACCCGCAGCTCCAGCGCTGGGCGGCACAGTGGATGGAACTGCAGCAGTGGATATTCCCGCAGCGGTTCTTCCGGGAGAACCTGAAGCTCGGCGAGGGCGGCGAGGAAGGGCGCGACAACGACATCGCGCGGGAGACGTTCGAGCGCACCGGCGCGAGCGTGATGGGCAAGCGCATGTTCGACGGCGGCGAGCAGGCGTGGCCGGAGGAGGCGCCGTTCCACACGCCGGTCTTCGTCGTGACGCACGAGAAGCGTGACCCCTGGGAGCGGCCGGGGGGAACCACCTTCCACTTCGTCAACGACGGCATCGAGACCGCGCTCGACCAGGCCCGCGAGGCCGCCGACGACCGAGACGTCCGCATCGCGGGCGGCGGCGCGACGATCCTGGAGTACGTGAACGCCGGCCTGATCGACGAGTTCTCGATCGCGCTCTCACCCGTGTTGTTCGGCTCCGGAATCCGCCTGTTCGAAGGCGTGGACGCGGGCCGCGTGGCCCTGGAGCCGGTCCGCGCGGAGCCGACGCAGCGGGTGACCCACCTGACCTACGCAGTCCGGGAGCGGTAACTGTCTCGACCTCAGCGTTTCCCCGCCGAGGTCAGCAGCGCGGTGAGACCTTCGGCGCTCTGAGCGTCAGGAAGGGCGAGCGTTCGGGACGCGATCTCGGCCGCACGCTCCTCCGAGAGGGACCTCACGGTGTTGTCGTGGAACTTCCTCGCCAGCTCGGGCTTCGCCGGCGAGGCGTCGTGCTGTTCTTGTCAAGATGTCCGTAGGCCGTGCTGCGCGGAACCCCGAAGAGGTCGGCGATCTGCTGGATGGTCTTGGTCCGGGCGTCATACAGCTGCCGAGCGAGCGCGGCCTGATCGGCGGTGAGCCGGGGCCGGCGGCCGCCGACGCGGCCGCGGGCCCGGGTGGCCAGGCCGTCGTTGGTGTTGGCCACGATCAGCTCACGCTGCGGCTCGGCCAGCACGCTGAGCATCCCGAACATCGCCCGGCCCTCCATCGTGTCGGTGTCGAGGCCCTGCTCGATCACGTGCAGACCGATCCCGCGCATCCGCAACTCGGCGCCGAGGGTCACCAGGCGCAACACCCAGCGCGACAACCGGTCCAGCCGGGTGGCCTTCGACGTGTCGCCCGAGCGGAGCATCCGCAGCACGATGTCGAACCGCGGACGGGAGGCCTTCGCGCCACTGGCGCGATCAAGGTAGACGTTGTCCCGCTCGACCCCAGCCCGCAGCAAGGCGTCGATCTGGTGGTCAGGGTTCTGGTCAGCGGTCGAGACCCGCGCATAGCCGAAGAGCGTGTGTCGGAATGCAACTGACGACCGTTCACCGACGTTGGTTTTCGACACAAGTCATCGACAGTGACTACCTGCGGGTTCGTATTCGGCTACGCATGTGTCGACAAACCTTCTAATCCCGACAACCCTTGGTCGGTGCGGCAATACACCGGGCATGCCCGGGCGGGCCGGGGTCTGAGGGTCAGTCGCCCTGCGGCTTGCGCCGGTCGGGGTTGAGGCGGACGGCGAGGTTCTCCAGTTCGACCTTGCGGCCGGTGCCGCTGCGTAGCTCGACCTCGACTGGTGATTCGGTGCCGTGCTCGAAGTAGAGCAGCGGCGGACGCCCGTCCTGCAGGTACTTGTTGCCCCACTGCATCAGACTCATCACGGCGGGCAGCAGGTCGCGGCCCATGTCGGTGAGCACGTACTCCTCGCGGGTGCGGCCGCCCTCGTCCCGGTAGGGACGCTTGGCCAGCAGCCCTGCCTCGGTGAGGTGCCTGAGCTGCCCGGCCGCGACCCGGTCGGTGAGACCGGTGCGCCGGGCGAAGGCGCTGAAACGGGTGGTGCCGTAGTAGGCCTCGCGCAGGATCAGCAGCGACGACCGGGTCCCGACGATCTCCAGGGCCTTGACCAGCGAGCAGCCGTCGGTCTTCCATGCGCCGAGGTCCGCCAGCGGTCCCTCCATCACAGCAGCCATGGAACCATGCTACCCGCCATGGCTTCACCTATGTATAGTCAGCGCCAGGCTGGCTATACATAAGGGTAGCCAGATGGATGAGAGGTCCCCCCATGCCCGAACCCACGTTGACGGCCCTGGCGCCACCCCGGCACGTCCGGCCCGGCGCCGTCACCTTCGTGCTGTGCGCGGCCGCGTTCATGGCGATGCTCGACGTGTTCGTGGTCAATGTCGCCTTCACCAGCATCGGCGCCGCCTACCGGGGCTCGAGCCTGGCCAATCTCAGCTGGGTTCTGAACGGCTACACCATCGTGTACGCGGCGCTGCTGATCCCGGCCGGGCGGCTGGCCGACCGGCACGGCCGCAAGACCGCCTTCCTGGCCGGCCTCGCCCTGTTCACCGTCGCCAGCGCGGCCTGCGCGGCGGCCCCGTCCCTGTGGTGGCTGGTGACCTTCCGGGGGTTGCAGGCCGCCGGAGCCGCGGCGCTCACCTCGGCCAGCCTCGGCCTGCTGCTCACCGCCCTGCCCGCCGAACGGCGCACCGGCGCGGTGAAGATCTGGGCCACCACAAGCTCCTTCGCCGCCGCGATCGGCCCGGTCGCAGGGGGAGCGCTGGTGCAGCTGTCCTGGCAGTGGGTGTTCCTGATCAACGTGCCCATCGGGATCGCGGTGATCGCCGCCGCCTGGCGGCTGATCCCCGACACCGGCGTTGCCTCTCCGGTCCCGATGCCCGACCTGCTCGGTGTGGCAGTGCTGGCCGCGGCGGTCGGCGCCCTGTCGCTCGGCCTGGTCCAGGGCGGCGCGTGGGGCTGGGCGAACGGTCCGACGATCGCGGTGCTGGCCGCCGCGGCCGCCGGGATCGGCGTGTTCGCCCGCCGAACCGCGCGGCACCCGGCCCCCGTCATCGACCCCGCTCTGCTGCGGGTGCCGTCCTTCGTGTGGGCCAACGCCACCGCCCTGGTGTTCTGCACGGCCTTCGGCGCGGCCTTCCCCGCCATCGTGCTCTGGCTGGAGCACGCCGCCAGGTACAGCGAGATCCAGACCGGCCTGGCGATCGTGCCGGGGCCGCTGATGGTGCCGCTGTTCGCCGTCGTCGGGCAGCGCCTGGCCCGGCGCGTCCCGGTCGGCGCCCTGATCGCCGTGGGCAACCTGCTGTTCTGCGCCGGCGCGCTGCTGCTTGCCGCCGGAACCTCCGCAGATGTTCGCTACACCACGCAGGTGCTGCCCGGCTGGATCGTCATCGGCGTCGGGATCGGGCTGGCCCTGCCCACCATGATCGCCGCCGCCACCGCGGGCCTGCCGCCCGCCCAGGCCGCCACCGGCAGCGGCGTGGTCAACACCAGCCGCCAGCTCGGCTACGTCCTGGGTGTGGCGATCCTCGTCGCCGTTCTCGGCACCCTCGACCTCCCCGCTACGCACCTGCAGGAGGCCTTCCGGCACGGCTGGTGGTTCATCGCCGGCACCGCCGCCCTCAGCGCCGCTACCGCTCTCGGCATCACCCCGCTCCGGAGGACCCGCCCGTGACCACCGCGACCCTTCCCGCGCACCGCACACCTGGTCTCACGATCCGCCCCTGCCGGCCCGCCGACGTCCCCCTTGTCCGTGGGCTGTCAGACCACGCCTCGGCCACCAGCCTCTACCACCGCTTCTTCGTCGGCTCACCCCGCATCCCCGCCGGCTACCTACGCTCCCTGCAAACCGTCGACCACTGGAACCGCGAGATCCTCCTGGCCATCCCCGACAGCGGCGATCACACCGTCGCGATCGCCGAATACGTCCGCGACCGCACCGACCCCCGCACGGCCGAGATGGCCATGCTGGTCGCCGACGCCTGGCAGCGGCACGGCCTGTCCCGACTGCTCATCGACGCCCTCGGCGAACTCGCCCACGCCCGCGGCATCACCCACTTCACCGCCGAAACCCTGCCCGACAACCAGGCGGCACAGGCCGCGATCCTGCGGCACCGCCCCGGCGCCCTGACCACCCACCACGGCGACAGCCTCCTGTTCCACATGCCGGTCCTCGCCCAAACCCCCCGCGAAGTGCCCCAATGAGACCCACCGAACGCACAAGCCATCCCTCACCCGGTCATGAGACAGAAGGCCACGACAGCAAGCAGAGCCTCAACCCCAAACGAAGACCCACTTCGGGGCTGGGACCACCTTCGGGAGCGGAGGGGCCCGGTCAGACCGCAGCGGCTCTCATTGATTCGCAACCGGCCTCCAAGGGCAGCCGGAGATCCTTTCGTGTCTGACGACGAAAGGAGATGACTGCATGAACAAGAAACGCAAGGCCGTAATGGTCATTGCCGTGGTCTTCTCGGTCGGCGCCGCGAGCTTGATCAGCGCCGGTCCCGCCGCGGCCATGCCGCCGAACTGCGACTTCTATGTGTGCGAGGAGCCGGATGGTGGCGGGGGAGGCGGCACCACCACCGGCGGTGGCGGTGGCGGAGGTGCGCCGCCACCGCCCCCCGGTGGCGGGAGCCCCGACGGCGGGACAGGCGGTGGCGGGCGATACCCCGAGACGCCACCCCTGGATAATCTGAGAGCAATGCTTGAGACCTGTGGATCGGCCGGGAAGGGGTGTACCTTCCCGATGATCATGTGATCTCAAGCATGACCG
>NZ_JBPJUQ010000164.1:0-7925 GCF_051192615.1 Streptosporangium sp. G11
GCGAAGGAGCGGACGTGTTTGATGAGCGCGGTCAGCTCCGGGCATCGGGCCAGAACGGCCTTGAGCTGGAGATGGTGAGTCTCTTCTAGTCGTTCGGGGTGGGTGGCGATCCAGCCGGTGACCTTGCGAACCGAAGGCGCCGGTGGTGCGACGGGGCTTGGTGCACGCATAGGTCGCAGATAATCG
This sequence comes from Streptosporangium sp. G11, assembly GCF_051192615.1. NCBI lineage: Bacteria > Bacillati > Actinomycetota > Actinomycetes > Streptosporangiales > Streptosporangiaceae > Streptosporangium > Streptosporangium sp. G11. Next base: position 187 of record NZ_JBPJUQ010000164.1, read on the forward strand.
CTCAGCGCGGCGTAGCTGCCGCGGTAACCAAGCGCGGTGATCTCCTTCAACAGGCGGGTGGCGTTGTGCTCGCCTTCTTTCCAGCGCTGGTGCAGGTAGGGCTTGAAGTCGTCGACGGCGCTGGGCTTGTTCGTCCACTGGCCCCAGAGCAGTTCTTCGGGTGTGGTGGCGCGGGCATAGCGGATTACGGTGTGGTGGCCCATGCCGAGCTGGCGGGCGATGCTTCGAAGGCTGTGCCCAGCCGCCTTCAGCTCGTGGATTCTGGCGTGCTTGGCGCGGGTCCGGTCGGCGAACCTGGTGGAGCCCTTCGGTCGCGGGGGCCGCGGCTGGGCCGCTGGTTCAGGCTCGGGAGCGTCGGTTTGGTGTTCTCGCAGGCAGGAGCGGTGCCGGGCGACCGACCGCTCCACCGCTTGGATGAGGTTGTGCCACAGGTGCCAGCGATCGGCGCATTGGGTCGCCTGGGGTGCGCCTTTGAGGGCGCCTTCGGCATAGGCGCTGGCCCGGTCGCGGCAGATCACTTCCACTTCGGGGTGCTGGCGCAGCCAGTCGGCAAGGGTGTTGGCCTGACGGTCGAGCAGAAGATCGATGGGCCGGCGGGTGGCCATGTCGATCAGGACAGTGCCATAGCTGTTGCCGCGGCGGGTGGCGAAGTCATCCACGCCCAACACGGTGACCTGGCCGATCTCGGGATCGGGAAGGGCATGGATCAGCCGAATCAAGGTGGAGCGGCTGGCCGCCACGCCAAGCACGCTCGCCAGTCGCGCACCGGCGCGACCCGCCAAAGCCAGCGCGACAGCTTCCAGCATGGCGCGAAGCAACAGGGTGCGGCGGGCGTGCCGCTGGGTCAGCATAGGCACCTGCTCGACGAAGGTACGCATGTCGCAGGAGGGGTTGTCACAGAAGAACCGGCGGACCTCCAAATCGATCAGCACGGGCTGGCCCGCCGTGGTCAGATCATGAAGCCGTCGCCGGTAGCGGCTGTGTCGTCGACCCGAGGGGGTGGCGCATCGTCGGCACGTTGCATCGTCGGTTCGGGTTCGAGCCGTGATCAGCACGCCCCCTTGGTCTTGCTCGATCGCTTGAACGTGCACCTGGTTGAGATGCGGGAACAGCAGGTTGACGTAGCAGGCTTCCTCACCTGCCGAGGCGTGCTGCACAATAGCCCTCGCGGCCGCTCGTGATGATCAGTTCTGGGATGAACCGGATCATGACGATGCGGCCGTTCTCTCGCTCATCGAGTTACCGAATCGCGATCACCAGCCATGCGTGCACAGACGACAGGATCACCATCCGTCACCACTTCACGGACTTTGATCCAGATCCCGACTTCACATACGAAGCACCTACGGCGAAGGGGGACCGGCCTTGACCTCACGGATCAGGGCTTTGGCGGTGGCCCGGACCCACTCACCCGGTAGCAGGCAGGCCTTCGCCCGGTAGGTGCCTATGGCATGCCGCCGGATGGGCCTCCCGGAATCGGTGTCGGCGGCGGTGTCGGCTCCGGAGCCGGCCTTCTCTTCTCTGTGAGAAGAGGGCGCGACTCGTGCCCTCGCAGAGCGCTGACCGCCTCGGGGAGAGTCAGGCGAACCTCGAAGTGATCCACCATGCGCGTCAGCTCGAAGAGACGACGCGCACGCCCCTGCGGGGGAAGGACCACGATCAAGCGCCCCTGGCGCCGCTGGATTTTCTGGCGCATCTGCACCAGGGCGCCCACCCCGGCCGAGGCGATGAAGGTCACCTGGGTGAGGTCGACGACCAGCAACAGGTCCTCGAAGGTGCGCAGCGCCTCATCGAGCTTCACCGCCACGCCCGGGACCGTCACAGCGTCCAGCTCACCGATCAGGCGAAGCACCCGCACCGACCCCACATGCCAGCTCTGCACCTGCGGCGCGGCTCGATCACCCGGCACGACGCCCCCTCGCGGTCGCGTACTGCGTCAACGTGGCCATTGTCCTGGTTGTTTTAGCGGCGCTGACCTACGTGGAGGGCCTGGTCGTGGCGGGCGAAGATGTCCAGCAGCACGCCGATGGGCACACCCGCCTCGGTGGGATAGCGGAAATGCTGGTCGGGGTTGATCGTGTAGTGGTTGCGGCGGCCCACCTTGGCGCGGGTCAGGTAGCCCGCCTGGTGCAGGTCGGTCACGATGCCCTGCGCCGCGCGCTCGGTGATGCCGATGACGGCCGCGATGTCGCGCAGCCGCGCCTGCGGGTCATGGGCGATTTCCAGCAGGACCCGGGCGTGGTGGGTCAGGAAGGTCCACGAGGACGAAGGCTGATCGGAACTGTTTTCGGCCACGTCACATCCTCCCAACATCGCCGGAGCAGATCACCATGGAACGGACAGGTACAGACATCAGCACGGGAAGAAGTATACCGGAAATATCTTTCGTGTATCTTTATTCCGACGTAGGGTGGAGACGTCCGGGTTCGTCAGCGTGCATCAGGGCAAGTAGGGGGATCGATCACATGGCTGTAGTGCAGCACCGGCCGGCTCACCGCGCCCGGCAACACCGACTGCCGGCCTCATCGGCCGCCGGCCCGCGACGAACGCCTGACGGTGAAGCCGTGACCATCCAGGAGCAGGTTGTATCCGGCGAGCGCTGGGTCGACGCCGTGCTCTACCTCGATCGCACGCTGCGCATCACCTACAGCCCGGCCCCGTCCGGAGGGGCGGTCCGGCTGATCGGCGAGCTCGACGTCACCAACACCCGGGCGGTCGCCCGGACCCTGGCCCTGGCCCGGGCAGCCGAGGACATCCTCATCATCGATGTCGGCCGGTTGGAGTTCGTCGACCTCGCGGGCCTGCGCATGCTGACCGGCCTGTGCCGCGACGGCGTGGCCCACCTGATCAGTGTGCCGGTCGGCATGCGCCGCCTGCTCGGCCTGCTGGACCGGGCGGACGTCCTCGACGAATGCGCGTGACGGCGCCCGGCCGGCGTGCCGAGGCGGCCTGCGGCTGATCAACGGGTGGAGGGTGCCCCCGTGAGGGAGCGGGAGCTGGCTGAGCGGATACGCAAGACCGCGGAGCGGCGGCAACTTCGTGTCGGCTCGCCAACGCCACTGACCGTTCCGTTGTCGGTCAAGCCCCGCATGACAGTTTCGTCGGTGCTCATGCCCTGACACCCTTTCTGCCCTGCCCGTGGCCCGTGGGTGGGCGCGGCCGATCTCTACCATCCCCGATCCCCGCGACGGTTCGCATCTGCGGGGACCAGGTTTACGGCAGCAGGATCGTGCCGATGCCGAGGATGCGCAGCATCGGCCACTTCATCACGAGCGCGGCCACCGTGATCCCGAGCGCGACGGGGCTGAGCGTTCCCAGGTCGGGAAGCTGCATACTGAACGGCCCCCGGGCCCAGGTGAAGGTGCGGCCGAACAGGGTGTGCTCGGCGAAGTAGAGCGCCAGCTTGCCGTCTGACCGGAACGCTACTGCCGCCGCACGGGGTCCTGGCCGGGTTCGGCCGCGCTCGCTTCGGCTCCCGGCCCGTCCTCGGCGGCGATACGGTCCAGCCACTCGTCGAGCAGGGTGCGTTCCCCGGAGGTCAGGGACCGCACTCCGTCGCGCATCAGGGACTTGAGCGCGATGGCGTGCACGGCCGCGTGATGCGCTCCCGCCTCCTGTCGGCCGGTGCTGTCGTCGGCCGGGACGAGTGCGGAGGCCAGTATGGCTTCGCGGACGTTGTCGGACAGACCTTCATAGTGCCCAAGCCTGTCATCGGCCTGGGCGGCGATGAGGGTGAGCGTCACCCCCATGCCGGAGGAGTGGATCATCGCCGCGGCCGCCTCGACGCCCGTCCGCAGCCGGCCCGCCTTGGCCACCCGTTCGACGAGTCGCAATAGCACCTGGTGGGCCTCACCGGTCACCGCGGACTGCTGGCCGGACCGCGGCTCGGTGTACAGCAGCCGGTACAGCGCGGGATTGGCCAGTCCGAACGCCACGTGCATGTCCCAGCCGCGGCGCAGCTGCGCCACCGGATCGCCGTCCTCGTCTTGTGCCTGTTTGGCGGCCAGGTAGGACGCGTACCCCCGCCGGGCCACCTCGTCGAGCAGTCCCTGCATGTCGCCGAAGTGCCGGTAGATGGTCTGTGCCTGCACGCCGGCGGCCGCGCTGACGGCGCGCGTGGACACCGCTTCACGTCCTCCCTCGGCGAGCAGGTCCGTCGCCGCCCGCAGGATCCGTTCGCAGGGCTGCGCTGTCGTCGTCCTTTCGGTTACCGCCATGCATCGACGATAACACTTGCGACGCATCGGTGATGTGTTAGCGTTGATGTGCAAGCCTCGTTATCGGCGATGTATTCGTTGGCGCGCCAACATCGGAGGATCAGCCATGCCCACCAGAACCCCGGCCGAGCGCTGCTGAAGATCGTTGCCGACGAGATCGTCCGCGTGGTCGGTCTTCCGGCCGGCCAGCGCCCCCGGCGCACCGTCGCCGACGGCTTCGACTACGGCGCCGAGATCACCAACGGCGCGGCGGAGGAGCCACGGCTGCGCCTGGCCCGCCGCATGGACCTCACCGGCCTGCCGCAGCACGCCTGAGCACCCGCGCGACCCTCTGCCCCCTTCTCGATCAACCTCGTCCAACAAGGAGAACCACCATGACCATCGCCACCCGCAAGCTCGGCGCGAGCGGCCCCGAGGTGTCCACCATCGGGCTGGGCGCCATGGGGATGTCCGATCTGTACGGGCCCGCCGACGACGCCGAAAGCATCGCCACCCTGCACGCCGCCCTCGACGCGGACCTGAACCTCATCGACACCGCAGACTTCTACGGCTCGGGCGCCAACGAGATGCTCATCGCCCGGGTGTTGAAGGAGCGCAGGCGCGAGGAGGTCGTCCTGAGCGTCAAGTTCGGCTCGCGCCGCACCCCCGACGGCGGCTTCCAGCCCGTTCCCTACGACGTGTCCCCGGCCGCGGTCAAGGACCGCCTCGCCTACTCCCTGCGACGGCTGAACACCGACTACATCGACATCTACCGCCCTGCGCGCCTCAACCCCGACATCGCCGTCGAGGAGACTGTCGGTGCACTCGCGGAGATGCAGCAGGCCGGCTTCATCAGGTACATCGGCCTGTCCGAGGTGGGGGCGGACACCATCCGCCGCGCCGCGGCCGTCGCACCCATCAGCGACGTACAGATCGAGTACTCGCTGCTCTCCCGCGGCCCGGAAGCCTCCATCATCCCGACGCTGCGCGAGTTCGGCATCGGCCTGACCGCTTACGGCGTGCTCTCTCGCGGCCTGCTCAGCGGCCACTGGACGACCGCGCGGCACCTGGGCACGGGCGACTTCCGCGCCTACAGCCCCCGCTTCCAGGGCGAGAACCTCCAGGCCAACCTGCGCCTGGTCGAAGCACTGGGACGCATCGCCGAGCGCCTGGACGCCACCACCAGCCAGATCGCCATCGCCTGGGTGGCCGCCCAGGGCCAGGAGATCGTCCCTCTGGTCGGCGCCCGCCGACGGGAGCGCCTGGCCGAATCCCTCGGCGCCGTCGGCCTCGTTCTGGACGCCGGCGCCCTGGCCGAGATCGAAGCGGCCGTTCCCGCCGGGTCTGCCGCCGGCGAGCGCTACGCGGCCCCCCTCATGGCCGCCCTCGACAGCGAACGCTGACCCACACCCAACCTCCGCCCGGCTCGCCTCGGCGGGTCCGACGAGTACCTCACCGAAGGATGGATCACCATGACAGACACCACTACCCGCGTCGCCCTGGTCACCGGCGGCTCCGGCGGCATCGGCCGCGCGGTCGTCGAGCGTCTCGCCAAGGACGGCATCGCCGTCGGCGTGCACTACGCCGGCAACAAGGCCCGCGCCGACGAGACGGTCGCCGCGGTCACCGCGGCCGGCGGCAGGGCGATCGCGGTCGGCGGTGACGTCGCCGACGAGCACGCCATGGCGGAGGCGTTCGACGCCGTGGAGCGGGAGTTCGGCGGCATCGACGTTGTCGTCAACACGGCGGGCATCATGCTGCTGTCGCCGATCGCCACACTGGACCTGGACGACCTGGACCGGATGCACCGCACCAACATCCGCGGCACCTTCGTGATCTCCCAGCAGGCGGCCCGGCGGGTGCGCGCCGGTGGCGCGATCATCAACTTCTCGACCTCGCTCACCCGCCTGCAGTTCCCGACCTACGGGGCCTACGCGGCCAGCAAGGCCGCCGTCGAGGGCATGACCCTGGTCCTGGCCCGCGAACTGCGCGGCAAGGACATCACCGTCAACGCCGTGGCTCCCGGCCCCACCGCCACCCCCCTGTTCCTTCGAGACAAGGACCAGGCCACGATCGACAACCTTGCCAAGGCCGCCCCGCTCGAGCGTCTGGGCACACCGGAGGACATCGCCGAGGCGGTCGCGTTCCTCGCCGGTCCGGCCCGCTGGATCAACGGCCAGGTCCTATACGCCAACGGCGGCGTGGCCTGAACGCCCTCCCCCTCCCTGCACGCCCTTCCTGACACCCGTCGCGCGCCTCCTTCTCCAGTGCGGGCAGCGACCCCATCCCAAAGGAGAGAACTCCCATGAGCAACATCGTCGTGATCACCGGTGCGTCCAGCGGCTTCGGCGCCCTGACCGCCCGCGCCCTCGCCGACACCGGCAATGCCGTCTACGCCGGCATGCGGCAAACCACGACCCGTAACGCCCCGCAGGTCGAGGCCGTCGCCGACTACAGCGCCCAGCACGGCGTCGACCTGCGCTCCATCGAACTCGACGTCAACTCCCAAGTGTCCGTCGACGCCGCGATCACTCGGGTCATCGCCGAACACGGCCGCATCGACGTCCTGATCCACAACGCCGGGCACATGGTCACCGGCCCCGCGGAAGCCTTCACCCCAGAGCAACTCGCCGAGCTGTACGAGGTGAACGTGCTCTCCACCCAGCGCGTCAACCGTGCCGCCCTCCCGCACATGCGCGCGGCGGGCAAGGGCCTCGTGATCTGGGTATCCAGCTCCAGCGTCAAGGGCGGAACCCCGCCCTACCTGGCGCCCTACTTCGCCGCCAAGGCCGGCATGGACTCCCTCGCCGTGAGCTATGCCGCCGAGCTCGCCCGCTGGGGTGTGGAAACGTCGATCGTGGTCCCGGGCTCGTTCACCAGCGGCACCAACCACTTCGCCCACTCGGGCCACCCGGCCGACGCCGCGATCGAGGCGGAGTACGAGACGAAGTATCCCGATCTCATGGACCAGGTTGCCCAGAAGCTCGCCGCGCTGGCCCCTGAGGGCGCGGACGCGTCCCTGGTCTCTGACGAGATCGCCCGGATCGTCGCGCTCCCTGCGGGGCAGCGCCCGTACCGCGTGCACATCGACCCGGCCAACGACGGCTCCGAAGAGGTTTCGAACGTTGCCGATCGCGTCCGCAGTGAGTTCCTCACCCGCGTCGGCCTCGACGACTTGCTCGCCGCACACCGGGAGGCACCTGGCGAGATCGCGGCGCAGTGCATGAACGCATGAACGCTGTTGGAACCACCCGCAGCTGTTCCGACTCGTACTGAAGGGTTGAAGGGGGCAGGGTTCGATTCCCTTAGCTTCGCTTTTAACCCGGTGTCGGATGTCAGGCCGTCCGGTTGGTCGTTTTGATGGCCGGGTGACGGGGAGCAGGTCCGCGGAGGGTGCCGCGTGGGCGGCCCGGGGAGTGTCCACATGGTTGTGGTGGGCTGGCGGGAGTGCCTATCACCGCGTAAACGGAGCGAAATGCGCGTCGCACGTGTCCGGGCGTTAATCGGTGGGTGGGCAGGGGTTTTCCCAGGGCAGGCGCAGGT
>NZ_JBPJUQ010000165.1:0-7677 GCF_051192615.1 Streptosporangium sp. G11
TACTCGGCGACTTTGGCGAAGGAGATCGTCAGGCGTTCGCGGAGCTCCCGCAGGGTCAGACCGGCCGTCTTGGCGACGCGTCGGCGCAGGGCGTCGGTGAAGCGCTGCCAGAGCTTCGGGGAGACGGCGTTGAACAGCACCGAGCCGGTGTAGTCGTAGCAGTCCGGGCAGAGCGGCTCCCCGAGGCACGATTCGTCGGCGCCGTGTCGGGCGGTGCAGGACATGAGGCGCCCGTGCGGGCAGGTTTGCGCGTCGCGGCGGGCGTGGCAGGGCAGGGTCTTGCCGTTCTTCTCTCGCTGAGTGTGGACGACGCCGAAGGACGGGGCGGTCAGGGTGATGAACAGGCACGGGTGCGTGGTGACTGAGGTCGGGACGCCCTTGCCACCTACCAGGCCCGCACGGATCAGCTGGTAGGTGTCGGCGCGGTAGACCTCGGCGCAGGTCGGGCAGCGGGAGGCGCGGCGGGTCTTGCACGGCAGGTGCAGGACGCCTTCGGGTTCGGTGGCGGTGGTGTAGCGGTGCAGGAGCCGGCCGGTGGCGCGGTCGACGTGCAGGACGCGGCCCCGCATGTGGATGGGCTGGCGGCAGCCGCCGGTGGCGCGGAGCCGGGCGGCCCAGCGGGGGTACTTCGGATCGTTCAGGCGGGTGATCATGCCTGCGATCGCGTGCGTGTCGGGGCGTGTTGTGGGCAAGATGGTCTCCTCCTTTCACTCGTTGGGTGAGGGGGGATGGCCCCCGACCTGGCAGGCGTCTTGGCGGATGTACGGCCAGGCCGGGGGCGCCGACGGTTTCAGCAGAAGCCGAGACCGTCGCAGGACTCGCAGGTGATGCCGTGGCTGTCGAGACCGATGGCCCCGCAGTCGCAGCACCGCCACCGCTTGGGCGCGATCAGCGCGGGCGGTTCCTGCTCGCCGTTGTGCTCGATGGTCGGTGGAGTGTCAGGCGGCATGGGCGGAGTCGGGTTCGACGCAACCGACGTAGCTGGTCTCGGCGTCGTACCGGGCGCGCCGGTGGGCCAGGACTGCGAGCGCCCCGTAGCGGACCGGGCCGAAGTTGATGCCGGTGCGGTAGTGGCCGTAGGAGGCGTCCTCGGCGTCGACTTCGGCGCCCAGGAGGGTGGCGATCCGGTCGACCTCGGCGGTCATCTCAGCGTCGGCGCCTCGCGCGGGGAAACACAGGGCACTCACCTCGTAGGGAATGGGGAGCTCGGGGTTGGCCTCCAGGAAGGTGGCCAGTTCCCGCAGGCCGGTGATCATTGCGGTGTGCTTGTCGGTGGTGGTCACGATGGTTCTCCTTTCGGTTCAGGCGGGTTCGGAGGTGGTGCGTAGGGTGCGCAGCAGGTCGGAGGCGAGTTGGTTGGACACGCCAAGGCGGGCGCGCAGGGTGTCGCGGCTGATCGGCTTGCCTTGGGCGTTCTGGTATTCGGTGGCCACCCGGCGGGCGTAGTCGACGAGCTCGGAGGACGGCCCGTCCGCGGTCCCGACCTGGTTGTCCTTGTCGTCCTGGGTGGCGGGGACGAGCGCGGGCACCGGGGCCGACTCGGAGGACGGGGCTGGGGACGGTTCGAGGCGGGGGCCGGAGGCGCGGCGTTCGAGCATGGAGACGGCGATCAGGAACGCGCCGGCCGGGGTGGCGGCGGTGATCCAGCCCCAGGCGGAGGCTTCGGCTTGGTGGAGGTTGGCGGACAGGGACAGGACGATGCCGAGGATGAGGACGAGGGTGGGCCAGGAGGCCAGGCCGTCCCGGACGCGTCCGGTCTTCTTGTCGCGCTGGCGTTCGCGGGCGGCCATGACACAGGTGAGGTCGACGCACACGGCGACGGCCCAGGCCATCCAGCCGCTCTGGCCGTGTTCGGTGGCGGTGTCGCGGATGTGGGTGAACGAGCCCGCTCCGGCGATCGCGGCTAGGACGATCACCGGTCCGGAGTCGAGCAGGGCGGCGAGCAGGTTTCGCGTCATGGTTCCTCCCTTCAGAAGTCAGTGGGGACAGGGGGTTAGGCGGGGACGTCGACCGGTTGGGCGGCGGTGAGGTCGTCCCAGGACGGGGTGAGGTGGGCGTAGGTCTTGGCGGCGTGTTCGGCGGTGTTCTCGGCGACGTAGAAGGAGCGCGCCCGATACCACTGGCCATCCTGGGAGGCGACGATCGCGACGCCGGGGGTTTGGGCGGGGATCGCGCGGGCGGAGACCAGGGCGGCAGGGTCGAGGTCGCCGAGGGTCATGGTCGCGGTTTCGGGGTCGTTGACCCGGTGACAGATGCGTCCCGAGCATTGGGCGCGTAGTGCGGTGACGCCGGGGCCGAGGTCGGAGCCGATGCGCTGGCCGGAGCAGAACAGGTAGATCCCGAACGCGCGGCCGAGCTGTCCGATGCGCAGCAGCGCGGTGGAGGTCCTGGCGATGTCGTCCTTCTCGGACTTGTCGGCCATCAGGTACAGCTCGGCCAGCTCGTCAACGAGCACCACGACCGGAACAGGGCGGACCGCTGCAGGGAGTTGCCAGATGTTGCGGGCGCCGGTCATCCGGCACAGGCCCATCCGGTCGATCATCATGCCGATCAGGTCGGCCAGCAGCCGGGTGCACTCGGCGCGCTCGGTGGCCAGTGCCGACAGGCGTGCGGCGTAGGGGGTGAACTCCACGCCGCCCTTGAGGTCGAAGCCGACCAGGGCGACCGGTTGCGGGGCCAGGCCGACGAGCAGGGCGTTGGCGAGGTTGGACTTGCCGGACTGGGTGGCTCCGGCGTTGATCCAGTGCGGCACGGTACGGAAGTCGATCACCCAGGGTTTGCCGGTCTCCAGCCGTCCCACGGTGACCTTGAGCAGGTCGGTGGAGGGCGAGAGCCGGTCGACCTGGACGAGGGGGTCGCGGATGGTGGTGTTGATGACGAGGCGTCCGGGGCGGGGTGAGGAGACGCGGACGGCGTGCACGCCCCAGGAGTGGGCGAGGCGTTCGGCGGCTTGGGCGTAGTCATCGGGGATCTGGCCTTCCAGCAGGTGCAGGGTGGCGCGCCAGCCGTGCCGGGTCGGCATGGGCAGCCACATCCAGGGTTTGGTGTCGACAGCGACCCGGCGAAAGCGACGCCGTACCTTGACGGTGCCGGTGGAGACGAGGGCGCCGGGGGTGAGGGTGAAGGCCCAGCGCGCCCGCTTCTTCGTCAGCCCACACCCGAGGGCGACCTTGCGCCAGGTGGCGCGGACGCTGAGTGCGGTGAGCGGGTAGGCGGCGATCAGCCAGAACGACCGGCGGTGAAAGCGTCGCCATGCCCACAGAGCGACCGCGAGGCAGGCCAGGATGGTGAGGGCGAGCCTCAGGGAGTCAGGCACTCTGCTCTCCCGCGGGGATGCCGGAGACGGGGACGATGGAGGTGGCCTTGTAGCTGATGCCCCATCGCGAGGCGCCGTTCTGCGGGATCTCCCAGACGTAGCCGACCATCGCGGTCGGCACGACGTCCTGGCCGGGAGCGATCGGGGGTTGTCCGGAGGTTCCGACCTTGACCAGTTCGATCCGGCCCAACTCGTCCTCAGCCAGCAGGACGGACTCGTAGATCTTGTTGCCCTCCTTGTCGGTCTTGATCTTGCCGGTGTCCTGGTCGACCACGCGGGGACGGGCGGCCTTGACGCAGGTGAAGCGGAGTCGGTGGACATCGACGGGGATCGGGATGTTGCGCATGGATGTACCTCCTTATATGGCTAGGACAACATAGTCAGCCTAGTTGGCATGGGTGTCAATGGTCGCGTGGTTGGCTTGGTCGCGCCTTTGTGCTGAACTAGGGAGCACTCGCGACAGAAGAGGGGCGATGGTCAAGAACACCGGGCGACCCGGCTATCTGCAGATCGCCGACGACCTGCGCGAGCAGATCCGGCGCGGCACCTTGGCGCCCGGAAATCCGCTACCGTCCACAACCCAACTCGCCACGACGTACGAGGCGTCGCTGAGCGTGGTGAAACTCGCCGTCGGGGTGCTACGAAACGAAGGGCTGGTCATCGGGCAGCAGGGCAAGGGCGTCTTCGTCCGCGACGACGCCGCCCCGGCTTTGCCGCCGGCTGCGGAGGAGTTGGCCGAGATGCGGGCCACGCTGCGGGATCTGTCGCAGCGCCTGGAGCGGGTGGAGTCGAGGTTGGCCGAGCGCGAGTAGGTCGCCGCTCATCCGCGCACATGGCAGCCGGTGACCCGCCGCGCCAGGCCCGCCGCCCGGGTCGGAGGAACGCCGCCCAGGGACATTCGCCGGTCCTCCTGGCGCATGCCGACCATGACGAGTACGTAGCCGACCACTACGGCCGCCCCGAGGACGAGGCCGATGATCAGTGGGATCGTGGTCACGTCCAGCTCACCCCCGCCTCGGCGAGGTTGCGCGGCCGGCCGGCCGGGCGCCTGCTCTGACCGCGCCGCTTGTTCGTCCGGCGCTTGGCCGCCTGCCCCTGACGCCGGATCCACCGGTCCCGGGCCAGGCACTTGCGGCAGGCGATCCGCCCCTCCTCCAGGGTCGCGCCGCACACGCAGGCGGGCGTCTCGTCGATCGGCCGAATGTCGTTGATCACTGTGTCTCTCCTCTCGATCACTGCTGTTGCTGCCTTGCGATATCGAGAGTGCGGCAGAGAGGTGGGACGAGATCACTACAGGATGGGACATGTTCAGGACGTCCGGTCTACGATTGCCACGTCCCTAGACGTCCCTTCTTACGGGCAGGTGAGATGGCGAACGAGCGGTTGCGCACGGTATTGCTGGAGCGGGGAACGACGATCGCCGAGCTGGCCGAGGCCATCGAGGTGGACGCCAAGACCGTGGAGCGGTGGATCACCCAAAGCCGCACCCCCTACCGCAAGCACCGCTTCGCCGTCGCCAAGTACCTCGACGCCGAGGAGGCTTACCTGTGGCCTGATGCTCTGACGCCCAAACAGGCCGCCGCGGTTTCCGAGACCGAGATCGTCACCGTTTACCCGCACCGCTGGGCCGTCCCTCGGGACGCCTGGGGACGTCTGTTCTCCGCCGCCCGAGAAGAGATCGGCGTGCTGGTCTACAGCGGCACCTTCATCTCCCAGGACACCGGCCTCATGCGCCTGTTCGCCGACAAGGCCAAGGCGGGCGTACGGGTGCGCATCCTGCTCGGCGACCCCGACTCACCCGAGGTCGCCCAACGCGGCGCGGACGAGGGCATCGGCGACGGTATGGCCGCGCAGATCAGGATGTCGCTGGTGCTGTACCGGCCGCTGCGCCAGGTCGAAGGCGTGGAGATCCGGCTGCATCGCACGGTGTTGTACAACTCCATCTACCGCGGTGATGACCAGCTTCTGGCCAACACCCACCTGTACGGCATGCCCGCCGGAGACGCACCCGTCCTGCACCTGCGCAAGGTGGTGGGCGGCGGCATGGTCTCCACCTACCTCGACAGCTTCGAAGCCGTCTGGGCCGGAGCCACCCCGGTAGAGTCCTGACCCATGGCCCGCCGGATCGACTTCTACGACGACCCCTCCGCGCCCGCACCCAACAGCCTGGTTCCCTCGGTCAACGTCGTCGTCACCAACGACGCCGGGGACATCCTGATGATCCACCGCACCGACAACGACAACTGGGCCGTCCCCGGCGGAGCCATCGACCTCGGCGAGTCCCTCCCAGCCGCGGCCATCCGCGAGACGCTGGAGGAGACCGGCATCACGTGCGAGATCACCGGCATCGTCGGCACCTACACCGACCCCAAGCACGTCATCCTCTACACCAGCGACGGCGAAGCCCGACAGGAGTTCTCCATCGTCCTCACCGGCCGCCCGCTCTCCGGTGAGCCAACGCCGAGTGACGAGTCCCGCGAAGTGCGGTGGGTGCCGCGCGGCCAGGTCGACTCGCTGACCATGGACCGCTCGATGCGCCTGCGCATCGGCCACTACCTAGCCGGCACCACCGGGCCGTACATCGGCTAGCGCGACCTGGACCGCCCGCACCGCCGAGGTGATGCACGGCGTCGCGTTGGCGATCGACCGGCTCACCAGATGCTCGGGACCGTAGCGGGAATGGATCTCCGCCAGCCGCACATCGACCTCCAGTGGGAGCCCGTCCGGGCTGGTGGTCATGTCGCAGTAGGTCAGTGCCTCCACCAGCTCCGGACGCTCCCGGTCGAACTCCTCGTTCAGCACATCCAGCAGGCCACGTTCGGTGGCCTCATAGACCGCGCACGAGTGATGCGCCACCAGCCGGACGAGCTTGTCGTCGGCCTGGTGCACCTCGCGCAGGTAGCGGGCACCGTCGAGTGGATGGAACCCGGTGTCGACCAGCTGCGGCGCGTACCCGATGTCGTGCAACCAGGCCGAGGCGGTCAGCAGGTCGGACTCCTGCCCCAGGATCGGCGCCAGCGACTCGGCACGCGCGGCCACCCCTTGCGTGTGCGCCCACCGGCGCGGCAACGGCTGCTCCAGCAGCTCTTTGGCCAGGTCACGTGCCCACTCAGCTTGTCCCATGCGGTTCACGATAGACGCCGTCCCCCGAGGCGAATCCAGTGCACAAGCCGAGACGTCCCAGGACGTCTCAGTCCGGGAGAGGACGGACAAACCGGCCCTTGCCGTGCGCGGTCACGATCAACCCCTCGCGCTCCAGCTCACCGAGGGCATGGCGCACCGTGTTGCGCGAGGCCGCGTACTGCCGCCGGAGCGCGTTCTCACTCGGCAACGCCGCCCCGACAGCCAGGACACCCCCGCGGATCTGCGTCCGCAGATCCTTTGCGATCACCTGATACCGGTACGCCGCCGCGTCGGCCTGACGCCCCTCCTCCTTCACCACGCGCCCCTTGCCGGGCATCGCGACGACCAACCCCTCGCTCTCCAGCACGGCCAGGCCACGACGAACGGTCGTGCGGGCCACGTGGAACTCCGCGACAAAGGCCGCCTCGGAGGGCAGAACTCCGCCGGCCGGATACTCGCCGGAGGTGATCTTTTCGCGGAGCCGGTCGGCGATCTGGGGATAGACCAGCCCGCCGGTCAGCCACCTGCTCGTCTCAGAGATCATCGACTCAGGTGCGGTACGCGTCGACGATCTTGCTCAGATCCACCGTCAGCGGCTCCTGCTCACCCTGGCGCCAGCCTTCCCGGGCCGCGGTGGAGATCCGCTTGGCCGCACTCGCCAGGCGCAGCGAGGAGGTCCGCTCGTCCAGCTGGTCGCCCCAGTAGAACCAGTGGAACGCCGTCTGGACATAGACCCGCCGGATACGGAAATGCCGGTCGACGACCTCCAGGCAGGGCTGTCCGCTGTTGTCGACAATCAGGACGGTGGTGATCTCCAAAGAGGACAGCTGCTCACGCAGCAAGGTCAGCAACTCCTGCTGGTGGGCGCGCTGTCTTTCTCGTGCGGTGGTCATGGATGTGCTCCTGTCAGCGTGGAGGGCGCAGTCCCTTGGGTGGGAGCCCGTGCCGACGAGCCTCGTCTTCCGGGGCCGGAGATCGACACCGCAACTTAGGGACGTCTAGGGACGTCTTATGTTAACGTCGCAGGCACTGACCGTGCCACGGGAGGTGCCACCCATGAACGAGAACCTGCGCCACGCCCTCATCCGCGCGCGGCTCCAACCCCTCGACATCGCCACCCACCTGACCGTCGACCCCAAAACCGTCACCCGCTGGCTGACCGGCCGCATCCCTCACCCTCGCCACCGCCTGGCCGTCGCCGACCTCCTCGAAGTCGACGAGAACGACCTGTGGCCCGA
>NZ_JBPJUQ010000166.1:0-7674 GCF_051192615.1 Streptosporangium sp. G11
GTCTCCCGCGTGAAGAAAACCGCGGCCTTACGCAAGATCTCCTTCTCCTCCCGGAGAAGCTTGACCTCGCGGCGCAGTCTGGCCAGCTCGTCTTTTTCGGCACTGGTCAGGCCATCGGCGCGGCGGCCATCATCAAGGTCGGCCTGGCGCACCCAGAGGCGGATCGATTGGGCGGAGGGCAGAAACTTCTTGGCGAGCTCCTCCGGCGACCGTCCCGCGCGCACCAGCTCCACCATCTGCCGACGAAACTCCGGCGGATAGTTGTTCGGCACAGTGAACTCCTTCTTCTGGGAACCAGGGTTCCTCAGAGATCAGGTGTCCACCAAACCGGGTCAACTCCACAGTTCATCCGCGACCTGGCGATCGGACCGGACCGTACGGTCTACGCGGGGATGGGCGCGCAGAGCATGAAGGTCGCTGTGCTCAGGCCCGACGGACGGGTCAAGAAGGTGATCGCGCCGCCGATCCAGGGGGCCGGTTTCGCCTACGACCTCGATGTGGTGGGCCGCTACTTGCTGGTCCGGTTCGTCACCTCCATGGGCACCAACCCGATGGGCGTTTACGATCTGGCCCGCGGAAGATGGAAGGACGTGGTCGATGAGGTCGACAGCCTTTCGGTGGGCAACGGCCGGCACGGTCATGACCTGTATCTCTTCCAGAACGACGAACTCTCCCGCTATGACCTTTGGTCCGGAAGGATCGAGAAGAAGCTCGGCTTCACGGACTTCGGGGGCGGGGCGGCGCGGCCGCTCGGGTGGGTTGATCACACGCTTGTCGGCACCAGCTCGACCGGCCGTATCTGGCACTTCGACCGCAAGAGCGGCCGGGACGCTCTCCTCGACGGCACGCTGACCGGTCAGCACACGCCGATCAGGTCCATGGGTATCGGCCCGGACGGCCGCGTCTACGCTGGCGGCTACCTGGCGGGAGGCCTGGCCGCCTACGATCCCAAGACCGGCGAGTCACAGTTCTGGCCGAACGTGGGGCAGAGCGAGGGCATCGTCACCCACAAAGGCAAGCTCTACCTCGGCGTCTACCCGGGCGCACGGATCTACGAATTCGATGGCGCGCAGCCCAAACTCCTGCTCGGCCTGGGCGACCAGGAGCAGGACCGGCCGTTCGCCATGGTCTCGGCAGGTAACTGGCTGGCCTTCGGGACCGTGCCCAAGTCGGGCGCCGTCGGCGGCGCGATCGGACTGCTCAACCCCGAGACCGGCCAGAAGATCATCAAGCGGGACATCGTCCCCGGCCACAGCATCATCGGCCTCGCCTACCGCGACGGTGTCCTCTACGGCGCCACATCGGCATTCGGCGGCATCAGCACCCCGCGGGGAGACGCGGCCTACGTCTTCGCCTACGACATCGCCACCGACACCGTGAAATGGAAGACCGCCCCCGTCCCCGGCGACCTCGCGCTCGGCTCGATCACGTTCGACGACGCGGGCAAACTGTGGGGCCTCACCCCCGACGCGCTGTTCGAACTGGATCCGACCACCGGGCAGACCCTGCGCGTCGCCAAGCACCAGACGTACCCGTGGCCCACCGCCACCCAGGTCTGGCTCGACACCAACATCGAGCAGTGAGGGGCCCCGCGTTCTCCGGACAGCTTCCTGACGATCACTTCACGATGCCAGCTGACGGCTCAGGTACTCGTTGTGGACCTCAAATAGAGTCCGGTACCCGTTTGCGGAATGAAGCCTACGCCGATTATAGAACCCCTCGATATACCGGACAACCTCCCGCCGCACTTTGGCCCGCGTGGTGAATACCATCCCGTTGAGCCATTCGTTCTTCAACGCGCCGAAGAACGATTCCGCAAGCGCGTTATCCCAGCACACCCCAGTACGCCCAACGGATCGACGCATCCCGTACCGAGCGAGATGCCGGCCGAATTCCTCGCTCGTGTAGTTGGTGGATTCAATCGGTGCTCGCAACACTTCGTCGTTGGAGGTGTTGGTGAATGGGCCTGGGCAAGAAGCAGCAGGCTGTCCGGTTGTATCGCGGTCAGATCCCCTCGCCGGGACGGCCGACGGTCGCCTGGCGTGAGGATCGCGTGCGGTTTTGGCAAGCGATCGCTCGGGGGGTGACCTCGCAGGAGGCCGCGGTACAGATCGGCGTGTCGCCGGCGGTGGGGACGCGCTGGTTTCGCCAGGCTGGCGGGGTGAGACCATGCCTTGTCGCGACGGTATCGGGCCGTTATCTGTCGTTCGCGGAGCGGGAAGAGATCGCGTTGTGCCGTGCCCGGAAGGTCGGCGTGCGTGAGATCGCGCGGCGTCTGGGACGGTCGCCGTCGACGATCTCCCGCGAGATCCGGCGCAACGCCTCAACGCGGACCTATGCCGTGGAATATCGTGCGACGGTCGCGCAGTGGCACGCCGAGCGCCGAGCCCGGCGGCCCAAGAGGGCAAAACTGGCGTCTGACCAGCGGCTGCGTGAGTATGTGCAGGAGCGGCTGGCCGGGCAGGTCCGCCACCCGGACGGCACGGCGGTGGCGGGGCCGCGGACGACGTCGTGGAAGGGGCGCAACAAACCCCGGCGTCAAGACCGTCGCTGGGCGAGGTCGTGGAGCCCGGAACAGATCGCTCATCGGCTGAAGGTCGACTTTCCCGAGGATGACAGCATGCGGATCTCGCACGAGGCGATCTATCAGGCCCTGTTCATCCAGGGGCGAGGAGCGCTCAAGCGGGAGCTGGTCGCGTGTCTGCGCAGCGGGCGTGCACTGCGGGTGCCGCGTGCACGCTCACAACAGAAGGCCGGCGGCCACGTGAACCCCGAGGTGCTGATCAGCGCCAGGCCCGCCGAGGCCGAAGACCGCGCGGTCCCGGGCCACTGGGAAGGTGATCTCATCATCGGCACCGGCCGATCGGCGATCGGTACCCTCGTGGAGCGCACGACACGGTTCACCCTGCTGTTGCATCTGCCCCGGATGGAGGGCTACGGCATCCAAGAGCGTGTGAAGAACGGCCCGGCGCTGGCCGGCCGCGGCGCCCAAGCCGTGCGAGACGCGATCACCAAAGAGATCACCGGGTTGCCCGAGCAGCTACGCCGCTCGCTGACCTGGGACCGGGGAACGGAGATGGCCCAGCATGCGCAACTGCGCATCGACACCGGCTTGCCGGTCTATTTCGCCGACCCGCATAGCCCCTGGCAGCGTGGCACCAACGAGAACACCAACGGCCTGCTGCGCCAGTACTCAAGCATCCCAAGGGCACCGATCTATCACGATGGAGTGCCGAGGAGTTGGCGGCCGTGGCGTTCGCGCTCAACACCAGGCCCCGCAAGACCCTCGGATGGAAGACGCCAGCAGAAGCCTTCAGCGATCACCTAAACTCGCTGCTGAGCAGCAGTGTTGCGACGACAGCTTGAACCCGAGCAATACACCTCCAAGGACTACGCCGCCCTGTGCCGCCGGCTGGGCGTCACCCAGTCCATGGGAGCCGTCGGAATCAGCGCCGACAACGCCGCCTGCGAAGGCTTCCACGCCTCCCTCAAACGCGAGACGCTCCAGGGCGCACCCCACTACGGCGACGCCGCCACCTGCCGACGCGCGGTGTTTCGATGGCTGACCCGCTACAACACCCGCAGAAGGCATTCGGCCAACGGGCACCTCAACCCCATCGCCTACGAGCACCTACACCAGCAAAGATCGAGTAGCCTGACACTGGCCGCATGACACACCCCACCGCGTGTCCACTTCCGTGGAGGAAAGCCCGATTGTCGCCTGTAGGCTTGCCCTGGTTTGGCCCGGAGGGAGTGGGTTGTCGCACGTTCCGGTGCCGCGCCTGGCGCGAGCGATCGTCATTGTGGTTCTTGCTGGACTTATGTCCATCTATCTGCTGGCAGGGTCGGCACTCGCGATCGTGGCGTTCGGGCTGCAACTCGTCTACGTGTTGCGCTCCCTGCGGCGGTTCAGGCGACCGTGGCTGCTGATCCTGCAGGCACTGGTCGGCTATGCAGCAACGCTGGGCTTTGGCGCCTCCGTCGGGCTTCTCGGCTTTCTGGGTGGATCGCTGCTGCTGACCCCGGCATGGCCGCTGGCCCCACTGGTGGCCGTCAGCGCTGCCGTCGTCGGTCCGGCGGATCCCGCGATCAGCATGGTGCTGATCGCCTTACTGGTCTACGGTCTCACTCGGCTCACCGATCGAGTGGAGGAGACGCATGCTGCCCGGCTGGCCCTGGCGCTGGTGGCAGCGGCTGAGGAGCGGTTGCGCATCGCCACCCGGCTGAGCGACGGCCTAGGCAGAGGAGTAGCGGCCATCGCCACAGGCGTCCGGTTTGCTATGGATCGGCCGGAACACGCGGTGGAGGTGCTCGGCGAGGTCGTCGGCACCGCCCGCCGTTTCCTGGCCGATGCCAGGAACGCCGCCGCGGACTACCGTGCCACGTCACTGATGCCCGAGATGACGACCGCCCGCGCGATGTTGACGGCTGCGGCGATCAAGACGGAGACCCGTGTCGGACACTCTGAGCCCTTAGGCCCAGCAGGCGCGCTGCTCGCCGTGGTGCTGCGGGAGGTGGTGACCGAGGCCGTACGACAGAACACGGCCAGAAATTGCGTGATCGAGACCATCACGGTTGACGGGATGGTACGGCTGCGCGTCACCCACGACGGCACCCGCACGGCCGAGGACGAGAGCCTGGCCGATCTGGCCCCGCACCTGAGTCAAGCAGGTGGCCGCCTGACCACGGGTCTGTCCGCCGAGGGCTGGTTGACCGTCGATGCCGCGCTGCCCGAGAGGTCGGCGGAGGCCACCGAGGACCCGGGCGCCTACAGGTTATCCGTCGCACTGCTCACCGCCGTGCTGATCGGGTTCTCGATCAAGGCGCTGCTGTTCGTCCCCGCGAACCTGGTGGCGCCCGCGGCAGCCTGTCTTGCCGTGATCGTCATCATGCAGATCCGGTGGATCACCGGGCGTCACATGGGTGCGCTCGCGTTGCTGGTGCTGCTCACCTACCTGCCTATTCCGGTGTTCGGGAGGGCCTGGCTGGGCGCGGCCGGGTTCCTCGCCGGTCCGGTCCTGCTCGCGTTCCCGTGGGCTGTGGCCTGGCCACTGGTCGGGTGCGTGATGGCGAGCGTGGCGGCAATCGCGGTGCTGCTCGGCCTGTCATTCCCGCTGACGGTCAACTTCACCGCGAGCACGCTCGTGACCGGGCTGGTCGTGTACGGACTGCTTGAACTCGCCCGGCTCGTGAGGGAATTGCAGGAGGCCAGGCAGACGCTGGCCCGCTCTGCCGTAGTCGAGGAGCGTCTGCGCGCCGCTCGTGACCTTCACGACCTGCTGGGGCACAGCATGGCCGCGATCCTGCTCAAGTGCGAGCTGGCCATACGCCTGCCTCCTGAGCGGGCTCGTGCCGAGCTGGAGGACGTGCTGGCGATGGCCGGGAAGGCGGAAGCGGATCTGCGGGTGGTGTCCGGTGGGCAGCCGGCGATGTCACTGGCCGCCGAGGGCGAATCGGCACGGTCGGTGCTGGCCGCCGCAGGCATCCAGGTGGAGCTCGACTTCGCGCACGAAGAGTTGTCCGCCGAGGTGGAGAACGTCTTGGGCACGGTGCTCCGGGAAGCGGTGACCAACGTGCTCAGGCATAGCTCAGCCCGGTATTGCGCGATCACGACGGTGGTCGAGGAAGGCATAATACGACTCCGCGTACGCAATGACGGCGTGCGCTCGTCAGGGGGACGGCCTGGTTCGGCTGGGATCGGCAACCTCACCACGCGCCTGGCGGTGCTGGACGGAGGGCTCGGCACGGCTCGCGATGGCGGCTGGTTCGAGCTGACCGCCCAGGTGCCGAGTGTCCCGCCGGTCGGCTAGATCCAGCCTGCCTCGGCGGCGATGCGGACGGCGTCGGTGCGGTTGCGGGCATTGAGCTTGATGACGATGGCGGTCAGGTAATTGCGCACCGTTCCCGCGCCGAGAAAGAGCTGGGTCGCTATCTCGGCCGCATCGGCGCCGCCTGCCATCAGGCGCAGTACGTCCGCCTCTCGGGGTGTCAGCGGGTTGTCGGCCAGGTCCCAGGCGGTGATCGCCAGCGAGGGGTCGAGTACGCGTTTCCCCGATGCGACCGTGCGGATCCCCGAGACCAGTTCCTCGGGTGGCGCGGTTTTCAGCAGGAACCCGTCCACCTGGGCTGCGAGTGCGCGGCGCAGATGACCCGGCTTGCCATGGCCCGTCAGCATGAGCGTGCGGCACGAGGGCAGTTTCGCGCGCAGTTCAGCCGCGGCGGCCAGGCCGTCGAGCGTGCCGGGCATGTCGATGTCGAGTACCGCGACATCCGGGCTGTGAACCAGGGCCGAGGAGACGGCGGCATCGCCTGACTCCACCGCAGCCACGATCTCCAGGTCCGGCTCGAGGCTGAGCAATGCGACCAGGGCGCCCCTGATGACGTGCTGGTCCTCGGCTAGAAGCATACGAATCACAGGGATATGTCTATCAGCGTCCGGATCATGACGGGGTCATGGCATGCGCGTGATCATGGCGCTGGTCCGCGTCGTACCTGGTCAGCAGGGTAGAAGCCATGACAGATGTGGTGGACTTGGACGTGGCCGGCAAGGTGTTCGGGAAAGGCAGCAGTCCGGTTGCGGCCCTGCGCGATGTGACGATAGGCAGCCCACGCGGGAGTTCCACCGAGGTCATGAGCGCCCCGGGATCGGGCGGCTTCGTATACCAGGCGTTCAACCTGGTCTCGTCGCTCACAGTGTCGTCGGCGACCTGCTCAAGGAAGAGGGGTTCAGCCTCCAATCCAGTGCCAAGACGATCGAAGGCAGGCAGCACCCTGACCGCGACGCGCAGTTCCGCTACATCAACGAGCGGGTCAAGGACTTCCGGGACAGCGGCGATCTCGTGATCGGTGTGGACGCCAAGAAAGAAGGAACTCGTCGGCGAGTTCAAGCGCGCGGACCGGACCGGACCGGGCGGCCCAAGGGGCCCAGCACGCGCCCGCACCCATGTCGATCTGCTCAGAAGACTGACTCGGCTCGCTCTCGGGCGGCTCGTACACTCCGGGCTCGCCGGGCTCACCCGACCCAGGGATTGGTAGGGCGTTGTACCCCCATCGTGACCCCCGTGCCGACACATGCGTTGTTCGCATGACGAGTAAGTCACATGAATTCGTAATCATTATGGGGTAACACGCTCTGATGTCCAGGAGATCATGCTCTTGGCATGCGGCTGCACGGTTCGTGCAACCTCATGCCAATCTGGAGGCCCTCAATACGCCCTATCGGTCAGGCGTGTTGGGATAGGCACTAGAGTACTGCAGCAGTAGTTCGAGACCCCGCCTGGACCATCGCATATATCCAGCTCAACTAGCGAATGGCGACTGCCCTGGTGTGACGTCGTCGACTGGGCTCCCTCCCGGCTCGTACGCTGTGCAGGACGTCCACGGAAACAATAAGGAAAGGATTTATCCCCCTTTCCTTACTGCTACCATGATCGCCGCGTTAGCCCCCGGGTTGATAGAATCCGCAAGCCGCATCGGTACGAGAACGCGGACTCTCCTCCCGAGCGCAATTTCGTCACGGGATAGATGCTGTTGGTGATCTTTGGGGCCTGTCCGATTTTTTGATGGTCGCCTGGTGCTCTGCTCCGACGGCGGTTACCGGTGGTTTGTTAAATCCGGACGTAGAGGTTGAGAGCGTGTCCGGCTCCGACGGCGGTGAGTAAGCGCTGGAGTTCA
>NZ_JBPJUQ010000167.1:0-7484 GCF_051192615.1 Streptosporangium sp. G11
CGAGGCGATCGTGACCGCGCTGGCCACCGCGGCCGGCGTCGCCATCGAGAACGCCCGCCTGTACGAGGAGACCCGCCGCAGGGAGATGTGGCTGCAGGCTTCGGCGGAGGTCACCACCAGCCTGCTGTCGGGCGCCGAACCCGGCCAGGTGCTGACCCTGATGGCGAGGCGGGCCCGAGATCTGGCCGCCGCCGACATCACGATGATCATGCTTCCCGACGCGGCCCGCGAGGTCCTGCACGTGACGATCGCCGACGGTTCGGGGGCCGACGGGCTCGACCGGGCCACGGTGGATGTCGTGGGCTCGCTCCCGGGCAGGGCGCTGCTGGGCGGTGAGCCGGTCATGGTCACCGATCTCGGCGAGGCGGACCTGCCTGCCGCCGTCATGCGGGATCTGACGGTGGGGCCAGCCGCCGCGGTGCCACTTGGCGTGGCCGGGGTGGTGCGGGGGGTGCTGGTGCTGGGCAAGCGACCGGGCCGCATCCCGTTCAGCGTCGGCGAGCTGCGGACCCTGCACTCCTTCGCCGGGCAGGCCGCGGTCGCGCTGGAGTTGGCCGAGGCCCGCCAGGACGCCGAGCGGCTGGGGCTGCTGGAAGACCGCGACCGGATCGCGAAAGACCTGCACGACGTCGTCATCCAGCGGCTTTTCGCCGTCGCCATGACCTTGATGAGCATCGTGCGGTTCGTCGAGCATCCCGAGG
Source organism: Streptosporangium sp. G11 (assembly GCF_051192615.1). Lineage (NCBI taxonomy): Bacteria > Bacillati > Actinomycetota > Actinomycetes > Streptosporangiales > Streptosporangiaceae > Streptosporangium > Streptosporangium sp. G11. The sequence continues at coordinate 702 of NZ_JBPJUQ010000167.1, forward strand.
CCGCGGGCCGGCTCCAGCACGGGATCAACGAGCTGGACGAGACCATCCGGCAGATCCGTTCGACGATCTTCGCCTTGCAGACTCCCCGCCAGGCCGACGAGCCCAGCCTGCGCGCGCGGATCGTGGAGCTGGTGGAGGGCGCGCGCGGGCACCTGGGCTTCATGCCGGGCCTGCGGATGGAGGGGCAGCTCGACAACCAGGTGCCCGCGCCGGTCGCCGAGCACCTGCTGGCCGTTCTGCGGGAGGCGCTGTCCAACATCGTGCGCCATGCCAAGGCTTCCAAGGCCGACGTCTTCACCGAGGCGGTCGACGACCGGCTCACCCTCACCGTCGCCGACGATGGCGTCGGCCTGTCCGGCGAGGGCAAACGCAGCGGCCTGCGCAACATGGAGGAGCGCGCCACCGCGCTCGGCGGCTCCTTCGAGGCCGGCTCCTCCCCACAGGACGGGACCCGGCTGACCTGGCGCGTACCCCTCACCTGACGAACGACGGGGCATCGGTAAGCACCGACGGATACCTACCTCCGTACGCCTCAACGTTTTCCGGCCCGCGGCCGGAAGAGGGTCGCTGGTCCCGGCTCGCCGGGACCAGCGACCCTGGCCGGGGCCGGGGCGGCGCGGTTGCATGAAGGTGAACCCCTTTCACCACCGGGGGCCACGGGACGGATCACGGAGGATCCCATGACAGGTCGGCAGCGGTTCTCTCGCATCCTGGTCGGCTTCGACGGTTCGGCCGCCGGGCCGGCGGCACTGAGCTGGGGTGCCCAGGAAGCCCGTCGCAGCGGCGCGGAACTGGTGGTCCTGCACGCGTGGGACGACCTCACGCGGTGCCGGGCACCCTACGTGCCCGGCCGGGCGCCCACCGAGGAAGCAGATCGGAAAGTGATCGCCGAGACCGTCGTGAGCCAAGCGGTCGCGACCGTCCGCGCCGGGTGGCCGGAACTCGTCGTGCGCCCGCTGCTCTGCCGCGACAGGGCCGCGCGAGCGCTGCCACGCCATTCCGAGACGGCCGACCTCCTCGTTCTGGGAGGGGTCCGGCCGGCGGCCAGTGGCGGATACCTCGGGGCGACCCTGCGGGCCTGCCTCGCCCTGGCGGCCTGCCCCACCGTCGTCGTCCCCCCCGACCGGGTCGACCGGATACGGAACGCCGACATGCCCGCCCCGCGTGCCGCGATCGAATCCACGACCGGAACGCCACATCCGGCACTCGCCTGACCGCAAGCCGCAAGCCGCAAGCCGCAAGCCGCACGCCCACGGCGCCGCCTTCCACGCCCAGGCACAGGGGAACTCCCATCCGCGGGAGAGAGTCCCCGCGCCCGGTGTGCCAGGAGCCGCGCACCGGCGAGCGCTCTACCCGCGCCACCCGCGCCGGAGTGGCTGTCGCCGGGGCCGAAAGTCCCTCGCTTCGGTGGCTTTCGCCTCGGGGTCGGGCCGCGACCGTGATGATCTGCTGGACACATGAGCATCAAGGCGGACACCCCGGCGGGGCTCGGTGACGCGGAAGCAGCCCGGTTACTGGACGAGTACGGCCTCAACGAACTCCCGCGCTCCCGGCCGCCCACCCTGCCGGCCCGCGTGGCGCGGCAGCTCGCCGACCCGCTGTCGATCCTGCTGCTGATCGCCGGGCTGGTGACGCTACTGGTCCTGGCCGAGATTCCCGAGGGAATCGCGATCCTCACCATTCTGGTGGTGAACGTGACCATCGGTGCCGGGCAGGAGGCCAAGGCCGACCAGGCCGTCCGTGCGCTGGGCACGCTCAGCGCGCCCATGGCCAAGGTGAGGCGAAGCGGTGTCACCCGGCGCGTTCCGGCCGCCGAGGTCGTGCCCGGCGACGTGATCGAGGTCGCGGCCGGAGACCGGGTTCCCGCCGACGCGCGGGTGCTGGAGGTCAGCGCCCTGGGCGTTGACGAGGCCATGTTGACGGGGGAGTCGCAGTCGGCCGGCAAACAGGCCGGCGGCGCCGGCGGTCCGGGTGTTCCGCTCGGTGACCGCGACGGGGAACTGTTCTCCGGCACCCTCGTCGTCCGAGGGTCGGCGACGGCCCTGGTGGAGCGGACCGGTGCGGCGACCGAGATGGGACGTATCGCGGGTGCCCTCGAAGGGCGGCAGTCGAAGAGCCCGCTGGAGGCGGACCTGGCGCAGGCTTCGCGGCGGATCGGCCTGCTCGCGCTGGCGGCGGGAGTGGTCATGGTCCTGCTGGGCCTGACTCGCGTGAGCCGCGGGGAGGCCGCGCTGCTCGACATCGTGCTGGCCGGAGTCGCACTGGCCATCGCCGCCGTTCCCGAAAGTCTCGCCACCGCCGTCACCACCGCGTTGGCCCTGGGTTCCCAGCGGATGGCCAGGCTGGGAGTGATCGTTCGCCGGCTCTCGGCGATCGAGGCGCTCGGCGCGACCACCGTCATCGCCTCTGACAAGACCGGGACGCTGACCACCGGGCGGCTGGCCGTCGTCGACCAGGTCCCGGTCGCCGGTGCGGACCTGTGGCGGGCCGCGTTGCGCTGCAACGACGCCCGCGACGGGCTCGGGGACGCCGTCGACGTGGCGCTGCGCGCGGCCGCCGAGCGCAACGGGGCTCGGCTACCGGAGGGCGAGGGACGCTTGAAGGCCCGGCCCTTCGACGCCGAGACCCGCTCCATGGCCGTGGTGACCGAGGGTCCGCTGCTGACCGTCAAGGGGGCGCCCGAGGTGGTGCTGGCCCGCTGCGTGCCCGGCGAGCAGACCGACCGTCTGATGAACGCCGTGACAGACCTCGCCCGTCAGGGCCTGCGGGTGCTCGCGCTGGCCGAAAAGGAAAGCGATGACCTGGACACCGGCGGCCTGCGCCCACTCGGCCTGCTCGGGCTGCGTGACGAGATCAGGCCCTCGGCCCTGCGGGCGGTCGCCGACTGCCGGGCGGCCGGCATCCGGGTCATGATGGTCACCGGTGACCATGGCGACACCGCCCGGGCCGTGGCCGAGGAGGTCGGGATCGAGTCCGGAGCCGTGGTCACCGGCGCCTCCCTCGAAGGGCGGAGCGTCGCCGACAGGGCCGGGCGGCTGCGCGGGGCGAGTGTGCTGGCCCGGGTGGATCCGGCCACCAAGCTCGACCTGGTCCACGCGCTGCGCGAGAGCGGAGAGGTCGTCACCATGACCGGTGACGGCGTCAACGACGCGCCCGCGCTGCGGCACGCGGACGTGGGCGTGGCGATGGCGGGCGAGGAGGGAACCGACGTGGCGCGGGAGGCGGCCGCCGTCGTCGTCACCAACGGTGAGCTCGGCACCATCGTCACCGGGGTGCGTGAAGGGCGGCGCCTGCACCACAACGTCACCTCGATGATCGGTTACCTGCTCACCGGCAACCTGGCGGAGATCCTCCTGGTGCTCGTCGGCCTCATCCTGTGGCCTGACCTGATCATCCCGCTGCTTCCCGTGCACCTGCTCTGGATCAACCTGGCGCTGGACGGGATTCCGGCCATCGCCCTGGGCGTCGACCGGCCCGCGGGAGATCCTCTGGCGCTGCGGCCACGGCAGGGCGGCCTGCTGTCGGGCGCCGTACTGAGGCGGGTCGCGCTGCGATCCCTCGTCGTCGGCCTGCTGGTGATCGCCGCGGTCGAGGCGGCCCGCCGGATGGGCTGGAGCGACGAGCAGGTGCGCACCCAGGCGGTCCTCGCGCTGGTCTTCGCCCGTCTCACCCTCGCCTACGTCGTCCGGGCCCGCCGGTGGACCTTCGAACGGGGATGGTGGCACGGCCGCACGGTCACGATCGCGGTCCTCGCCACCGCGCTGCTCCAGGCGCTCGTCACCCTTGTCCCGTTTCTCGGCGCCCCGCTGGCCCTGGTGCCGTTGCCCGCGGCCGGGTGGGCGCTGGCCCTGGGTACGGCCGTGCTCACCCCCCTGCTCTGCGACCTCGTCCGGTGGCGGCCACGAGCGGAGCGGGCGTCCGCCCCGGCGGCGATCACGAAAGGTCAGGACCCCGGACACGGTGACGGAGGTCCCTCGGGCAAAGGACCTTTACCGCTGTCGCCCTCCGGTTGCCCGCCGGTGTGATGGGGCCATGGGCACCATGAGGAGGATGTCATGATCGTAGTGGGAGTCGACGGTTCGCAGGCCGCGCTCGCGGCCGTGAGCTGGGCGGCGCGAGAGGCCGCGGCCCGCGACGGCGCGCTGAGCATCGTGCACGCCATGCCTGCCTGGCCGCTGGAGGTCTCCGAGGAGGGTCGCTACGCCGAGGTGGGCCGCTGGATGCGTGAAGGGGCCACGTCCATGCTGGACGCGGCACTGGAGCGCGCCCGCCAGGAAGATCCCCGTGTCGTGGCGGAGCCGCGGCTGCTGGGCGGTGACCCGCGCGCCATCTTGATCGAGACCGCCGCGGACGCGGAACTGCTGGTGGTCGGCAACCACGGGCTGGGGGGTTTCGCGGGGATGCTGCTCGGTTCGGTCGCGCTGGGGGTCGCCGGGCGGGCCGCCTGCCCGGTGGCCGTGGTCCGTGACCCGGCCACCCCGCCGGCCGGGGAGGTGGTCGTCGGCGTCGACGGTTCGGCGGCGGGCGTGGGTGCTCTGGGATTCGCCTTCGCCGAGGCGTCCCTGCGCGGCGCCGGCCTGCGGGCGGTGCACGCCTGGAGCCGCCCGGTCGCCGGTGGCGGCCCCTTCGCCCTGCGGGTCGCGGAGGAGACGGCCGAGGCCGAACGGCGCCTGCTGGCCGAGGCCCTGGCCGGTTGGAGTGAGCGTTATCCCGACGTCAAGGTCACCGAACAGCTCGAACACGGTCACCCGGCGCGCGTCCTGGCCGAGGCCTCGGCCCACGCCGGCCTGCTGGTCGTCGGCTCACGCGGCCGCGGTGACCTGACCGGGCTGCTGCTGGGGTCGGTCAGCCATTCGCTGCTGCACCACGCCACCTGCCCCCTGGTCGTGACCCCCGCCCCGGCGTCTCCCGGTCTCTCCTGATCGGCGCCGCTCGCCGACCGGCGCCGCCACCCGGCCGGCGAGCGGCTCGGGCACAGAACTCCCGGGCGCGAACGGGCGCGAACGGGCGCGAACCGTCCGGGAGTCCCGCGCTGCTCAGATGCTGGTGAGACCGTGTGCCCGGAACTGGGCGTGGACCCGCTCCAGCAGCGCCTGGCCGGGGGGAAGCACGCCCGCCAGGGGGAAGGCCAGCCCGAGGCGCTGGTACTTTTCGGCGGCCATGCGGTGGTAGGGGAGGACGTCGACGTGTTCGACGTTGTCCAGGCCGGCCACGAAGCGGGCGACGCCGTCGACGTTGTCCTGGGCGTCGGTGACGCCGGGGACCAGCACGAACCGGATCCAGGTCGGGCGGCCCAGCTCGGCCAGGCGGCGGGCGAAGCGCAGGGTCGGCTCCAGCGAACCGCCGGTCAGTCGCCGGTAGCCGGCCGGGTCGGAGGACTTGAGGTCCAGCAGCACCAGGTCGGTGTCGGCGAGCAGCGCGTCGGTGGCGCGCTCGCCCAGGAAACCCGAGGTGTCCAGGGCGGTGTGCAGGCCGCTCTCGTGGCAGCGGCGCAGCACCTCGGCGGTGAAGCCGGGCTGTAGCAGCGGCTCGCCGCCGCCGCTGATGGTCACCCCGCCGCCGGCCACGGTGACGAACCGGCGGTACTTGTCCACCTCGGCCATCATCTCGTCGACGGTGACGCGGCGGCCGTCGCGCATCCGCCAGGTCTCGGGGTTCTGGCAGTACAGGCAGCGCAGCGGGCAACCGGCGGTGAACACCGTGAACCTGGTGCCGGGGCCGTCGACGCCGATGGACAGGTCCCAGGAACTGACGACGCCGGTGCCCGGCGGCGCGGGCGGCGGGCGAAGCTCGGCTTCGCCCTGCCGCATCACGGTTTCGCGGTCGCCGGTCATCTGCTCGCAGCGCGCTGCCAGGTTCATCGCGGCCTCCGTCACAGCGATCCGTGGAAGGTGCGGTCCACGACGTCCTGCTGCTGCTCACGGGTGAGACGGACGAAGTCGACCGCATACCCCGAGACCCGGATGGTCAGCTGCGGGTACTTCTGCGGGTGCTTTATCGCGTCCAGCAACACGGCCCGGGTGAGGACGTTGACGTTCATGTGGAAGCCACCGGCGTCGATGTAGCCGTCGAGCACCCCGACCAGGTTGCCCACCCGTTCCCGGTCGGTACGGCCGAGCCCTTCGGGGGTGACGGTGTTGGTGAGCGAGATGCCGTCCTGGGCCTGGTCGTAGGGCAGCTTGGCGACCGACAGCGCGGAGGCGACCAGGCCGTGCCTGTCGCGGCCGTTCATCGGGTTGGCGCCGGGGGCGAACGGCTCGCCGGCGCGACGCCCGTCGGGAGTGTTGCCGGGAAACAGTCCTCTCGGCTCCCTGCGGATGAGTGTGGTCATCTGCCCACCTCCGCGGTCTCCCTGGCTTCTCATCTCCATCTCACGCCTGGCAGATGGCCGAATGTAGGGCCGGAGGTCCCCGCGCGGCCGCCATTGGTCGCTGCCACCGGAGGTGCTTCGGGGCGGGGGCGGACCATGGCGGTCCTGTCCTGCTCGTCGTCGGCCTCGTCGATCCGGATCACCGAACCGTGGGAGGCATCCGGCCAGGGCGCCCGGGGGCGAGCATCACGCCGAACGCGGCGGCCGAGACGGGTCCGCACGGTCACGAGCCGTTCCGGCCGGTGACGGCCGCAGGCGCCGGAACCGACGGGACGTAAGGGCCCGCGGGATGCCGGGACGACTCCAGGGGTGGGAAAGTCCTGGGCGGGTGTCAGATTTCCCGCCCGCCGTGCCGGGATGAGAGGCGGCGGCCGGTGATGTGCTCGGCGCGTACCACGATGTAGTGGTCGCGG
>NZ_JBPJUQ010000168.1:0-7360 GCF_051192615.1 Streptosporangium sp. G11
GGGCTGGGACAGCTCGAAGGCGCCGGTGATGTCGCACACGCACACCTCGCCGCCCGAATGGCTGGCCACGATCGACAGGATGCGCAGCCGGACCGGGTCGCCCAGGGCCTTGAACACCTGCGCGATCCCGGCGGCCTGCCCGGCGTCCAGGGGTTCGCGGACCAGCGGCGGGCTGCACTCAAGGATCTGCAGCAGCTCCATCGGACCTCCGGACATAGATGCTTATCGAAGTCATGCGCTGTCTATATTGACAGACGTCTATGCGTGCCCGGTGTGCGGGGTCGGCTGACGGGCACGCCGAGCTCGCCGAGGTGCGCTTCCGCTGCCCGGCGGCCTCGTTCGATCACTGTCCGACGGCCTGGACACCGTCGTCGGCGACCGAGGCCACCGGTTGTCCGGCGGGGAGAAGCAACGCCTCGCCCTTGCCGACTACTGCTCAGGGCACCCAGTGTGGTCGTGCTCGACGAAGCCACCGCCCATCTCGACACCGGATCCGAGGCGGGGGTACAGCAGGCGCTGAAGACGGTTCTGGCCGGCCGCACCGCGCTGGTCATCGCCCACCGCCTGGCCACCATCCGCGACGCCGTCCGGATCCTCGCCATCCAGGACGGCCGCGTCGTCGAATCCGGCGGGCACGAGGAACTACTCGCCGAAGACCACATCTACGCCGAGCTCTACCGCACCCGATTCAGCAGAACCTGAACCGCGCGGAAACGCACCTCGGCAGCTTGGGCCGGAGGGGCCGGACAGTCTCCCTGAGCGCGGTGAAATACATACAAAGGCAGTTGTGGGAGGCTCGTGACTTAGGTAAGCGGGCGTTGGGGGGCGACTGCTGGGCGAAGACCACCTCAACGTCCTGTAGTCGATGAACAACCTCGCTACGGTCCGACGTGCTCCTGAGGATCAAGAAAAAACTTAGGGGCGGGGCTTTTGACACGCTTTCCTTGCCGCTTGGCAAGCTGTCGCCGGGCATGGCGGTGTCGTTGTGGATCTGGGCGGCGCTGTAGGTCATGTCCGGCCCTTCTCCGTCGAGCCCGTGCGCAGCTTGGCCTCGGCCTCAGCTATCTTCTCCTTTGTGATCATGAGGGCCGCCGTGGCGGTGTCGGGGAGGGTGGCGCAGACCGGCACGGCGTAGCGGTGGGCCAGGTGGATCAGGTACCGGTTGCGCTCGGGGTTCGGGCAGTCCGGCGGGCACCCGAGCACGGCTCGGCCGGTGCGGACGTCCAGGCCCCATTCGACGTTCGTGGTCATGCCCGGGAGGGTCTTCATGTCCCTCGGGATCCAGAACAGGATCGCGCCGGCCGCGTCCCGGGCCGCCGACTCCCAGTCGACCTGGTGCTCGTAGCGCTCAGCGCGCCGGCGCCCCCGGGACTCGGGGCACAGGACGGTGAGCGGCCGGTCTCCATCCCACTGCGCGGACAACTCGTTGATCGCGTCGGGTCGCCAGGACGGGACCGGGACGGCCTGGTCCGGAGTGGGGCCGGCCAAGAACACCGATGGGCCCGCGGGAAGAGGTTCCCGCGCGCACACGAGCCGGATGTTGGCCGGGACCTCTCCAAGGGTCCAGTGCGGCGCGGCCATGTCGGCCTCGGCTGCGGCCGTACGTGCCGCTGCTTCGTGCTGCGGAGTCCAGGGGAGCGGAAGCCCGTCGCCCGGACGGCGGGGGACGACGTGAACATGCAAATGGAACACGGTCTGCGTCGCCGACACACCTTTGGACGTGATCACATTCACGGCATCCATTCGAGCGGCGAGTTCGGCAGCCCGCGCCATCACGGCGCCGGTGACGGTGGGGTCGACGCCGACGTCGGCGACGTGACGGCGGGGGACAACGATGACGTGCCCGGCGGTGACGCCACCGGAGCGGGGGGCGAAGGCGATCGCGTCATCCCATTCGGCGATGACGCGTGCTGAGGCTCGACCTCCAGCGATCTCACAGAAGATGCACTCGGCAGTCATGATCAGACCTCTCTCGTCCTGCGGATGGGGTTACGCGACGACGGGTTTGGCGATGTCGAGGTGGTCGACCTCGACGCCGTAGCCGGCCGCCCGAAGCCAGACGGCGACCTCCTCGGCGATGGCGACCGAACAGTGCCTGCCGCCCCGGCAGTAGAAGAAGCCGCGGACGATCTGGTGGGTGGGATTGCCCCAACCCTCGACCAGGGTGCGCAGCTGGTCGGCGGTGCGGCCGACGATCTCCAGGGCGCCGGGGGTCTCCAGCACGTAGGCGCGGACCTCGGCGTCCAGGCCGGTGAGCCGCACCATCCGCTCGCGCACCTCGGGGTCATCAGGCGAATTGCGCAACGCGGTGGTGAGATTCACCGCCCACCCGGCTTCCTCGGGAGGGTCACGGTGCAGGACGCCGTAGCTGGTCAGGACGACCTGCAGCAGGTGGGAGCCGGTGGAGTAGGTGGTGACGGTCTCCTCGTGCGCGGCGGGTGTCGAGCGGTCGGTGTAGTCGATGCCCTGGGCGCTCAGGTCGGCGTAGACCGTGCCGCGGCTGACGGAGGCGGCGCGGGCGATCGCGCGGATGTTGTGTTCCCCGGCGCGCCAGGCCGCCTCGATCAGCCGAGGCCGGATCTCCGACTGCTGACCAGCCCACCGGGCCAGCGCTCGCAGGGCCGCCTCGCGTGGACTTCGCGAGGGGGGAGGGTTCTCGTTCGCGTTCATATCCCGAGAATCTGTTCAGTGGGTGAACATGTCAAGCGATTGAACATATCGGTCAGCCGTTGTGCCTCTGACGACGGGGGAGGAGGTTATGGATCGCCGTCGCCGCGATGAGCATCCGGCGGTGGTGCTCTCCCGCGAGGACGTGGCCTCCTGTGAGGACCTGGCCGCACGCGTGACCATCCCGCGCGGGGATGGTCCCGACCTCGGCAGGGTCGAGTGGCCAGCACGATGTGCTCCCCGCGCCCGCGTTTGGGAAGGCTCTACGCCTGCCGGCAGTACACGTCTCCCCAAGGTGCTCCTCGCGCCTGCGAGATCAAGCCGTCAGTGGGGGAGTTTTTCGGCGTTGGCCCTACCCCTGTCCGGAGGTTATCCGGGGAGACCGTACTCATACTTCCCGGATAACCCCGCTTATTCGGGGAGTGGCAGGTCACCGGAGAATCCTCTCCTGCGTCCACATTCGGACATGCCGCGATCCGCGCGAAACGGGCACGGTCGGACGCTATCCGAGGGAACCTTCGCCCGGACAGGCCGGAGACCTCACGGTTTGAGCGGAAGGTCACTGCACGCTACCTCTGCGTCAGTTTTAGACTTTCCGATTCGGTTACCCACAGGTGTCAGACATATGCGCGTTCAGTATATTTTCAGATGAAACATGACATCACGTCCTTTATTTGCTCCTTATGGAGATCTTGCGCATTTAAGTGATCTATAGGTAATTTCTAGTCGTTTGCTTATTGCGCGCTCCGAACCGTCGACCCCGGCCCCGCTGTGGGCCTGGTGGCGGGCTGGGGTAACGCGGGAGCGGTTGGCTCTCGCGCTGACTTGTTCGGAGGGTGACGGCGTATGCGCCGTAGTCTGTCGCGACCGCGTTCGATCGGCCGTAGAGCCTGGCAGGTGGTGGCGGTTATCGCCGCACTGATGCCGGGCCTGCTGTTGTTTCAGGCACTTCCGGCTTCGGCTGCGGTGCGGCCGGTCGTGCTGGTTGATGGCGAACCGGTCACCCCTGAGCAATTGACCGGTTCCGCGACTGGCTTACCGTCCTTGGTTCCCGCTGAGGCGACACGAGCCGACCTTGAGATGGCCAAACGCGCTCCGAAGCCGCCCAAGGACGCGGTTCCTTTGGAGAAGCGCCATAGGTTCACGAACGAGCCCGCCAAGGGCGGCCTGAAGTCGCCTCCGCCTCTTCCCAAGCGTTCCGGTACGGAAAGTACGGCTGCGAAAGACGCGCGAGACTCCTCTGCGGAGAAGTCATCGCAGGTGACGGCCTTGGCGGCCGGGCCGTCGGTGTCGAACCTGTCGGTGACCCCGTCCGTGTCGGTGCCGGGTGGGTCGGTGACGTCGTCGCTGACGCCGAGCCTGTCGGCACAGGTGACGGACCCCAGCGGCCGGACCGTGGGCATCAACGTGGAGATCCGCCACGACCCGGCCCTGCCGGCTCAAGGCACCGGAATGATCTGGTCGGCGGGAACGGGCGCCGGTAACGCCTCAGGTTCGCAGGTCAGGATAGACGTGCCGTCAGGGAAGCTGTCGGACGGCTGGACGGTGCAGTGGCGCATCCAGGGACGGGCCGCGGCGAGTGATGGAGAGGGGCCGTGGTCGGCCTGGCAGTCGCTGCAGGTGAACATCGCCAAGCCGTCGGTGTCGAACCTGTCGGTGACCCCGTCCGTGTCGGTGCCGGGTGGGTCGGTGACGTCGTCGCTGACGCCGAGCCTGTCGGCACAGGTGACGGACCCCAGCGGCCGGACCGTGGGCATCAACGTGGAGATCCGCCACGACCCGGCCCTGCCGGCTCAAGGCACCGGAATGATCTGGTCGGCGGGAACGGGCGCCGGTAACGCCTCAGGTTCGCAGGTCAGGATAGACGTGCCGTCAGGGAAGCTGTCGGACGGCTGGACGGTGCAGTGGCGCATCCAGGGCTGGGCCGCGGCGACCGGCTCGCCGACCGGCGCCTGGTCGGACTGGCAGACCCTGCAGGTCAGTATCTCCAGGCCGTCGGTGTCGAACCTGTCGGTGACCCCGTCCACGACGTCGTCGGAGGGATCGACGACGTGGTCGCTGACACCGAGCCTGTCGGCGAAGGTCACCGACCCCGAGGGGCGGACCGTGGGCGTGAATGTGGAGGTGCGCCATGCCCCGACCGTGCCGGAACAGGGAACCGGGCTGATCTGGTCAGGAGGAACAGGAGCGTCCGCCGCCTCGGGCTCGCAGGTCAGGATAGGCGTGCCCTCAGGCGAGTTGTCGGATGGCTGGACGGTGCAGTGGCGCGTCCAGGGCTGGGCCGCGGCGACCGGTTCACCGACCGGCCCGTGGTCGGCCTGGCAGACCCTGAAGACGGAAGTGCTGCTGTGGCAGTGGGCCTCGCCGGAGGACAACACCCAGGTCGGCTCCCTGAAACCGACCCTGTCGGCTTACGCCAAGCCGGGCGATCCCACCCTGGCGGTGTCGTATTGGTTCCAGCTGTGTAAGGGCACCCCGGGAAACTGGGACTGGTGTGAGGCGTCGGGGGGCTGGGATCAGTCGTGGAGCTGGCAGGTGCCGGCGGGGAAGTTGAAGTGGGGGGAGACCTACTCGTGGTACGTGGAGGCCTCCGGTGGTTCCATGACTGTCACCTCGCCCTGGCGGACCTTCACCACCTCACCCGAGCAGGGCACCATCAACTCGCTGCTGGCCTCCGGCACCAACGGGCGCGGCTTCGACCATGTGAGCGGCAACTACACCCAGTCGGTCACCGATGCCGCCGTCACCGCGGCCGGGCTGCCGCTGTCGGTGAACCGCACCTACAACAGCCTTGACCCCCGGGTGGATGGGGCGTTCGGTGCGGGCTGGAGCACCCGCTGGGACATGCGGGTACTGCCCGAGCCACAGACCGCCACGCTGCTGGTCACCTACCCCGACGGGCGCCAAGTGCGCTTCGCGGCCAAGGGCGACGGCACCTACGCTCCACCACCGGGCATGTACGCCACCATGGCCGATGTCGCCGGTGGCGGCTGGCGGCTGATGGACAAGTCCTCCACCTCCTACTGGTTCGATACCGCCGGACGGCTGACCAAGGTCAGTGACCGCCGAAACCGCACCCAGAACCTGACGTACGGAACGGACGGGAAACTGTCCAAGGTCACCGCGCCCGGCGGGCGGTCGCTGACCTTCACCTGGACCGGCGGCCACGTGACGACGGTCTCCACCGACGCGGTCAATGGCGCCCCGCTGACCTGGACCTATGCCTATACCGGTGACGCCCTGACGAAGGTGTGCGGGCCGGGTGCGGGCACTGCCTGCACCGTCTACGCCTACACGGCCGCTTCTCGCTACCGCAGTGTGATCGCCAACGCCGCCCCCACCGGATACTGGCGCCTGAACGACACGATCACCAAGCTCGGCGACAAGGTCGCCGGCTCAGCTGACTGGAACATCGACGACGAGGACGCCACCCTCGCCGGCACCTCCTACAACGTCACCAAGACCAGCCCCGGCGCGCTGGCCGGGACCGGCGACGGCGCGATGCGTTTCGCCGGCACCGCCACCTCCACCTACGTGAAGCTGCCCTCCGGCGCGATCAACGGACGCGGTGAACTGCTGTCGGTCGAGGCCTGGTTCAAGACCACAGGCTCGGGCACCATCATCGGCTACCAGAACTCCACACAGAGCAACTTCACCCCGGCCGTCTACGTCGGCACCGACGGCAAGCTGCGCGGCCAGTTCCGCACCGCCACCACCGCCCCGATCACCTCGGCCACCGCGGTGAACAACGGCGCCTGGCACCACGTGGTGCTCACCGGGGCCGAAAACACCCAGACCCTGTTCCTGGACGGGCAGGTCGTCGGCACGCTCAACGGCGACATCACCCACCTGGACCAGGGCGAGGCCCGCGTCGGGTACGGCCACGCCTCCTCGGCCTGGCCCGCCACCGTCACCGGCACCAGCGCCGCCGCCTTCCCTTTCACTGGGGAGATCGACGAGGTCGCCGTCTACGCCAAGCCCCTCGGCCTAGCGGAGGTGCAGACCCACTACGCCGCCCGGCTGGCACAACCCCAGATGACGACGGCGACCCTGCCCTCTGGCCGAACCTGGGCGACCAACACCTTCAGCCCCGACGGCGGACGGCTGCTCACCCACACCGACAACCACGACGGGGTCTGGAAACTGGGCGCGCTGACGTATGCGGAAGACCACGAAACCGACAGCGTGAACGCCTCCGCTGTGGTCACCGACCCCCAGAACGGCACCCTGACCTACGTCAACGACGCCCAGCGCAACTACCGGACCGTGTCCGAAACCGACCAGCTCGGCAAGATCAGCAAATACGCGTACGACAACGGCGGCAATCTCGCGAAGGTCACCGACCGCAACGATAACGTCGTCGAGTTGTTCCACAACGAGCGTGGCAACCTGACCGGCCAGAGCACCTGCCGCACCGCGAACAACTGCGACACCGCCTACTTCTCCTACTACGTCAACGAGGACGACCCGTTCGACCCCCGCAACGACCAGCGCACCGTGACGCGCGATGCCCGTTCGTCCTCGGCGAGCGACGACACCTACGCCACCACGACGACGTACAACGAGTTCGGCGAGACACTCAGGCAAACCACCCCGGCCACCCTGGACTTTCCGGACGGCCGCTCGACCAGTGCCACCTACACCGACGGCACCGAACCCGCCATCGGCGGTGGCACCACCCCCGCGGGCCTGC
>NZ_JBPJUQ010000169.1:0-7160 GCF_051192615.1 Streptosporangium sp. G11
GCTGCTCCAACTGCTCCTCGGAGAACATCTTCTCTGACAACGCACCACTCCACGCGCCGTACCGGACAAAACCGGAATGAACGCAGCGGCAGTGATCATCAGTCCGCCACCGGAGGTCAACTCCGCCGTTATCACAGGTCAGACGCTACTTCGTTGAAAATTTCTTCATTGCTACTGTGCCCCCTAGTGGTGGGCCACCATCGCCGTGATCAGGATGAGCGTGAGGAGTACCCCTACGATCATTGCCTGAAGGACACCATGCATGTCTTCCCCGTCGGAAAAGTCGCGATGAGATCTATGTTCCCGTTATTCGAGTGTCGATAGCTTTTGGATGCGTTGTCAGACCAACCTCCGCAGAGGCCGGCGCGAACGGCTGGCGCTGCTGGATCTTTCGGTGGGCCGCGTCGACCGGCTCGGCGCCGCGAGGTGGCTTCCCGTTCGGGTCGGCGTCACCGAGGGCAAAGTAGAGCGTTCGCGCAGGTCCTGAGCATCTCAGAACCGTCTCAGATGCCGCGCGAGGACGGCCAGGCCGTCGTCGAACACCTTCACCGTGAGCAGGAGCTGACGGGGCAAGCTTGACCACACCTGCCTGCCCAGCTCGTCACCGGTCGCCGTCTTCACCTTGTACGGCGAGCCGGGCGCCAGCGCGACAACGTCACGGAGAAATGCCATCACCGCGCCGTCGATGAGGTGCCCGGTGGCCATTGCCACCACCGGGCACACGGTGCCGCCTGGCCCCTCCTTCCAGCTGCGGGCTTCAGGTCCACACTTCCGGGGGGTGCGCCACGAGGAGCTGGGCGACGAACTCGCGGCGGCTGCGGGTGCCGGCCTTGGTGAAGATGGATTTGAGGTGGTCCTGCACGGTCAGCGGCGTCATGCACAGCGCCCGGGCGATGTCATGGGTGCCGTGGCCCTGAACGACCCGTAGGGCGACCTCGCGTTCGCGGTGGGTGAGTCCGTAGGAGGCGAACACGACGGGCATGATCTCGGGAGGGGACGCCGGGGTGATCACCACCGCTGCGGATCCTTCCGCTGCTCCTCTCAGCAGCGAGGCGTGCAGCACGAACCATCTGCCGCCGCGTGCGCGCACCCGCAGTGGAGCGGGGGTCCGGGCGGCGGCCACCGTGGCCCTGGCCTGCTCGGCCGCCATGACGAACGGCGTCGGCGCGGTGAAGATGGCGGTGGAGTCGTCGGCGAACTCGCCGAGCAACTGCTCCGCCTGCTCGTCGGCGTCCAGCAGGTGGTTGTCGGGCCCGAGTAGCACCACGGCGGGCGGGAGAGGCGTCTGTACGGGGAGCACCTCACGAAGCTGGCTGCGCTGCAGCGCGACTCCGACGTGGCGGGCGGCGCGCCGGGCCAGGGCCAGCTCCTCCGGCCGGTACGGGCCGCGGTCGGGCGCCCTCATGAACGCCGCGCAGCCCCACATCCCGCCCGCGGCGTCGAAGACGGCGCGTAGCTCGTCTCCGAAGCCGGCGGGGGCGATCTGTTCCCGGTAGCGGAGACTGCGCTGGAGAACGCCGCCCGTGGCGCGGCTGAGCGTGTCGGCGCCACGACCGCTGAGCCGGATCTCGGGGAACCTCGCGACGTCGTCACCCCAGATCTCCAGTTGGACGGCTTGACGGAAGTCGTCCAACTTCAGGTCGTCGGTCAGTACCGACGTGACGAGGCCGGTTGCCGGGTCGGTCGCGTGCCAGCACACCGCGTCGAATCCGAGCACGTTCCGCAATATCGGATCGGCCTGTCTGAACACCTCTGGAGCTGTGAGCCCGGCGCCGGTCAGGTCTTTGAGATCGGAGATCGCCCGGTGCTCCGCCCCCCTGCGGGATGTCACCGCGGCAGCCTAACAGGGGGCACGGAATATCCCAGATTTATGGGATTATCACGACACCGCCTATGAAGTGATCATGAGCTGGTCATCCCACCTCCACATGAGGAAAAGGTTCATGACCACTCGCACATCCCCGCGGCGCAAGCTGTACGGCACCGCAATCTTCACGGTGTCGTTCCTCCTGTCCTCCTTCGCCGCCGTCACGCTCACCTCCACCCCCGCCTTCGCCACCGACCCCTGCTCCACCGTCCCCGGCAGTGGCGGCAGTCCCGGTGGCGGGGGCTACGACCCAGAGGCCCCCGACCCTGCCGAGCAGGGCCCGCAGCTCACGCCCCTGGAAATGAAGACGTATGTCGCCAACAACGAGAGCCTCCATGGGCTCGCCGGCGATCCGCACGTGTACCCAGACAGCAAGGGCCACCCCACGGTGGGCATCGGCTTCAACCTCGACCGCGCCGGCGCGCAGGCCCGCCTTGAGAGTGTCGGCGCCAACTACGCCGCGGTGCGGGCCGGAACCCAGAACCTGACGCCCCTCCAGATCATCACCTTGTTCGAGGGCGACTTCTACGCCGCCATCGCGAACCTCAAGACAGTGATCTACAACTTCGACCGTCTGACATCGGCGCGGCAGCTCGTGCTGATCGACATGATGTACAACATGGGCCCGGCCAAGTTCAGGGAGTTCAAGCGCATGATCGGCGCCGTGAACGTCGGCGACTTCTACCGTGCCGGGTTGGAGATGAAGAACTCGACCTGGGCAACGCAGGTCGGTGCCCGGGCCACGAGGAACATCAAGTTGATGCAACAGGGCGCGGTGTGCGACCCCAAGGACGTACCAAAGGGCGTGCCCACGCCCGGCGGCGGTGCCGGCGGCGCGACCTACCCCAACGGCGTCGTTGTCGTGGGATCGCCGTTCACGGGCGGCGGAGGAATATCCAACTTCATCTACACAGAGACCATTTACTGCGTCACCACGACCGTCAGCGTGTCCGGCCCCAACGGCGTCACCACCTATGGGAGTAACACCGTCTGCTACAGCGCATGAAGGCGAGCTCCACAGTCACACCGAAGACGCCATGACAACGGACCGCTGAAGGTCGGGTGTGCGGCGGTGGGTCACCCGTTGCCGCACACCGGTGTGAACAGCGAACAGCAGGCACGGGTCAACGGCTGGAGAGCCGGGTAGGGGCGTTCGCATGCGAATGCCTCCTCGCCCGCTCTTCAGAGGTGGTCGACGTCGGCGTGGGGATGACCGCCGGAAAGAGTGCGGTAGCCGAGGCCCCGGTCGAAGAAGGCGGTGGATCGGTGGGCGGCGCGCAGTTCGGCGCGGAGCACCTCCGTGGCGTCGAGGTCGACCTTGTGGTTCGCCGGCGCGGCCGTACACGATGACGCCGTAGCCGGCCGCGGACGTGGGGACGGTCCGAGGCCAGCACAGTGCTGCGGATGGCGTCGTGGCTATGGACTCTCCTCTCTTCGCTGTCGGCGTCGGCCGGGGTGGGCGGGACCCGCGGTGGCGGGGCCGGATCGGCGGGCCGGGCATGCTGGCAGAAGGTGAACGCGCACATCACCAGGGCCCAGTGGCGGCGGATCGCGGCATCGGAGCGGACCTGGAAGTCGGCCCAGCCGAGCGAATTCCTCCCGCTCGGACTCGGCCAGCTCGCCACCGTTGGTGTCCTGCTCGCGGGCCAGCCGGTCCATCTGCACCCAGTTGGCCAGCGTGCCCGCATTGATGCCCAGATCCTTAGCGACCTGCGCGATCGGCTTTCTCGTCTCCCGCACGATGCGCACCGCGCCCGCCCGGAACTCCGGATCGAACCTGCGTCTGGTCTCTCCCACGACCCAACCTTCTCCTTAGGTCAGATCTCCACGCTAGAAGGGGAAGTCCACGACCGAGCCCAGATACTGATGGGCGGTGTGCGCGGTGGCGGTGCCGTCCTTGCGGTCACCGGTGTCATCGACCACCAGCACCCCGCCCGCGTGCGGCGCGGTCACCGGATCGGTCCGCAGCAGCTCAAAACGCCGGGCGTTGATCTTCTCGTGATCCCACGGCGACTCCGACATCGGAACGGTGGATGGCGGTAACTCCGCCCGCGACGGCTCGCTGACGCCACTGGCCGTTCCGTTGTCGATCAAGCCCCGAGCACCACAGATCATCGAACCGGGCCGCGTAGTCCGAGCAGTTCACCTCTTGGGCCTTCACCCGCCGTGCCCACGATTCCGGTCTGGTTCCATCGATGGGGTCGATCGATGACTGCTTCGACAATGTAGTCATCGAGTCGTTCTGGGGTCGGATGCAGACCGAGTTACTCAACCGCAAGTGGTGGAAGACCCGTATCGAACTGGCGAATGCGATCTTCGAGTACCTGAAGATCTTCCACAACCGGCAGCGACGACACAGTGCCCTGGGGATGCTCACCCCCATCGAGTACGAGATGCTTTACCCGAACACCCAGCTGGCATGAGAGTCGACCAAGCCGACTCCACCGAACTCGGGGTACATCAGTCAGATGGTGCGGCGGCCTGTGAAGTGAGATCGGGGAAGAGCGCGCCCATCGAACAAGCGCACTGTCCCGGCTCACTCGGCAGCCATGGATCATATTTTTACGGGCGGACAGGCATCCGATCTGTACCTAGTAGCGGCAGCCGTAGGACGAATCGGGCGCCTCGTGGCGAGTCTTCGATCCGCAGCGTTGCGTGATGGGCGTGGGCGATGTCGCGGGCGATGGCGAGCCCGAGGCCGCTGCCGCCCGGGTCTCGACGGCGTCCGTCGTCCAGGCGGATGAAGCGTTCGAAGACGCGTTCACGGTCCTGCGGCGCGATGCCGGGCCCGTCGTCGGTCACGGTCACGACGGCCTGGCCGTTCGCACGCTCCGCGGTGACCTCGACTGTGGTGTTGGCGTGCCGCTGCGCGTTGGCCAGGAGGTTGTTCAGGACTCGGATCAACTGGATCCGGCTGCCACGGACTTTCAGGTCACGATCGACGTGGGCGTGCACCGTCACGCCGCTTACCCGGGTCACCGCTTCCTCGGTGACCAGTGCGCCGAGGTCGACCGGCTCGTGCACCGCGTGGCCGGCGCGGAGGCGGGCCAGCACCAGCAGGTCGTTGATGATCGCTTCGAGCCGGTCGGTAAGCGATAACGCGGCCTGGATGCTGTCGTACGGGTCGATGTCGTCGCGATAGAGCATCGCCTCTTCCAGGCGGGTGCGCAGGCCGGTGAGCGGGGTCCGGAGCTCGTGAGAGGTGGTGGAGGCGAAGCTGCGTTGCTGCTCCACCGCCTCTTCCAGCCGGGACAGGGTTTGGTTGGCGGTACCGGCGAGCAGCGCGATCTCATCGCGCCCGGGCGGCTGGGGCACGCGCAGACTCAGGTCGCTTACCGTGATTTCGGATATTCTCGATCGGATCGCGGCTACTGGGCGCAAGGTCCGGCCTGCCACCCACCAGGTCAGCCAGGTCGCGATGACGACACCCAGCAGTGTCCCCGCGGCGGTGAGGATCTCCAGGCGGTGCGTGGCGAGGAGGGGCGGCTGGGCCAGGCCGGCGTAGACGACGTGGGACTCGCCGTGCCAGAGCAGATGGGCCTCCTGGGGAGAGACCCGGCTGGCGGTGAGCATGACGCACCCGCTGTGTGGGGAGCACGCGGTCCGATGTTCGATCCGGTCGTCGTCCGGGGGCCAAACCGTGCTCAGAGGTGGCCTACCCGACGCCGTCCTGCTGGCTGCCACTACCCGCCCGTTGGAGTCCACGAGTTGGAGGAGGTTGACGCGAGTCGTCGGGGCCGTCGTGGACGGTGTGATGCCGGGTCGCATCGTCCCGATCCACTCGGTGGCGACTCGCTGAGTGTCGCTGAAGATGTCGGCCTGGATCCGGTTTCGGATCAGGAGGTCGAGGCCGGCCCCGATTGTCGTAAGAGCGAGTAGAGACAGGGCTGCTGCTGCAATCGTGAAGCGCGCCTGAAGCGAGCGCGGGCGTGGAAAGGGTGTCACCCGGCTTGCCTCCCAAGGTGGGTTTTACTCGCATGATCGTTTGCCTCCGCGCCGCAAAGGCCCACGTCGAACCTTATGTACGGTCATCTTTTGCGCAAGCGGTTAAGGGGCGAAGCAGCTCATAATTGAGCAAAAGGGGGGCAGTGCGTGACCAGTGGTTTAAACGTCGGCAGGCGCTGCTGTCGGGACTGATCCGGGGTCGGGGGAGTATTTCCGCAGGATTGAACGCTGAGACCGACCGGTGCGTCCTGAGCTGCGGAATCGGCATAGCGGGTTCGGCGCTGGTGTTTCGGCAGTAGCGGCTCGATGACCGCCCACAACTTGTCACTGACCTTCCACGGCTTCAGTCGCGCCACTCGTCATCCCTCTCACCATCGCGACAGCGAGAGACAAAGCACAGTGGAACTTATTCTGTCAGGCGCTCCTTCGCTTTTAACCCGGTGACGGGTGGTTCTCGACGTGGAACGGCCACCGCGCGATGCTCCGAGTACGACCAAGTGCCCGGAGGTGTGTGGTGGCCGTCGTTTCGAGTGTGCTCTTACCGAACCCGCCTCGCCAAGGGGTGGCCTGCCTGGCGGTGTTCCGGCAGGAGCTGATGGGCTGCTTCACCCGTCGCTCGGATGCGCTGTTCGAGCTCGCCGATGCCGTGCTGGCCGCCGGGCCGGTGGCCTCGTTGCCGCACCTGTCGCTGGATCCCGGGCACCGACGCGGACACGGCAGCGTGTATGCCGCACTGGCCAAGGGAGCAATCAACACCGGCGCCCTGCGAGATCTGCTGGTCAAACAGTTGGATCAGCGGCCTGCGGTGTTCGCCATCGACGTCAACTGCTGGACGCGCAGCGATGCCGAATGCTCACCCGGCCGCGGGTTCTACTACCACCCCACCCGGCACTCGGCGGGCAAACCGATCATCGCCGGGTGGGCATTCTCCTGGCTGGCCGCCCTGGAGCTGACGACCAACTCCTGGACTACTCCGCTGGACGTGGTGCGCCTACTGCCGGGCACGAACATCAACGCTGCCGCGGCCACCCAGATCCTCCACCTGCTGCCGCACCTGCCCGACCCCAGCGGGCGGCTCCCGCTGTTCGTCTTCGACGGCGGCTACGACCCGGTCCAGCTGGCCCTTGCCCTAAAGGACACGCCGACGCAACTGCTGGTGCGGACCCGCTCCGACCGCTGCTTCTACGCCGACCCGCCGCCCGCCGAGGTGGGCGCCCGTGGCCGACCCCGACGGCCGTCCTCACCACGACAGATACGCAGTACGGCACCGCGACCGTGCACGCCTGGAGCGGGCTGCACGCTAAAACCCAGCAGCATGACGGGCACGGCAGTCGCGGTCCGCGCCCGA
>NZ_JBPJUQ010000170.1:0-7054 GCF_051192615.1 Streptosporangium sp. G11
TCATCTACGCGGAGCCATCTTGTGGATCCGAAGCCTTCAACCCACCTGAAGATCCGAAGTCCATACAGGCCCTAGGTGCCAGTGGCCACTGGGAACCGGTCGTGGGCGGCCAGATCGGCTGGTGGCCGACTCCGACCACTCGGAGATCGTCATGACCGCTACCGAAATCCTGATCCGCGTCCTCGCCGACCGCGCCGAACCGGCCGACCTGGTCGCCCGTCACAGCCTGTGGGTCGACGAGTTGGTGTGCGCCGGCGGGACATCGCCGGTCCCGGCCTGGCGCACGGCGGTGTGAGCGGCAGCGGTGATGCGGCGGCGTACGTGGTCGATGACGCGTGCGCTTCCCTGCGGCCCCAGCAGACTGCGGTAAAAGCCTGCGTGTTCGGCGAGATTGGCGAAAAAGGCCAGCAGTGACTGAGTTGCGTCCTGGGCCGCGTCCGCCGAGTCGGGGCCGGGGCCGGGGAGGGACTCGATCAAGTCGTCGATCATCGCGGTGCGGGCGGCCTCGGCCAGTTCATGCACGTCCCGGTAGTGGTCGTAGAAGGTGGAACGGCTCACTCCGGCCCGGTCGGCGACGTCGGCGACGCTGGTCTGTCCAGCCGCCGCCATCCACCCGGTGGAGCCGTGAACCGAGTCGTCGGCGCATCGGCGGGTGGGCTCACCTGTGCCGAGGCGTTGCGCGGGAGGGGATATGAGGGCGTGATCACAATGAGCGCCTACGGCGTCCGCGAACCGCCGGTCGCCCGGTAGCACCACGGCAGACGCCCCTCGCGGCCACAATCGGCCGGATGGCCGCATCGGGCAGGCCAGGGCGGCTGCCCCTTCCCGGACGACGGCGGCTTCTTCGGTACCGAGTCGGATGCCACGTCAGACGGTGACCGTGGTGTCCACCGCCTGAGGAGCGAGGACGTGTTCGATCACCATGACGGCCGCTCCGACGACCCCGGCGCGGTCGCCCAGCTTGCTGGCCTGGATGCGCAGGTGCCGTGTGGCCAGCGGAAGGGAGCGCTTGTAGATCACCTCGCGGACCCCGGCGAGGAGATGCTCGCCGGCCTCGGCGATGTCGCCGCCGATCACGATCGCTCCGGGGTTGAAGAAGTTGACGATCGAGGCGAGGACGTCGCCGATCTCGCGGCCGGCCTGGCGTACGAGATGCACGACCTCGGGGTCGCCCACGCCCAGTAGCCGCACCACGTCTCGGCTGTCCTTCGCGAGCACGCCTGACGCGGTGATCCGGGCGGCCAGGGCGGCGCCGCCGGCGAAGGCTTCGAGACAGCCGGTGTTGCCGCAGTGGCACACCACCTCGTCGTCCGCGGCGGCGACGCGGATGTGTCCGATGTCGCCGGCCGCGCCCTGTGCGCCCCGGTGCAGCCGCCCGTCGGAGATGATGCCGCAGCCGATGCCCGTGCCGATCTTGACGAAGATGAGCTGGTCGGCCTCGGGGTATCCGGCCCAGTGCCCGCCCCAGTGCCCGCCCCAGTGCTCGCCGAGTGCCATGATGTTGACGTCGTTGTCGACGAGGACCGGCACGCCCAGCCGCTCCCCCAGCCACTCCGGCACGGGAAAGCGGTCCCAGCCCGGCATGAGGGGCGGGTTGACGGGGCGTCCCGTCAGGTATTCGACCGGGCCCGGCAGGCCGATGCCCGCCCCGCACACGTCGGCGAGGTCGTACCCGCTCTCGGCGAGCAGTTCGGTGAACGTCTGCGCGAGCCACGCCAGGGTCGACTCCGGCCCCCGGTCGATCGGGACATCGGCGGTGCGTTCGGCCAGCACGGTGGTGCCCAGATCAGTGATCGCGACGCGGTGGTGCGTGGCGCCCAGGTCGGCGGCGAGCACGAGACGTGCCGCCCTGTTGAAGGCGAACGTGGCCGCCGGGCGCCCGCCCGAGGAGGTGGAGGCGTCGGCGGCCACGACCCAGCGGTGCCGGAGCAGGGCGTCCAGCCGTTGGGACACCGTGGTTCTGGCCAGACCGGTGAGCTCGACCAGTTCCGTGCGAGTGCGGGCAGGTCCCTCCCGCAGGACGGACAGCAGTGCGCCGGCCCCGATGCTCGCACTGTTGAGCGTGTCCTCAGTCACACTAGCCCTTCCACTGACGAACGAACCTTTTCAAACGACCTTAAGTATACTTCTGACGTCCAAAATCATATTTATGCTTGACCTCCGCCATAAGTCCTCCTTACGATCTCACAACATGGAGGAAATAGGCCGCAAACCGACGGATATGCCCCAACTGCGGGTGGGGATCGTTGGAACAGGTTTCATAGGCAGCGTCCACGCCCGAGCCGCTCGGCTCGCCGGCGCCCGCATCGTCGGCGTGGCCGGCTCGACCCCTGAACGGGCAGAACGGGCGCATGCCGCCCGACTGGCCGAGCGCGTCTTCCGCTCGCCAGAGGACCTCATCGAATCCGGCGAACTCGACGTCCTGCACGTTTGCACCCCCAACCACCTGCACGCCTCGATCACGATCAAGGCGCTGGAGGCCGGACTGCACGTCATCTGCGAGAAGCCGCTTGCGACCGACTCCGACACCGCCGCGCTGATGGCCGCCCGCGCCGCGCAGAGCTCGCGTACCGCGACCGTGCCGTTCGTCTACCGGTTCCACCCGATGGCCAGAGAGGCCAGGCAGCGCGTCGCCGAAGGCCACATCGGCCGGGTCAACCTCATCCAGGGCAGCTATCTGCAGGACTGGCTGCTCAGCCCGGATGACGACAACTGGCGGGTGGACCCCGCCCTGGGCGGGCCGAGCCGCGCCTTCGCCGACATCGGCTCGCACTGGTGCGACCTGGCGGAGTTCATCACGGGCGACCGGATCGCCGCGGTGTCGGCGCAGACGGCGGTGGCGGTGCCCGACAGGGCCGAAAGGGCGGGCGTGCACACCGAGGACGTGGCGACCGTGCAGTTCACGACGGTGGGCGGCGCGCTGGGCACGATGGCGGTCAGCCAGGTCTCGCCAGGACGTAAGAACCGGCTGTTCTTGGAGATCTCGGGCAGTGAGGCGAGCGTCGCCTTCGATCAGGAGCAGCCGGAAACGCTCTGGTTGGGGCGTAGGCAGGGATCGGAACTGCTGGTGCGCGACCCGCAGACCCTGTCGGCCCCGGCCCGCCGCTACTCCCCCCTGCCCGCGGGTCACGCCCAGGGCTATCACGACTGCTTCGACGCGTTCACGGCCGACAGCTATGCCGCGGTGCGAGGAGAGCGTCCTGAGGGACTGCCGACCTTCGACGACGGCGCGAGGGCCGCCCGTATCTGCGACTCCGTGCTCGCCTCGGCGCGTACCCGCTCGTGGGTGGAGGTGCACCCCGCGTGAGGCTCCTGGAGATGCGGGGGGTGGGCAAGAGCTTCTTCGGTGTGCGGGTGCTGACCGGCGTCGATCTCGACGTCGAGGCGGGACAGGTGCACGCCGTCGTCGGTGAGAACGGCGCGGGGAAGTCGACGCTGATGAAGATCCTCGCCGGGGTGCACGTCCCCGACGCGGGGACGATCGCGATCGACGGCAAGCCGGTCGCGTTCGGCCATCCTCTCGACGCGCAACGGTCCGGAGTGGCGATCATCTATCAGGAGTTCAACCTCCTGCCCGAACGCTCGGTCGCCGAGAACGTCTTCCTCGGGCGCGAGCCGGTACGGCGGGGCCTGGTGGACCGCGCGAAGATGGAGGCGGAGACCGAACGGCTGCTGTCGGGGCTCGGCGAGACCTCTTTCGGTGCCCGCGACGCCGTTCGCCGCCTGAGCGTCGCCCAGCAGCAGGTCGTCGAGATCGTCAAGGCCCTCTCGGTCGACGCCCGCATCATCGTGATGGACGAGCCCACCGCCTCGCTGGCCGAGCACGAGGTCGAGCTCCTCTACTCCCTGATCCACCGCCTGCGAGAGCGCGGCATCGCCATCCTCTACATCTCCCACCGCATGCGCGAGGTGTTCGACCTGTCCCAGCGGGTCACCGTGCTCAAGGACGGCACCCGCGTCACCACGGTCGCCACCTCCGACGTCGGACCGGCCGAGCTGGTCAAGCTCATGGTCGGCCGGGAGCTCAACGACTACTTCCCGCCCCGTGCCACACCGGCGGAGATCGGCGAGGTACGCCTGAGCGTGCACGGCGGCGGAAACGAGAAGCTCAGCGGCATCGACCTGGAGCTGAGAGCCGGGGAGATCGTCGGGGTGGCTGGCCTGCAGGGCTCGGGCCGGACCGAGCTGGCCAAGGCGATCTTCGGGGCGGAACCGTTCGTCTCGGGTGAGATGACCCCCCGCAGGCCCCGGACGGTCCGCCAGGCCGTGGCCGCCGGGATCGGGCTGGTCACCGAGGACCGCAAGGCCGAAGGGCTGGCGCTACGGCAGTCGGCGGGAGACAACGCGCTGCTGGTGGCGCGCACCTCCGCCGCACGCACCCCCACGGGGCGGGCCTCACGGAGCGGGCTGCGCACGCTCCTGGAGTCGGTACGGCTGTCACCGCCCGACCCCGAGCGTGAGGTGCGGTACCTGTCCGGCGGCAACCAGCAAAAGGTCGTGCTGGCCAAATGGATGACGGTCAACCCCAAGGTGCTGCTCTTCGACGAGCCGACCCGGGGCGTGGACGTCGGCGCGAAGGCCGCCATCCACGACCTGATGCGGCAGTTCGCCAGGAACGGCATGGCCATCATGATGATCTCTTCGGAGCTGCCCGAGCTCATCGGGATGAGCGACCGGATCATCGTCATGCGAGACGGCCGTATCGCGGGCGAGCTACCGGCGGGCGTGTCCGAGGAGGCCATCATGCACGTGGCGGCGAGTGAGGAGGCCGCATGAGCGGCCAGATTCCCTCCCCGGTGCACCCGGCCACCGCCTCGACGGCCTCCGGGCCCGAGCCCGCGCCCGTTCGGAACGGCGCGGGGCCGGGGCATGGCGGTCTGCGGCGCAACCTCACGGAGATCAATCCGACCAGGGTCGTCTACCTCGCGCTCATCGCCGTGATCGCCATCGGCTGGGGGCTGGTCGCCGTCGACGGCGGCGACTTCCTCACGATGGAGACCGTCGTCGGCGTGCAGCAGCGTTCGGCCGCCCTGGGCATCGTCGCCGTGGGGCAGACCCTGGCGATCCTCGTCGGGTCGCTGGACCTGTCCGTCGCCTACCTGATCAGCCTCGGGTCACTGGTCGCGGCCGAGATCATGGCGGGCCAGGACGGCGGCATCGTACCGGCCATCCTCGCCGTGCTCGGCGTCAGCGCTCTCGTGGGGCTGGTCAACGGCCTGGTCATCACCCGCCTGCAGGTGCACGCGTTCATCGCCACGCTGGGCACCGCGCTCATCCTCAAAGGCGTCATCGACCACCTCTACGACGGGCCGGCGGGCAGCGTGCCGGAGTCGTTCCAGCGTCTGGGCTACGACCGGCTCGGCCCTGTGCCCGTCTCGGCGTTGCTCTGGGTCGCCGTGGCGGTGGCCGCCTGGTTCCTGCTGCGCCGGACCCCCCTGGGCTACCGCATCTACGCGGTCGGCGGCGACCCCGACGTGGCCCGGCTGTCGGGGGTGCGTACCAGCAGGGTCGTGGTGCTCACCCACGTTCTGTGTTCACTGTGCGCGGGCGTCGCCGGCCTGCTGCTGGCCGGCAGGCTGGGCGCAGGCGCGCCCACGGTCGGCACCGACGGCGGCTACGACCTGGAGTCGATCGCCGCGGTCGTGCTCGGCGGCACCGCACTGGCCGGCGGCAAGGGCGGGATCGCCGGGACCGTCGGCGGCGTGCTCCTGCTGGCCGTGCTCGACAGCGTCTTCAACCAGCTTGAGGTGAACTCCTTCTTCAAGGACGTGGTCAGGGGCGTCGTGATCGTGGTCGCCGTCGCCGTCTACGCCCGCCGCGGCAGGAAGGGGCGAACGGCATGAGAAGGACGCTCCCGATCCTCGCGGTCCTGACGGTACTGCTGGTCGCGATCGCGGCCGCCAACCCGCTGTTCCTGGAGCCCGCCGGGTTCCTGGCCTTCGTCAAGCGGGCCGCCCCCCTGGTGATCCTGGCGGCGGGCCAGTACTTCGTCATCGTCTCGGGTGAGTTCGACCTGTCGGTCGGCTCGCTGGTGACGGTCGAGGTCGTCGTCGCCGCCCGCTTGATCGACGGGGAGGAAGCCGCCACCTGGTGGGTGCTTCTCCTGCTGATCGCCATCGGGCTGCTCGTCGGTCTGGTCAACGGCGTGATCACCACGGCCCTGCGCGTTCCCTCCTTCATCACGACGCTCGGCATGATGCTCATCTTGTCGGGCGCGGTGTTCCTGTGGACGGGCGGCGCTCCCCGCGGCGCGCTGTCGGAGGGCTTCCGCGCCTTCGGCCGGGGCAACCTCGGCCCCATACCGTGGTCCGTCCTCATCCTGGTCGTGGTCGCCGGCGCCGGGATCGCGCTGATGCGCTCCGACTTCGGCAAAAGGCTCATGGCCACCGGCGACAACGAACGCGCCGCCGCCCTGTCCGGCATCGGCGTGCACCGCATGCGAATTCTCGCGTTCGTCATCTCCGGCCTGGCCGCGGCGGTCGCGGCCATCCTGCTCGGCGGCTTCGCGGGCGTCTCGGCCCAGGTCGGCCAGGGACTGGAGTTCTCCGCCATCACCGCCGTCGTCCTCGGCGGCGTGGCGCTCGGCGGCGGCCGGGGCTCGATCGTCGCCGCGATGGCCGGCGCGTTGACCCTGGAGGCGCTGTTCACCCTGCTCAACCTGTACGGCATCTCAGGTGCTCTGGAGTACACCGTGCAGGGCGTCATCATCATCGCGGCGGTCGCGGCGGGAGCGCTGCGCCTGCCGTTCCGGCTCCGCGTGAGCACCTGATCAACCCCAGAAAACAAAGGAAGCACCATGCCGAATCGTCGGCCGTTCGTCGGCCTCGTCGTGATATCGACCGCGCTGTTCGCCGCCGGTTGTGCCAGCGACAAGCCCACCGCCCAGTCCTCGGCGGGGCCGTCCTCAGCGGCCTCGTCCTCACCCGCCCAGGGCGCGAACACCGGTGAGCAGTCGAAGTTCTTCATCCAGGCCGACCACGACGCCCAGCTGGCCATGCGGACCCAGAGCGCGGAGGGGCCCGCGGACAAGCCGTGGGAGCAGGCCATCGCCCCG
>NZ_JBPJUQ010000171.1:0-7024 GCF_051192615.1 Streptosporangium sp. G11
GCGCTGCTGGCGGTGCTGCTGTCGATCTGCTCGGAGGCCGACGCGTTCGTGGCCGCCTCGATGACCGCGTTCTCCCCGACCGCGAAGCTGGCCTTCCTGGTGGTCGGGCCGATGGTCGACCTGAAGCTGATCGCGCTGCAGGCGGGCACGTTCGGCAAGTCCTTCGCCCTCAGGTTCGTCCCGCTGACCTTCGCCCTCGCCGTCCTGGTGAGCGTCGTGTTCGGCCGGCTGCTGCTGTGAGGCTCCCCATCCCGTCCTCCCCCTCGCTCCGTGCCACCGGGTACGCCGGCCGCCAGGCCCCGGGACCCACGACGGAAGGAACCGGCGCACCCCGATGAACCGTGTGACCCAGAACCTCGTCCTGACCCTGCTGGGCTGCGCCGTGCTCCGGATCTCGGCGTTCTCCACGACTTACCTCAACTACGTCAAACCCGGCTTCCGGCCGTTCCTGATCGGCGCCGGGGTGGTGCTGGTGGTCCTCGGGCTCATCGGGCTGTTCCAGGCGTCCCGGCCGAAGGAGGCCAAGACCCCGGCGGAGGAGCACGACCGCTCATACGGGGAGGGGCATTCGCACGGGGACGGACAGCCGGACGAGGACGGGGACGGGCAGTCGCAGAAGGACGGGCGCTCGCACGAGGACGGGCACCCGCAGGAGGGTGGGCACGGCCACGCGCACGGGGGGCCTCGGGTCGCGTGGCTGCTGTGCCTGCCGGTGTTCGCGATCTTCCTGATCGCGCCGCCCGCGCTGGGCTCGTTCGCCGCCTCCCGGGACGACACCCCGCCGCCCCGCGACCAGAGCCTGGGCTCCTTCGCCCCGCTGGCCGGCACCGGCCCCGTGGACATGACGGTCGGCGAGTTCATCGGCCGGGCCTGGGACGACGACAAGAAATCCCTCACCGGCCGCGAGGTCAGGCTGACCGGCTTCGTCTCACCGGCCAAGAAGAAGGGGCAGTGGTACGTCACGCGCATGCAGATCGCCTGCTGCGCCGCGGACGCGTTCCCGCTGAAGATCGCGGTCAGAGGGCTTCAGGCGCCCCCGGCCGACACCTGGGTCGAGGTCACCGGCACCTGGATCCCGCAGACCTTCGGCAAGATGCCCAACGGGGTCATCTACCCGCAGATGACCGGCAAGAACCTCACAAGGATCGAGCCCCCCGACGAGCAGTACGAGTAGGCCGGAAAGGCCGTACGGCCTCGCATCGCCGGCGCTCGCAGCGCTGAGGTCCGCACGGGCCACGCGATGTGGGTGCGTGCCCGGAAGGTCAGGCGCGGGACGGTTCCGGCATCGGCGCCGGTTTCATATCTCGGGTGGCCCGGTGGAACAGCCAGTAGCTCGCCACGGCGACGACGAGGAAGAGCAGCCTGGCCGGCCGGGGGATGTCCAGGATGAGCAGGCCGTCGCTGAGCGAGTGGAGCATGGCCGCCGTGACGAAGGCGACGACGATGGGGACGGTGAGGACGGCGCGACCCCGGGCCTGCCAGGCGCCGAAGGCCACCGCGCAGACCAGGCCTGTCCAGACGAGGTGGCTGAAGGGGGTACTGAGGCCGCGCAGGAGGAGGACCGTGCCCGCACCCACGGCGCCGTCGTGGTTGGCGACGCTCTTCCAGGCGTAGGCCATCGACTCCATGATCGCGAAGCCGGTCGCGCAGGACAGGCCGAGCGCGACCCCCGCGGCCTTGGTGAGGTGGCGGCCGGTGAGCGCGACCGCGAGGGGCGGGACGAGTTTCGCGGGCTCCTCGATCCATCCGACCCGCAGGATCGAGGTGCTGTTCTTGGCGGAGATGAAGAGGGCGTCGAAGTAGCCGCCGAGCAGGAGTGCCACACCCCCGCCGAACAGGAACATTCCCATCAGCGTCATGGGCGGCACGCTGGTGGCGATGTGGATGCGGTCGTGGATGGCCAGCAGGAGCGCGAAGGGCCCGGCCGCGGCCCCGTAGAAGAAGGCCGCGGGCAGGACCGCCTGGTTGCCGGCCGCCTGCATCATGGCGATGAGCGAGAAGGACAGAACGATCAGGGCGATCCACACCTTGAACCATCGATGCTGGTAGAAGCGCAAATGGTCTCGCATGGCAAGTAATTCCCCAGTGCATATGCCCTAAATTCAGACTAAATGTCCATATTTATCTAAATATGGCCTCCGCCACGATGACGGCGCCGATGACCATGAACACCACGGGCACCAGCCACGCGCCCGTCCGCTCCACCAGGGCGATGATCTTCTTGTGCGCCCCGAGCCACGAGGCCGCCAGGCACCAGACCGCGACGAGGACCGTGAACACGACCACCGTGACGGCGCTGGACGCCGGCCCGATCGTGCGGAACAGCGGGGTGTAGACGGAGATGTTGTCGGCCCCGTTCGCGACGGTCACCCCCGCGATCGAGAGCACGCCCGAGGCGACCCTGGGCGCCTCGCCGTCATCGTCCCCCCCGGCCCTCCCGGCTTTGACCAGACCCCACACCCCCATGCCGAACGGCACCAGGCCGAGCAGTCCCACCCAGCGGTCCGGTACCACGGCGAGCCCGAGGGCCGCCGCGGCCGAGACGGCCACCAGCGCGGCGATGCCCGCGTACTGGCCGACGACGATCTGCCAGGGACGGGGAACGCCATTCGCCCTGGACGCCAGGAAGAGCACCGTCAGAATGATGATGTCGTCCACGTTGGTGCCGGCGAAGACGGCGGCGGCCGTACCGATCGCTTGAATCACGCGCGTATTATGTCGGCTCCCCTTCCGAGTACGCGACGACCGTGGTCAGCCGAGAGCTACGGGCGTTATGATCACTTTCATCCGCTCTTGCCAGCCCCCCGGAGACCGCACGTGGGCTATCCGCCGCAGTACGGCCAGCCGCCGCGGGGCGAGACGGGGCGAGGTCTGGTCGTGATAGTCATCACGGCCCTCGGCGTGGCCATCGGGGCGGTCGTCACCGTCTTCATGGTGTTCAACCCGCCCTCGTCGCCGCCGGGCGCGTCCCCGACGCGCGGCGGCGAGCACTCGGAGGCCTCGGTCCGCCAGGCCGTCCAACCGGCGCTCGACGCCTACAGCAGCGGGTCGTACGGCGACTTCTGGGACCTGTGGACCACCGAGGCGCAGGGCCTGATCGCACGGGAGGAGTACGTGAGGCTCTTCGAGATCTGCCCGCCGCTCGTGGCGAACTCCCCGCTCACCATCTCCACCGTCACGATCACCGGCGACAGCACCAGGGTCCAGGCGACCCGGCTCGACGACACGACGGACTTCGACTTCGCCTTCGAGAGCGGTACGTGGCGGTACGAGCCCTCGCCCGAGGAGCGGCTCGCCTACCAGGCACCGGTCGACCAGATAGCCGAGCAACGGCGGGCCATGGGATTCTGCGGCGCGGTCACTCCCAGCCCCACGGCGCCCACCGTTCCCACCGATCCGGCGAATCCCATCGATCCCGCGAATCCCGCCGATCCCGCGAATCCTGCGAATCCTGCCGACCCCGCGAATCCCTCCGTTCCCTCCGCCCCCGCGGATCCTGGCATTCCCACCAACCCCACGCCCCCCGCCACTCAACCGCCGGGGTTCCTGGAGTGATGGCCTCTGGTGCAGAAGTGCTGCCATAATCCACAATTCACAGCTACTGTCGAACGCATGGCCCACTCCATGCCGGCATGGCGAGACGGCACAGGATCGGAAAAACCATCATCGAATGATCGCGATGGCGCCAGACAAGAATCGGATTCGGTTCCACTGTGGCTGGCACATCTCCAGCGCGGAGAAGGACAAAAGGCAAACGGCACACCGGCTTCCGACACGGCTATCACCATAGAGCTGGATAAAGCGGATTATGAGGCGCTTTCTCGTAAGGCGCGGCTGACCGGAAACCGGGTCGCCGACGTGATCCACGCGGCCGTCCAGCGAGAGATCGGCAACAAACCCCACGTGATCACCTTGATGCATCGCTGGAACCTGCATCGTGAAGACCTCGACACGGCGGCCGACTCCCTCGGGGTCGACCAGCTCTCCGAGGCGGAGTGGGGCCAGATCGGCATCCGCCGTTTCCGGAGGCGCTGAGCCATGCTTCCCGGTCGAGTGCTCGACGTGAGCGCACTGGTCGACATCGCGGTGGCGAAGACCGAATACTCCCGGAGCGTCGCCGCCATGTGTCTCTTCCGTGGCGGCGGGATATGCGTCCCGGCCACCAGCCTCGCGGCCGTCCTGTCCATCTCCCCGATCTCGACCCAGGTGGAGCTGTTCGAGCTCGTCACGACACCCGGCGTGAGGATCGACGACTTCACCCACGGGAAGGTGGGGGACATCGCGGAGATTCTCGACGGCTCTCGCGACATCACGGCCGGACACGTCATCTGGTGCGCCCGCGCCACCAAATGGCCCATCCTCACCGATCGCGGGGCGGAGCTCGTCCAGTACGACCAGAACATCGGGATCGACCCCCTGCCGTAGCGAGGCCCGGTCGGGTGGCATGCGGGTGCCACGGCCCACGGCCGGCCCGCTCCACCACCGGACGCGAGGACCCGGGCCCCGAACGCGACCCGGCATCCATACCTTTTCAGCTTAAAATGATGCCAAATATCATCGCGCGCACGATCGATTTTCAGGGCCATGGCTTTCACACTGGGAGAGTGACATTCCAGACGAGGCGCATCAAGCTAGACATTCCTGACGGACCGGAATACGACCAGGTGCGCGATATGCACGGTCACGCGGTCACGGTGTTCGCGTCCACGGAGATCAACGGCGAACGTTCCCTGAAAATCGGCAGCCGGACTTTGCTGCTGAGGAAGGTGGGCGTGGACGAGGACGAAGAGGGACCGATGGACGTCTACCGGGCCGAGTCCATTTCGGAACCCTCGTACTGAGGATCCGCCTCCACCTCCCGGCGTCCCGAATCCCGCCCGTCCCCTCGGCGGTGTGCCCGCCTCCGGACCGGCCGCACCCGGCCCGGATCCGTGAGCCCACCGCGGGAAGGCCGTGGAGGTACGCCGTGAGAGGTGTCCCGCGTGGAGTGCGCGTGGAGTACGCGTGGGAGTACGCCGTTCCAACGGGGGAACTCGTGAGGGAAACGTGCGCGCCCGTCCGGCGCAAGCCCGTCCAGCACGAGGAGCTCCGACCCGATGCGCATCACCTTCGCCACCGAAGCGGCACCCGGCAGGAAGAACACGGGCACCGAGGAAACCGCAGGTAACGACGACGCCGGCAACGAGGACTTCTTCGGGGCGACCCCGGACGCCTTCGTCCTCCTCGACGGCGCGGGCACCCCGGAGGGGATGGAGACCGGGTGCGTTCACGGCGTCGGCTGGTACGTCCGGTCCCTGGGCTCGACCCTCCTCGCGGGCATGACGCAGGACACGGGAACGCTCACGGAGATACTCGCGAACGGTATAAAGGCCGTCGCCTCCCTCCACGACTTCGTCTGTGACCTCACCCATCCCGGATCGCCCTCCGCCACGGTGGTCATGCTCCGCCGTACGGCCGGAAACCTGGGCTTCCTCGTCCTGGCGGACTCCGTCCTCATCCTGGACATGGCCGGTCAGGCGGAACCGACGGTCGTCCGTGACGACCGGGTGGATCGGATCGGCAGGGCGCACCGGTCGACCGTGGACGGCCTCGCCCACGGAAGCGCCGAGCACGTCACCGCGCGCCGGGAGTACCTGGAGACCATGCGGGACCATCGCAACCGCGAGGGGGGTTTCTGGATCGCCGCCGTCGACCCGCTCACCGCCGAGCAGTCGCTCACCGGCACACTCCCCGCCGACCGGGTACGGGCGGCCGCCCTGCTCAGCGACGGAGCCTCCCGGCTCGTCGACCTGTTCGAGCTGGCCACCTGGCGCGAGGTCCTCGACACCCTCGAACGGTCCGGACCCGGCGAGCTGATCCGCCGGGTCCGCGAGGCGGAGCACGCCGACCCCGACGGCTCCCGCCGACCCCGGACGAAAACCCACGACGACGCGACGGCCGCCTACTGCCTGTTCGGCTGACCTCCGGCCCGCCGACCCGCACGGCAGGCGATCATCCGATGCCCCTCACCCGGACGGCGCCGAACCGTCCAGATGGTGGAACAGCTCGTGCGCCGAACCGATGCTCGCGCGCAACGCCTGCTCCAGTTCGTCGGCCTCACCGCTGAGATGCCCGATCTCGGGCATGCTCAGGGCGTCGGCACCCGACTCGGCGAGCAATTCCTCATAGCGGGGTAACCGCTCCACCAGCGCCTCGATCTGGCCACGGGCCCGGTAGGCACGTTCGGCGTCGGCGACATGGGCCGCGTAACGCTCAAGCGCCTCGACCCTCGCGATGACAGCGTTCTCGCTGTTGGCGAGCACTTGCTCCAGCGGCTTCATCACGGCCGCCACCTCCGGGGTGACCCCGCCACGCATGAGATCGCGGTGTTCTCCACGAAGGGAGGACAGCTTGGCCAGCAGGCGTGCGACCTCCCATTCCTGCGGCGGCAGCATGACGGCGTTCCGTACGTCGTCGAGCAGCCCCTCGGCGTTGACGCGCGAGCGCAGGACGGAGTCGACCGCCAGCCGCGACCGGCCGAGCAGGCGGCTCGCATCGGCGTCGAAGTCGTCGGGGAGAACATAGGAATCGCGGTAGCGGTGCGCGAGATCGTACAGTTCCTGCTCCGGGCTGTCGCTCTCCTCGGAATCCCTCGCCGCCCTGATCGCGGCGAAAACGAAGTACGCGAGCATGATGAGCAGCAGGATTCCGAGCCCGGCCCCTTCTTGGAAGGAAAGCACCGCCAGAAAGCCGACCGCCGCGAACATACCGGCGATGGCCGGGAGAACCGCGGATTTCCTCGGCGGATTCTCCAGCGGCTTCCAACCGGCTCGTATGCGTCTGAGCATGGAGGGATTCGCACGAAGCAGATCCGCGACCTCCGGCGGCAGGCCGGGGTCGACCATCACACCGGGCCGTTGTCTTCCTGGGCCTTCCAGATCCCCACCTTCCTTCCGGTGGTCATTCTAAGAACGTGTTTGAGAGGTGATCGTGAAGCCATCCCGTGAGGGGTAGGGGTGCAGGTATGACACGACGGCCCTTTCTA
>NZ_JBPJUQ010000172.1:0-6928 GCF_051192615.1 Streptosporangium sp. G11
CTGTACACGCCCGAGCAGTGGGCGCCCCGGCGCGCCGAGTACTGCCGCCTGGTGAGCAAGCCGCCGAACGCGGCCCAGGCGCTGGAGGAGGGCAAGGAGGAACTGCACGAGGCTCTGCAGGAGCTGGAGAAGACGCTGGTCCAAGCGCTGCCGGATGACACCGGCATGGTCCGGCTGGATGAGGACGAGCATCTGGTGGTGCCGCCGCTGTCGGCCGAGGACGTGCCCGCTGAGGCCAAGGCGCTCAAAGACGAGCTGGCCGGGATGCTGCCGTTCGCGCCGATCGCCTCGCTGCTGATCGAGCTGGACGCGCGCACGCACTTCCTGGACTGCTTCACCCACGCCGGCGGGCGCAAGCTCAGCACGTCCGTGGAGACCAAGCGCAACATCTTGGCCGTGCTCATCGCGATGTCCACGAACCTGGGCCTGGCCCGGATGTCGGAGGCGTGCGGGGTGTCCTACGACGTGCTGGCCTGGACGATGGAGTGGTACGTGCGGGAGGAGACGCTGCGCGAGGCCAACACGGTCATCGTCGACCACCACTACGGCCTGGAGCTGGCCAAGGTGTTCGGCGGCGGCACCATGAGCTCCTCCGACGGCCAGCGCTTCCCTGTCCGGGGCAAGACCGTGACCGGCCGGAACATGGTCATTCACGGCGGTCAGGTGCTGTCCACCTACACCCATGTCTCCGATCAGTGGTCGACGTACGGCACGAAGATCATCGTGCCGACGGCGCGGGAGGCGCACTTCGTCCTGGACGACTTCCTGGGCAACGCGACCGACCTGCCGATCGCCGAGCATGCGACCGATACTCACGGCGCCACGTTGATCAACTTTGCGTTGTTCGACCTGGTCGGCAAGGCGCTGACCCCGCGGCTGCGGGATCTGACCCGAGTCACCCTGGTGCGTGACGAGACCCCGACCGAGATCACCAAGCGTTACCCGCACGCCGGGCCGCTGCTGGGCGCGCGCTGGAACGAGGACCTGGTGGCCGGCTGCTGGCCGGACCTGCTGCGGATGGCCGGGTCGCTGAAGTACGGCCAGGCCACCGCTTCGCTGATCGTCGGCAAGTGGTCGGCCGCCTCGCGGCAGAACACCCTGGCCGCCGCGCTGAAGGAGTGGGGCATGCTCAGAAGGACCGTGCACCTGGCCAAGTACCTGTCGGACCCGGCCTTCAGGAGGAAGATCTCGCGGCAGCTGAACAAGGGCGAAAGCCTGCACGCGCTGCGCCGTGACCTGCACTACGCACAGCAGGGCACGATCACTCGGCCGCATCTGGAGCAGCAGACGGAGCAGGCGTGGTGTCTGACGCTGCTGACCAATTCGGTGGTCGCGTGGACGACCGAATATTATTCTCGGGCGGTGCTGGAGCTGCGTTCGCAGGGCCGGGATGTGCCCGATGAGATCTTGTCGCACATCTCGCCCGGGCACAGCGACAATATCAATTTCTTCGGCGTGATCAATGTGGACGTCGAGGCGGAGCTGGCCAAGCTCGACACCAGCGGCTGGCGGCCGCTGCGGCCCGCACAGCTGCGTGAGCTGGGGCTGATGCCCTGACGGGTTCGGCGCCCCGCTCCCTGCAGACAGGTGGCGCAGGCGGTTGATGACAGGGCCCCGGTCGACCGGCGTGGCCTGACCCCGCTGTTCTGGCTGCACGTGCGCCCGTACGGCGAGGTCCGCCTCGACCTGAACGCTCGGCTGAGCATCGGTGGTCTCGGCTCGCTTGGCGGCGTATGACGGCAACTTGTTGGCATGGGCTGTCAGTCGTTGATGGCCTGGTAGAGCGTGGTCCAGAAGTCGTGGATGGCCCGCGCCGAATCCGGGGTGGACATGCCGGTCTGGGTGAGCAGGATGCCGACGAGCTGGTGGTGCGGGTCGGCGTAGACGGTGGTGCCGCTGCCGCCGTCCCAGCCGAACTGGCCGACGGGGCGTAGTCGCCGCGGTAGGTGCGCACCGCCATGCCGAACCCCCAGCCGCCGTGCTGCCCCAGGCCGTACCCCCGATGGACGGAGTCGCGGCCGAAGGCCTCCCGGGCGGCCAGCTGCTCGGGCGGAAGTTGGTTGGTGGTCATCAGCTCGACCGCGGGCCGGGACAGGATCCGCTCGCCGTCGTGAATCCCGCCGTTGAGCAGCATCTGGAAAAAGGCGTGGTAGTCGTCGGCGGTGGAGTCGAGTCCGCCGCCGCCGGACTGGAACGCCGGAGGTGTGCTGTGGTGCCCCCCGGCTACGACCGCGTCCGCGTCCTGCTCGACACCTACGCCGGCCTCGACCTGCACCAACTACGCCACAGCGCCGCCACCCACCTCGGCGACGCCGAAGTGCCGCTGCGGCTCATCATGGGCAAGACCCGCCACAAGAACCCCCGCACCGCCATGCGCTACGTCAAACCCGGTGCCGAAGCCATCGCCAAGGTCACCGAGGTCCTGGCACCCCGCCGCCGTACCCACTGATCAGGAACTTCTCCGAGTGGGAGGGGACGCTGCCCCTTTCTCTCGTACTTGATCTGACCCCCTCAGGGACTCGAGGGCGGCTAGGACGAGGTCGAGGCCGAAGATGAACTCCTTCGCCGGGTCGAAGCCGGCAGAGACGAGCGCCGCGGCGGACTCGTTGAGGTAGGGGAACTCGTCAGGAGGGAGCTGGGGCAGGAAGACGTCCTCGGCCATGTCCGCGAACTCATCGGCGGTGTCGAACGGCAGGCTGGCTTCCTGCAGGGCGAAACCGTAGACGTAGCTGTCGAGCAACCAGTTGGCGTGCGTCGCCATCAAGGCCGAGAAGCCAGCCCTCCGCAGGCAGGCGGTGACCGCTTCGCGGTGGCGGAGGTTCGAGGGCCCGGGCGATGTCCGCGACTCCATCAGGCCGTTCGCCCACGGGTGGCGTGCGAGAACCTGTCGGGCGGATACCGCCCGACGTCGCATCGCTGACTGCCAGTCGGTCTCTTCGGGCGGGAGCTCGATCTCCTCGAACACGACGTCGATCATGGCGTCCAGCAGCTCGTCCTTGCTCGCCACGTAGTAGTAGAGCGACATCGCGCCCGCGCCGAGCGCGCGAGCCAGCCGGCGCATGCTCAGCCCGTCGACCCCCTCGCGGTCGGCGAGCCGGACCGCCTCGACCACCACCCGCTGCTTGCTCAGCCCCGCGTCGGACGCGACCTGCCTTTGTTCCCTCCCGGACACGGGTCTCCTCGCTTGCTCGTACAGATTGACAATCGTACAGCGTACGAGCACAGTACAGCAGACGCACTCGTACGACGTACGACGTACGGTGTACGAGTCAGCGAGTGTCGCGGTTCGGAGGAGGAGGCTTCTGTGGGGATCGAACAGCGATCGAATACCGGAGACGGCCTGGTGCCGGGGGCGAGTCCGGCCGGGGCGGCGACGATGCGGGCCGCCGTCCAGCACCGCTACGGCCCGCCCTCGGTGCTCAAGTCGTCCGAGGTCGGGCTACCGCTGCCCGGTCGAGGCGATGTGCTCGTCCAGGTGGGCGCGACCTCAGTACATCCTGGCGACTACTTCGTCATGACCGGTGAGCCGTACGTGGTGCGCCTGGTGTTCGGGCTCCGCCGGCCGCGCCACGGCATCCCTGGCAGGGACCTCGCTGGCGTGGTGGCAGCGGTCGGGAAGGACGTCACCGCTCTCCGACCCGGCGACAAGGTGTTCGGCTGGAGCACCACAGGAACGCTCGCGGAGTACGCCTGCGTCCCGGCGGACCACCTCGTGTCCGTGCCTGCCAACCTGTCGGACGTGGACGCGGCAGCGGTGCCCACGTCGGCCATGACGGCATTGCAGGCATTGCGCGACATCGCGAACGTTCGACCGGGCCAGACGGTGCTGATCACGGGCGCGTCGGGCGGCGTGGGCTCCTTCGCCGTACAGATCGCCAAGGCCTTCGGCGCCGAGGTGACGGGTGTGTGCAGCACCCGCAACGTCGACCTGGTCCGGTCGCTCGGCGCCGACCACGTCGTCGACTACACCGAGACCGACTTCACCCGCACCGGGAAGCGCTACGACGTCATCCTCGACAACGTGGAAGCCCAGCCCCTGGCGGCTGTCCGCCGAGCGCTGACGCCCACCGGCACCCTCATCCCCAACAGCGGACGCGGCGGCCGCTGGCTCGGCCCCCTCGGCCGGATCGTCAAAGCGCGCGTGCTGTCCGGGTTCACCCGTCAGCGGCTGAAGCCCTTCACGTCGGTCGAGAAGCGCCAGGACCTGCTCACCCTGGCCGACCTGCTCACGACCGGGCAGGTCACGCCCGCCATCGACCGCACGTATCCCCTCGACGAAGCAGCCGACGCCCTCCGCTACGTCGCGGCCGGCCACACCCGAGGGAAGGTCGTCGTCACCGTCTGACGACCGCACCGACGAGAACGACCCAACCCGTGCGTGTGCACGCCCAAACCTGCCGCCACTCCGGCGGACGAACCGCTCCTCTCGAAAGTAAGAACCGATGACCATCCCAACGAAAACCCCGAACCTGCTCGACAACCCGCCGGTCATCCGACCGCAACGAAGGAGTAAGAGATGAGATCACCGAAGAACACCGCCACCACGCCAGCCCACAGTTGGTTCGTTCGAGGCCGGCTCGTCGGTGCCGCGGCGATCGCGTTCGCGGTGTTGGTGGTGATAGAGAACGTGTTGTTTGCGGTAACGGGCGCGCTGCCCTACGGCGCTCCGATCGAGGAAGTGCTGGCCTACTACGCGGCCAACCGCGACGCGGTCGCGATCGTGTCCGGTCTGGTAGCCCTGTACCTGCCGCTGCTGCTCGTGTTCGTGACGGGCCTGCACGGCCTCGTGGAGCGGCGCGGCGGAGCGGGCGCTGACTGGTCGCGCCTCGCCTTGGCCGCTGGCGCGACGCTGTCGGCCATCTTCGTGCTTGTCAACGTCCTGCAGATCGGGCTCGCGCTCTCCGCCGACGGGCTCGCCGAGCCGACGCCCGCGTTCGGGCTCGTCTGGCAGATTCACGCGGCGGCGTTCGCGCTGGCGCTGCCGATGCTCGGCACCACCTGCATCGGCTCGGCCCTCGCCGCGCACGCGAGCGGGCTGACTCCGGCTTGGCAGCGCCTGCTGGGCATGGTGGGCGGGAGCCTGCTGCTCGCCGCGGGGCTGGGCAACCTCGCGATCGCCGACGGCTCGCCGCTGATTTTCGTCGGGCTCCTAGGGTTCGTCGCCTGGCTCGTCTGGCTGCTCGCGACCGGCGTGCGCCTCGTCCGGTCGTGACCGAGATGAGGGCGGCGCCGAGGTTGCGCACGCTGGCGAGGACTCCGTGGAGGGCCGCCCGGGGATGGCAGCCACAGCCTCGAATTCGACCACCCGTGCGTATTCACGCCCAAACCTGCCGCCACTCCGGCGGGGAGACCGCTCCTCTCGAAAGAAGAACCGATGACCATCCGAACGAACACCCCGAGCCTGCTCGACAACCCGCCGATCCCCGTGCAGGCCAAGCTCACGGCAGCTTGGACCAGCTTCATGTTCTTCTACATCTACGTCGACTACCTCCACCTCTACAAGGGGGCGGCCGGAATACGCCAGAGACGGGCCGCGCGAGGAGGTTCATCCCTCCTGACCTGGTGTTTTAACCCCGTTTAAGGGAGCGACTCGTATCGATGGCGAGGATGCCGTGACATCCTGTGCGGCGCCGGGGCTGATCGTGTGCGCTATCGGAGTTCCGCGTTCGGGTGAGGCTGGCTCTGCAGGCGGTGGCGAAGTTCGGCCTGCTCCGCCGTGAGCGCCTGGCCCGGGCGTCGGATGCGGGCCGGCCGGGGTCGGGGGAGGTCTTCGCCGTGCAGGAGAGCGAAGTCGGCGTGCGCCGCCTCGACGGCTTCGGGGTAGGCCTGGGTCTTGTCATGCTCGGCCAGGGCCCGGTAGATGCTGGCCGGGGACGGGTTCTCGCCCTTGCGTTTCCCGGTCGGGATGATCAGGTCCTTGCGGATGTCTTCGACGCGTTCCCCGGCGGCCTTGCGGCGCAGCACGGTGTGCAGCATGTCGTCGGTGATGACCGGGGGCCGGCCGCCGTGGTTGCCCTTGCGGGCGGCGGCGTCCAGGCCCTCCAGGGTGGACTCGCGGATGGCCTCGCGTTCGGTCTCGGCCATCGCGGCGAAGAACGCGAACAGCATCCGGCCCGGCCCGGACGGATCGTAGATCCCGGCGAGCGGTCCGGCGAGCATCTCCAGTACCAGGCCGTGCGCGGTCAGGTGGTCGGCCAGGGCGGTGAGTTCGGCGGCGTCACGGCCCAGCCGCTTCATCTCATAGACGGTGAGGATGACCCGGCAGTGCGGGGCGTGCGCTTTGATCTGGCGGGCCAGCGCTCTACCCGGAGGTCTGCGGCCCATGGTGATGCGGTGGATGGTGGAGCGTCCGACGCTGTACCGGAAGCTGTGACGACCCGGAACATTCCACAGGCCTATCGCCCGCCGTCAAAGACCGCGGACCTGTATACCCCCACCCCTTTCCGTGCTCCCGCAGCCGTCACAGCCGCCAGCGCAGGCATCGCCCGTTCTCACAAACGAGCGATTCCCAGAGAAGATCACCCGATGGTCTCGGAGGGCTGGTTCTGATCGCCGCAGAGGCGGATTTCGTCTCAGAACTCGTTCTCATGCAAGTCGGTGGATCGTCTGATTCTGGGAAATGTTTGTGAGAGCATCTGGGGCATGGCCGAGGCCCCGGAACTCCGCGAACACACCGAATCTGTCGCTCTGTCCGCCATCGCCGGGAATGACACCCGTGACGCCGATGAGGTCGAACGTCACCCGTGCCCGCGATGTACCGCCGCGCCCGGTTCACCGTGCCGGTCACGCTCGGGCGCCGTGGCCGGCACCTACCAGGGGTGCTGGGACTATCCGGCCGGAATTGAACGCTAAGAACGTGTTTGAGAGGTGATCGTGAAGCCATCCCGTGAGGGGTAGGGGTGCAGGTATGACACGACGGCCCTTTCTA
>NZ_JBPJUQ010000173.1:0-6906 GCF_051192615.1 Streptosporangium sp. G11
CCTCCACCGGCGCTACGAACGCCGCGCCGACCACTTCGCGTCCTTCGTCGCTATCGCCGCAGCCCTCATCTGCTACCGCCGGCTCACCAAATGAGTCACCGTCTTAGGGTCGCTCCGCACGCAGATCAAGGGCGGCCTGAAGAATCACCGTTCGCGATCGTGCCGCGCCGCCGACCTTTCCAGTCACGAGGACACCCTACCATAGAAAACGTAACGTATCGTTCTTGACAGCATCGCCGCCGCCTGTCTTAATATGATCAGCCGAACGTTACGTTACGTTTCATATTTGGGAGCACATACGTTCCGGCGCTCGGCCGAATCCGGCCCGACCGGGAGATCAACTCCCGGCTCCAACGAATCTGGAGCACCATGACGTCATCCATCCTGCTCACCGGCGGCACTGGCACCCTGGGGCGCCTGGTCCTGCCGCTCCTGCATGACGCCGGCTGTGACGTGCGGGTGCTCAGCCGGCACGGCCGCGCGCCCTGCAACGGCGTCGAGTACGTGAGCGGCGACTTACTCAAGGGCGAGGGAATCGAGCCCGCGGTAGACGGGGCCGAGATCATCTTGCACTTGGCGGGCAGCGCCAAGGGCGATACCGAGGCGACCGATAACCTGGCACGGGCCGCGTCGCGAGCCCGGGTGCGGCACCTGGTGTACATCTCCGTCATCGGCGCGGACCGGATCCCGCTGAGCTGGTTCGGCTCCAAGCTGGGCGCCGAACGAGCCGTGGCCGACTCCGGCCTGCCGTGGACGACGCTGCGGGCCGCCCAATTCCATGACCTTGCCCTGAAGACCGTGCAGGCGATGGCGAAGCTACCGGTGATACCCGTACCGGGCGGAATGCGGATTCAGCCGGTCGACGCGCGCGACGTGGCGGCCCGCCTCGTGATGCTGACACTCGACAAGCCCGCCGGCCTGGTGCCCGACCTGGCCGGGCCCAAGGTGTACGGGATGGCCGAGCTGAGCCGGGGATACCTGTGGGTGCGCGGTAAGCGCCGGCTGATGATGCCGGTCCGGATGCCGGGCAAGGTCGGCCGCGCCTACCGGGCCGGCGAAAATCTGTCTCTCGAAGGGGCTACTACGGGCAAGCGGACCTGGGAGGACTTCCTGACCGAGCGGCTGCGGTAGCACGCCAGCCCGTCGCGGCCTCGGGCGACGCGCTGATCGCCCATCTGTCGCGCCCTCAGTCACGCGCTTCGGACGTGGGAAAGTCTCCGCGACGACATGCCCCTCTGCGCCCGGCCTGCTGACGCGTTCCTGCCGGCCACCAGCGCCGGGTCCGCCCCATCCGATCTGGAAACAGCTATGGAGGACATCTCGATGAGCGAGCCCGAGTTCGCCTACACGACCTACATCAACACCACCCCTGAGCGCCTCTGGCAGGGGCTGACCGACCCTGCCATCACCCGATGCTGCTGGCGCGGGCTGGCTCTCGACTCGGACTGGAAGCCCGGCTCTACCGTGACCGTGCGCTACCCCGAGCACGACGTGACGATCGCCGACCCGGCCCAGCTTGTGCTCGAATCCGAGCCCGGCAAGCGGCTGTCCTACACCTGGCACACCTTCACCCCGCAATGGGCGGCGGTCAGCGGGTTCAGCGATGAACTCCTGGCGCGCTTTTCCGCCGAGCGCCGCTCCAAGGTGACCTTCGATCTCGAGGACCTCGGCGAGACGGTCAAACTGACCGTGGTCCACGACGACTTCGAACCCGGCAGCGCCGTCCTGACGGCCGTCACCAACGGCTGGCCACGCCTCCTGGCCGACCTCAAAACCCTCCTCGAAACAAGCTAGACCTGCTCGGTCAGGCGGATCAGTAGTTCGCCGGCGGCGTGGATGGTCCACATCAGGCCGAGGAGGTTGACGTCGACCATTCCCCGCCACTCACCTTGGTGATGCCGGGAGCCCGGATGCAATTCGACCTGGCCTCCTGACCGTATTGCCGCTTTCAAGGCCCTACGAGGCTTACCTCGGCTGCGGGTACGCGTCCACCCGGACAGCGTCCGGCGTCGGCGCCGAGATCTGATGAAGCGGCCCCACGCGCGGACCTGTGCCACCAAGCGGCCTGGGCAGCTGCGGACGGTCCGCTTCATCCACGCTCTTGTCTTACGTCTGGTCGTGGAGAATCCGCCCGGTGATCTCGGCGGATGCGCAGCGAGCTCGCGATCCTCGCATCACGGTTGCTTGGTCCACTGTTTGGGAGATCCTCAGGCGGGCGGATCTTGATCCGGCCCCGAGACGGGCGGCCACGGGCTGCCTCCCTGCATACCCAGGCGGAGGCACCGCCCGCGGCGACTTCATCAAGGACACGACGAGGCGCGATCGTCGCATGTGCGGGCGCCCAGAGCGCGCTCACCGGTGTCGGCTTTCCGCGTATGAATTCGACTAATTCAACTAATTCGATTAAGGAGATGAACGTGATGAACAGGGCAACGATCAACCAGGTGTCGATGGTCAGCACCGGATCGGTGTCGATCCACCCCGAGCACGTGTCCGCCACCCGCAAACCGATGTACTGGTGGCTGTTCACCTCGCGTCGCTGGACCCAGCCGCTGCCCATCAACG
Organism: Streptosporangium sp. G11; assembly: GCF_051192615.1. NCBI lineage: Bacteria > Bacillati > Actinomycetota > Actinomycetes > Streptosporangiales > Streptosporangiaceae > Streptosporangium > Streptosporangium sp. G11. Next base: position 2,566 of record NZ_JBPJUQ010000173.1, read on the forward strand.
TCTACGTGATCGAGCACCGCGACGGTCTGGTGCTCTTCGACACTGGACAGGATCGTGCGTCGGTGACCGACCCCGGCTACTTCCCCGGCGGCATCACCGGGGTGATGTACGGTCGGCTGGCCCGTTTCGATATCGGCCCCGAGCAGACTCTCACCGCTCAACTGGCCGCCATCGGCTACGACATCGGCGATGTCCACACCGCGGTCATCTCCCACCTGCACCAAGACCACATCGGCGGGTTACGGGAACTGACCGGCGCCCAGATCGTGACCAGCCAACGCGAGTGGGAGACCCTCGCCGAGCCGCAACCGGAATTACGCGGTCTGCTGACTTCCCACATCGACCTGCCCGGACTGCGCTGGCGCCACATCACTCCCGAACCCCTCGCCGACCCCGCCCTCGCCCCCTTCACCACCGGCCATGACCTGTTCGACGATGGCAGCATGGTGCTGCTGCCCACCCCCGGGCATACTCCCGGGTCGCTGTCGATGCTGGTCCGCAGCCCTGGCCGAACACCGCTGCTCATGGTCGGCGACCTGACCTACGACTCGGCCCTGCTGGAGCGCGGCCAAGTGCCGGGCGTCGGTGAGAAGCGCAAGCTGGCCGACACCACACAGATGATCAACGAGCTCCGCCTGCGGAATCCTGGTCTGGCGGTTCTGGCCGCCCACGATCCGGGCGCGGCCTCCGGCCTGGCCGCCGCTGTCCAGACTCATCTCTGAGCAAGAAGAAGATCCATGCGACCCGCGGAGAAACTTCGCATCCTCAAATGTTGGGTCGGGGACGAGACGCCGTGCACCGTTCCGGGTGTCGGTTTCCCGTCCCGCCCGCCGAACCGGAGGTGCCCGTTGACTTGGCATCCGGCTCTCCACCTGATCCGATAGGTCAGGCGAGGGATTTGCTGACCTGGCCGACGAAGGCCATATCGTCGTGGCCTTCGTCGGCGGAAACGTGCTCCGTCGGGGTCCACCTCGACCGCCAGAGCACCGGCACGAAACCAGGCAACGGGCTGCTGATACGCCCGGACAACAGACTTGAGTCGGCCATGTCAGCTATCGGGGCGCCAGAATCCGGTGTCCCGATAGCGCCACCAATACAGGACAGTGTGATCGTCTGGCCACGTGGCCAACTGAACGGCCTGAGGCTCGAAGCGGTCGCGTTCGGAGTCGATGGGGCGCCAACTCGGGTCCATCGGCTCGTCGTCCTCAGGTGGACGAACGTGTTCCAGTGACCGCTCGTCGCATGCTCCGTAATCTTGAAAGTGCTGCTGGGCTTCGATCAACGAGGTTTTGTTGGCACCTGCGGCCCAGTTAGGCCATCGCAGCTGAACCGCGTCGTCCTCCCAGAAGCAGACCGGGCAGATCTGATAAGAGCCGGGCGGCTCCGCCATGGTCAGGCGGCCGCAGCAGACACAGGGATACTTCAGGATCACGCCGGTCATCCTGCCGCATATCAATGTGCAGCTCCACCGAGTGTTCCGCACCGCTCAACATGAGGATGAAGTCCCGGGCTTGGTGGTCGGCGGGAATGACGATGGGATACCTCAGCGGCCTTGAGTGATGTCTGGTTTCGGACTCTGGCACGAATTCCCGGAAGATGCTGTTCCCACAGTTGGCCGATGTGGTCCTCGAGCAGGTCCGCGCGGAGCAGCAGGTCGTGCGTGCGCGGGCCCGGACACGTTCGGGGGTGACACCTTGCCCGCGTGTGGGGACCTGGTTCGGCGGGTGCACGCCTGTCACGCGGGGCGTCTGGCGGATGTGCCGGTCGGTAACCCCACGGTGGTCGTCGGACTGCGCATATGCCGATTGGTGTGCGAAGCGCGCGGCCGTGTGCGGCAGACGTTCCGGGAGCCGCCGGTCCTGAGGTGCTAACACCCCGAGGGCTTCGGCATGCAGGGCTCTACCGTAGGCCTACGCCGAGCGGTTGCGTCCACCCATTGTTCTCACATGGTGCATCTTGGCCCGCGATATGCGGCGTGATCACGAGCCAGAGCAGGCTGACCTTCGAGGTCGCGGGGCCGCCGCTCTGTGCGCGCCAGTGGAAGCACGATTACGCCCGGCTGTTACCGGCATTCCCTGCTATGTCAACTCGTCCAGGCACTCCTGGTCACTCAGCGCTACTTGGCTCCGGGTGGCCCGTGTCTTCATCGGGGCCCATCCCAGATGGACCCCGATGGCGCTACTTCTTCTCGCAGGGTGCGATGGCCGAGGAAGACGTCGTCGATCCCCCACCACCCGGACAGCTGGCCGAGGAAGGTGAAGCGCAGCCGCACCGCGGGCCGGCCGACGGCCTGGGGCAGCTGCACGATCTGCGGCTCAGGCCCGCGAGCCCCGGGATAGCCGGCCTTCTTCCAGACGTTCCCCCATGTGCACCCGCCGTCGAGGCTGACGTCCACGAGCGCCGTGCCGTTCACCCTCGGCTCCAGGTCTGAGGCGAACTGCAGGGTGGGGGCGGCGGCCTTCGACAGATCCACGGCCGCCGATGTCAACGTGGTCTCCTGCACGTGGTGCAGGCCGTGGTGGTCGGAGTCCACGATCGCGAACCCGCCCGACCCGCCGGTCTTGTTGGTGCGGCCGGCAGGATCGCCGAACACCCAGCCGGGTTCGTGCATGTACCCGAGGAAGTCGGGATCGGTATTGGTGACGCTCGCCCCGCGCGGGAGCCCGGAGTCCAGCCGTTCTGTGACGCCCTCAAGGACCGGCTGGTAGCCGCGAGCCTCGCAGGCCGGGGTCACCGTCAGCGCGAAGTCCTCGGTGAGCGGCGCCGTGCCGACCGCCACCTGCCTGCTCGCCAGGGTGTAGCCGCGCGTCGCGGCCGCCGCCTTCAGCGTGTAGGTCGTGCCGGGTAGGGTAGGCGTCGGATTCCGCCGTCCACGTGTGCCCGGCCCCGCCGGAGGCCGTCACCTTGGCCGGTAGCGGCCAGCCCTGACCGCAGCCGTCGCGTACGGTGCCGCCGACCTCGACCTGCGCGGTCGGCGCGAGCCGCACGTCGAGCGTGACCGTGCCGTCCTTGGTGATCCTGGCGGTCGCCGTGGCGTCGGTGTAGCCGAACGCCTTGACGCTCACCTGGTACTCGCCGCCGACCAGCCGCAGCGAGTAGTCGCCCGTCTTGCCGGTCACGGTGTCGCGCCCGTGCGGGCCGGTCACGGTGACGGTGGCGTCGGCGTCGGCGTCGGCGACAGGCTCACCCGTCACCGCGTCGGTGACAACCCCGGTCAGCGTGCCGAGCCCAGCCTTGGCGACGGCCAGCAGCGCCGAGCCGTCCAGCCTGCCCTCGCCGTACACGTTGTTGTCCTCGGCAGGGCCGCCGCACTTGGCATCGGCCGTGTCGATCGCGGACGCGTCCAGCAGGGCTCGGGAGCCGTCGAGGTCGCGTACCAGGTCAGGGAAGGCGGACCACAGCAGCGCGACCGCGCCGGCCGCGTGCGGCGCCGCCATGGAGGTGCCCGACATCACGCCGTAGGAGCCGCCGGGCATCGCCGAGCGCACGTTGACGCCCGGCGCAGCGATGTTCGGCTTGGTCTCGCCGTTCTGGCCGGGGCCGCGGCTGGAGAAGGAGGCGATCGCGTTGCCGGCGTCGTAGGCGCGACGGAGTAGTTGAGCGTGCGGCTGCCCGGGGAGCCGCACGTCTTGCATGAAGGGCCGTTGTTGCCGTTGGCCCAGATGCCCATGATGCCGGAGGCGGCCCACGCCTCCAGGATGTCCTCGATGATCGGCTCGTCGGTCGGCACCGTCGAGCTCCACGAGTTGTTGATGATGTGCGGCCGCTTGCTGACGTCCGGGTTCTGGTCCTGGCTGTCGGTGGGGGCCAGCATCCACTGAGCGGAGGCGACGAGGTTCTCCTCGCTGCAGATCTGGCAGCCGTTCGCGGCAATCCACTTCACGCCAGGCGCCACGCCGATCTGGTTGCCATGGCCGTCGTCGCCGGCCATGGTGCCCATCGTGTGGGTGTCGTGCCCGTGCGTGTCGCAGGGAGCGCCGCCCTTGCAGTTCGCCGAGGTGTCCAGCCAGTTGTAGTCGTGGGTGACGGTGCCGTCGGCGTTGGTGCCACGGTAGGAGGCGCGCAGCGCGGGGTGGTCGAACTGCACACCGGTGTCGATGTTGGCGATGATGATGTCCTCGCTGCGCCGGCCGTACTCCTGCCAGACGTCGTCGGCATTGATGTTGGCCACTCCCCACTCCAGGCCGGTGCCGGCCGCACCGGTGGCGACGCGCTCCACCGGCTCGGGCAGCACGTAAGAAGTCGTCTCATTTGGTGAGCCGGTGGTAGCAGATGAGGGCTGCGGCGATAGCGACGAAGGACGCGAAGTGGTCGGCGCGGCGTTCGTAGCGCCGGTGGAGG
>NZ_JBPJUQ010000174.1:0-6815 GCF_051192615.1 Streptosporangium sp. G11
ACACTGCACCGGCCCGGCGGGTGATCGGCGTCGAGGAGCACGCCTGGACCCCGGAACTGCGCCGCGCCCTTCTGCGGTGGGGCGGTGACGCGACCGTCAACAAGATGAGCAGCCGGGGGGAGGTGAACCTGCGCCTGCTCGACGTCGGCGAGGAACGCCTGGCCCGCATGGACGCCAGCGGCGTGGACATGGAGGTCCTGTCCATCACGACGCCCGGGACCCAGCCCCTGCCGCCGCAGGTCGCCGTCCCTCTCGCCCGGGAGGCCAACGACGTGCTGGCCGACGCGGTGCGCCGCCACCCCGACCGTTTCGCAGCTTTCGCCACGTTGCCCACGTCCGATCCCCAGGCCGCCGCCGCGGAACTTGAGCGAGCGGTCACCGGCCTGGGACATGTCGGGGCGATGCTCTTCCCGCGAACGGGCGAGACCTTTCTCGACCACGCCAGCTTCCGGCCCGTCTTCGAAGCCGCCGCCCACCTCGGTGTGCCGCTGTACATCCACCCGGCCATGCCGCCCCGAAAGCTCATCGACACCGCCTACAGCGGCTTCGACGAGATAACGGGCCTGCTGCTGTCCACCGGAGGATGGGGATGGCACTCCGAGGCCGGCCTGGCGACTCTGCGCCTGATCCTCGCCGGAACCCTGGACCGGCACCCGGACCTGCAGATCATCCTCGGCCACTGGGGCGAGATGCTCGTCCCCTTCGCCGACCGTGCCGATCTGCTCAGCACCGCTGCCCCGCACCTGCAGCGCCGCGTCCTGGACTACATCACCGGCAACCTCGCCGTCACCGCCGGCGGCCTCTACAGCCACCGCATGCTCAGTGCGGCCGTGGACGTGCTGGGCCCCGACCGGGTCATGTTCGGAGCTGACTCCCCCTACGGCGCCCCCACGTCAGGCGACGGCCAAGAGCACCGCGGTCTCGGCGGCGTCGACTCCCGCGGCACGTTCGGCGGGCCGGGCGGCGCCCGCGCCTTCGTCGACCACGCCCCGCTCGACGAGCGGGGCCGGGACAAGCTCGGCCACCTGAACGCCGAACGCATCCTCCGCCTCCCCCGGCCCGCTACTTCCTGAAAGGCAGACACACGCATGACCACCCACCACACCAGCGGCCTCACCGGCCCCGCCCCCACCGCGACGGTATCCGTCAAGCCGCTCGTGCTGAGCGCACCGCAGCGCGGCGAGGACCTGCACGTCCGTATTACCGCCCCCACCACCGGCACGAGCTTGCCCGTCGTGCTCTTCGCCCACGGCTTCGGCTCCAACCTGGACGGCTACGCCCCGCTGGTCGATCACTGGGCCGCCGGTGGCTTTGTCGTCATCCAGGCCACCCACCTGGACTCCAAGCGGCTTGCCCTCCCCGCCGACGACCCCCGCCGGCCCCGGATGTGGCGCTACCGCGTCCAGGACATGCGGCGCATCCTCGACGAGCTCACCACTCTGGAGGCGAGCGTGCCGGGGCTGGAGGGCTGCATCGACCACAGCCGCATTGTCGCGGCCGGGCACTCCTTCGGCGGCCAGACCGCCGGCATCCTGGTGGGCCTGCGCGTCACGGACCCGCAGACCGGCGCCGCCGAGGACCTGTCCGATGCCCGGGTCATGGCCAGCATCCAGCTGGCCACCGCAGGCAAGGGCGGCGACGAACTGACCCCCTTCGCCCACGACAACCTTCCCTGGCTGCGCGACCAGGACTTCTCCCACATCACCGCCCCCGGCCTCGTCGTCGCCGGAGACAAGGACGACCTCCCGCTCACCACCCGAGGCCCGGCCTGGACGACCGACCCCTACACCCTCAGCCGCGGCAACAAGAGCCTCTTGACCGTCCGCGGCGGCGAGCACTTCCTCGGCGGCATCTCCGGCTACCAGGCAGCCGAGACCACCGACGAGAACCCCGACCGTGTCGCCCTCGTCCAGCAGGCCACCCTCGCCTACCTGCGTCACATCACCGGAATTGACCACACTGACTGGAACAACGCCCGAGCGGTCCTCACGGGCGGCCACCCGCTGGGGCACCTCGAAACCAAGTGACCCCGCCACCCGCAGCCGCGTGTCCTCCTTGCGCCCAGCGGATGACCGGGACATGTCTGCTCACCCCTCGCCGCCGTCCTCGTCCTCGTCCAGTTCCGGAGCGTCCGGGTCGCGCAACGGGCGCAGCGCGCCGGCAGCCGGGGTGGAGGCGGTGAAGCTGTAGCGGCCGAGCAGGTTCAGGTTACGGTGCTTGAGCGGGGACAGGCGGGCGACATCCTCGTCGCGGATCTCGTGGCCCTCGGTGCGGAGCTGTGCGACGGCGGCGTCGATGTACTTCGTCGTCCACAGCACGATGGCGTTGAGGACCAGGCCGAGCGCGCCGAGCTGGTCCTCCATCCCGTCGCGGTACGCCTGGTGGATGGTGCCGCGCTTGCCGTGGCACACGTCCCGGGCCAGCTTGTGGCGGGACTCCTGCACGGTGAGCTGCCGGTTCATCTGACGGCGGTAGGTGTCGTCGACCGGGTCGACCACGCGCAGCAGGTGCTCGGTCTTGGCGATCCGCCCGTACTCCGCGAACGCCGCCCCCAGCGGGGTGGGGCGTTCCTCCCGTCCGAACATGCGCAGCAGGTCGTAGGCGCGGACCTGGTTGGTGACCAGGGAACCAGCGACCTTCAGCATGTCCGGCCAGTGCATGATCACCTTGTTCAGGTTCACGCGGTTGCGGGCCAGGTCCTCCACCGCGCCGTACGTGCCCGTCTCTACGCCGGGCATGGTGGCCCGCCAGAACCGCTGGTCGTCCAGGTCGCGGAACCGCGGGCTGAAGTTGTAGCCGAGGATCTTGAACAGGCCGAACACCATGTCGGAGTACGAGGCGTTGTCGGTGGCCACCATCTCCGGCTTCACGCCGCCGTCCAGGTTCAGCAGCGCGTCCAGGATGTGCAGGGAGTCGCGCGGTGTGCCGGGCACGACCATCTGCCCGATGCCCGCGACCTGGTCGTTGACGGCGTTGAGCCAGGTGATGCCCCGCTTGAACCCGAAGTACTTCGGCGACGGCGCAGCGCTGATGGTGCGGACGGGGACGACGAACCGCAGCCCGTCCACCGAGGCGAGCAAGCCCTCGCCCCAGAACTTCACGATGGGCACCTCGGCCTGGGCGGTGATCAGCGCGGCGTTCGCCGCGGCGATGGTGTCGGCGCGCAGGTAGTACTGGTCGACGTGCACGAGTCGGGACCGGGTCAGGGCCTCGTAGCCGGGGTTCACCACCGGCGCCAGGCCGATGTTGCACGCCTCCGAGACCAGCAGCGCGACCACCGAGGTGGACAGGTCCTTCATCCGGGTCGTGCCGTCGCCGAGGTGCACGAACGCGTCGAGGAACCCGGTCCAGGCGTTCACCTCGAACAGCAGGTCCGGCAGGTCGATCTTCGGGAGCATCTTCTCGACTCGCTTGCGCAGCCAGGTCAGGGACTTCGGCTCGCCGAGCGCGCCGAGCTTGTCGACGTGCAGCTTCACCCGCCCGTCGTCCTGCACCTCGATGGAGACCTTCGCCGCCGGCCCCGCCTCTTCCAGGCGTTCGGCGAGCTGCTTCCATCCGGCGTCCAGGCCCCGCACCAGCTCCGCCAGGTGCTCGGTGACGGGCATGTCCAGGCTCAGCCCGGCCAGCACGTCCTCCTCGACCGCGTCCCAGTCGGGCCCGTCCAGCAGGCGGGCGCGCGGGTTGGACCAGCGATGCGAGGGTGAGGCGAAGACGTCGCGGTTGTTCAGGGCCCGGTGCAACTGCTCCAGTACGCACACCACGTACGCGTCCCGGTCGACCGCGCCCTGCGGCAGGTCGGGGTTGGCGTACACCGCCTTGCGCCAGGCGGGCGGCACGAGCTTGTCGTCCACCTCGCGCGGCAGCAGCGGCTTGACGCCCACCTTCCGCCGCGCCAGCGCCGGAAGGCCCCGGACCCCGGCCAGGACCCGCTTACCCACGCTCGCCGCGTCCAGCGCCTTCGACTTGCCCAGCAGCGACAGGAACGGGCGCACCGTGGCGTACCGGTTCGCGAGCGCGGCCCGCATGGCGACCTCGGCCGAGCCCTCGTCCTCAGGAACCAGCGACACCACCGTGGCCGCCGCGGTCATCACGGCGGCGCGCGGCGCGACGATGCAGTCGGCGAGTTCCTTTTTGATGGGGGCGGCCTCGACGCCGAGGTCGTCCAGGATGCGGCGGGCCGAGCAGCCGGGGTCGGTGGCCAGGATGAACAGCAGGTGCTCGGTGCGGGCCAGGTTCTGGCCGCGGCTGGCGGCGAAGCGGTTGGCGCTGAGATTGATCATGACCCGGTAGCGGACGCAAGGGCGTCAATGCGGTTCGCGTATTCGCGGCAGGCCTTGCGTTGTGTGCCGGGATCACCAAGGCCCGCCTGAGGACACATGAGTGTTGATCTTGATGGGCAGTGTGATCTCTGTCCGTGCGCCAGCTTCACTCACTGCCCGTGAGCGCAGCCAGGGTCTGGGTTTCGCACCACACCGATGACGTCGTCGAGCCGGTCGCGCACGGTGAGCAGGTCGGTGATCCGCCGCTCGATGAGCGCGCGTTCGTCCACCAACCGGTCCAGCAGGCCAGGGGGGACCTCGCCCGAGTCCACGCACGGCAGCACCTCGCGGACGGTGGTGCTTGCCAAGCCCGCGGCATACAGCTGCTGGATCAGCCTGACACGTTCGACGGCGGAGTCGGGATACTGCCGCTGGCCGCCGGCGCTGCGGTCAGCGGGGAGCAGATGCTGTTCTTCGTAGTAGCGCAGGGCTCTCACGCTCACCCCCGCCTGCTCGGCAACCTCACCGATCCGCACCCGTCCTCCTCCGGCCGGAAGGCAGTCCCGGCTTGCCGATTTGCACCTCACGTCAACGTCAGGTTCTAGAGTAACGGACATCGAATGAACACGTCATTTCGAGCCATAAAGGTAAGGCAGGACATTATGCGTGCAGCCCGCTTCCACGAATACGGCGGAGCGGAGAGCCTGGTGATCGAGCAGGCCCCTGACCCCCACCCCGGACTTGGTGAGATCCGTGTCCGCGTCGCGGTGGCCAGCGTCAATCCCATCGACTGGAAGTTGCGCACCGGCGCCCTGCACCAGCTGCTTCCCCTGGAGCTGCCCGCCATTCCCGGGCGCGACGCCGCCGGCGTGGTTGACGAGATCGGTGACGGAGTGCAGGGGGTGAGCATCGGCGACCGCGTCTTCGGGCTGGGCGGTGTCACCGGCGCAACCGCGGAGCTGGTCATCCTCTCGGCCTGGGCCCACGCCCCCGCCACGTGGAACGATGAGCAGGCCGCGGGCGCCGGTCTCGCGTCCGTGACCGCGATGCGTGGACTGAACGCGCTTGGCTCCCTCGCGGGGCGCACCCTTCTCGTCGAGGGCGCCGCCGGAGGCGTGGGCAGCGCGGCAGTCGAGATCGCTGTGGCACAAGGTGCCACCGTGATCGGGACAGCCAGCGAACGCAACCACGAATTCCTCACCTCTCTCGGCGCCGTTCCCACCACCTACGGCCCCGGCCTCGCACAGCGCCTCACCGCTCTCGCTCCGCACGGCGTCGACATCGCGCTCGACACCGCGGCCTCCGGCTCCCTGGACGACCTCGTCGCGATCACGGGCGACCCGACACGCGTCGCGACGGTCGCCGACCACGCAGGCGGGCAGCGCCTGGGCACGCATGTGGTCAACGCGGAGAACGACTCCCCCCTCCTGTCCGCGGCCGCGGAACTGGGCCGACAAGGCCGCTACACACCCCGTATCGAACAGACCTACCCCCTGGAGCGAATCGCCGACGCCCACGCGCACGCCGAGCGCGGACGCACACGCGGAAAGATCGTCATCTGCATCTGAAGCGGGGGCATGGCCCAGATGCGCCAGCCCGCCAGGGGATGATCCTGGTGGGCTGGCGCTGACCGCTCAGCGCTGGACGTCTGCCACGAGGGTGTTGATGCGGTTCTCGTACTCCCTTGCGCTGCGCCGGGACCGCCGGGGTGCCCTGGGCCCCGTCGAGGGGCTGGCAGCGGGCGAGGAGTTGGCGGTGGACCGCGGGCGAGGCGGTGACGCGCAGCGTGTAGCCCTGGCCGCGCCGTACCGTCACGCCGTGGCTGAGCGCGGCCCGCTCGGCGTCGTCCAGCTCGGTGGCGCGGAGGAAGTCGGCGACCTTGCCGGGCATGTCGAGGGAGACGGGCAGTTCCGGGGCCGTGGTGCCTTCGTCGACTGCGACGTGCTCGGGCATGAGGTCGGCGACGGCCGTGCGAACGGCGCCGCGGCTGACGCCGTGCTCGCGGGCCAGGGCGGCGATGGTCTGGCCGTCGAGGTATGCCGCGCACGTCGGCGATCGTCTTGCCCGTGACAGCTGGCCGCCGGCCACGGCACGTCCAGCGGATCGTCCACCAGGAACCGGCCGATGTATCGGACGGTGCACATCTGCACCGCGAACCCCAGCTGGTGCGCCGTTGTACGGCGCAGCGCGATCAGGTCCCGGTCCACGTCGTCCAGGAAGAAGAACCGCTCCAGCTCGGGGTGTCGGTAAGACTCGTGCAGCCAGGTACAGGGGATCAAGTTCGCCCAGGTCGACATCGTCGTCGTCGCCGAACTCCTCGGCCACGCCCGACTCGACACCACCCGCCGCTACACCCTGCCCACCCACGCCGATCTCGAAAACGCCGTCAGCCACCTCCCCACCGACCAGTAGGGCACCGCTGAACTGGGCGGACTCAATCGCGTGTACCTAGCTGCACGAGTCTTACCGACACCCCTAATGCAACGTTCCTGATTGAGGGTGTGGATACCAGCTGAGCTGGGGGAATGATGGTTTCAGGGGCCATCATGCCGAAGC
>NZ_JBPJUQ010000175.1:0-6768 GCF_051192615.1 Streptosporangium sp. G11
TCGACATGCCGACCTCTCCAAGGGGGCGGAGGCATGTAAGTCAACCAAAGCGACTCCACGAAAGCCGGAGTACATCAAACGCCCCTACACCTGGCGCGTGTTCATTAACACCGCTCCCAAGCGCGACGAGGGGAGGTGGATCACGTGACAGACACCCCCGATGACCTCGACGACCGCGCCCCGTTCGTCGTCCCGGCTCCGAAGCGCTGGCTGTGCTGCCACTGCGGAGGAACCGGCGTCGACAGCCACAGTCAGACCTGCGAGCACTGCGAGGGCCTCGGCTTCAGCTGAGAGTCCTCAGCGCCCCCGGCGTGACCACACATCCGCCAAGACGTCCGCCACGTCGGGGGCCATCCCACACCGAACATCCACAGCCCGGAAGGGACACCCCCATCATGCCAAGCACCTACGCGGTAGCCGGGATGATCACCCGGCTCCACGACCCCCAATACGCCCGCTGGGCCTCCCAGATCCACCGGACCGGCGGCTGCCGACAGCCCATCCACCTGCGCGGCCACGTCCACCACATCGACCCCGCCACCGGCAAACGCCTGCACAGCTACACCACCACAACCGAACCCGACGGCATCCTCCGCTTGCCCTGCAAGACCCGCCGCGCGACCCGCTGCCCCTCCTGCGCCGAGACCTACCGCTCCGACACCTACCAACTCATCCGCGCGGGCCTGGTGGGCGGCAAGGGTGTCCCGGCCTCGGTCACCGCACACCCCTGCCTGTTCGTCACCCTCACCGCTCCCTCCTTCGGCACCGTCCACACCCGGCGAGAGAAGAACGGCACCGTCCTGCCGTGTCACGCTCGACGCGATGCGGCCACCTGCCCGCACGGACGCGTCATGTCCTGCACCGCTCGGCACGGGGCCGACGAGAGTCGTCTTGGTGAACCGCTCTGCCCGGACTGTTATGACTACGCGGGCTCGGTGCTGTTCAACGCGATGTCCCCGGAGCTGTGGCGGCGCTTCACTGAAGCTCTTCGCCGCCGCGTCGCCAAGAACGCCGGACTGACGCAGCGGGAGCTACGGGAACAGGCCGTGATCTCCTTCGCCAAGGTCGCCGAGTACCAGCGGCGCGGGGTCGTTCACTTTCACGCGGTCATCCGCGTCGACGGTCCCGAGGGGCCGGCTACCACTCCACCGGCCTGGGCGACGGCCGACCTGATGACCGACGCCGTACAGCACGCCGCCTCCGCCGTCGCGGTCACCGTCCCTGCGGTGCCTGGTGAACCCGCGCGGGCCTTCCAGTGGGGCGCTCAACTCGACGTTCGTGAGGTCACCGTGACCGGTGACCTCACTGAGCAGGCCGTAGCTGCCTACATCGCCAAGTACGCCACCAAAGCCGCCGAATGCGTCGGCACCCTGGACCGGCGCGTCAACCCCCTCGACGACCTGACCGCCTTGCCGATCCGCGACCACGCCCGGCGGCTCATCACCGAGTGCCTGCGCCTGGGCGCCTTCGACGAACTGACCGAGTTCCGGCTCATCAAATGGGCGAACATGCTGGGCTTCCGCGGCCACTTTTCCACCAAGAGCCGCCGCTACTCCACCACCCTCGGCGACATCCGCCAGGAACGCACCGACTACATGCGCGGTGAGGCGATCAGCGCCGGACGGCTTCCGCTCTTCGATGAGGACACCGTGCTCGTCGTCTCGCACTGGGAGTACGCCGGACAGGGCCACTCGGCCGGTGACGCCCTTTTGGTAAGCGCCCTTACCGGAAACCATTTCGCTGCTTCGGGAGGCGTCCATGAGTAGTCCCGCGTTGCTCACCGTCCCGCAGGCCATGACCGCTCTCCAGGTCAGTCGGTGGACGCTCTACCAGCTCATCCGCTCCGGCGAACTCGACTCGATCATGGTCGGTGTGCGCTGCCGCCGTATCCCCGAATCCGCCCTGAACGACTACGTGAACCGACTCTGTGGAAAGGCCGCCTGATGGGGAAGCGCTCGAACGGTGAGGGCTCGGTTTTCCCGTACAAGGACGGTTGGGCCGGCTACGTCTGGGTCGTCACCCCGGAGGGCAAGAAGACCCGGAAATGGGCCTACGGCAAGACCCGTGAGGAGACCCACGAGAAGTGGCTCAAGCTCCACGAGCTGGCGAGCAAGGGGCCGGTGCCGACCAAGCACCCCACCCTTGCCGCGTACCTGACGCGCTGGCTCGCCGAGGTGATCGAACCCAACCGGGAGCCGACCACCTACGCCGGTTACGAGGTGCTGGTGAGGCTCTACATGATCCCCGGCCTTGGCAAGAAGCGGCTCGACAAGCTCACGGTTCGCGAGGTTCAGACGTGGCTGAACACGCTGGTCACGCTCTGCACTTGCTGTGACCAGAAGAAGGATCACCAGCGGTCGGAAGCCAAGCGGCGGTGCTGCTCCAAGGGAGAGTGCTGCAAGGGGTACCCGTCTCGGGGCACGATCGCGAGTATCCGCCGCATCCTGCGCTCGGCCCTCAGCAACGCCATCCGCGAGGAACTGATCTCCAAGAACGTCGCCGCGCTGACCGTCCTGCCCAACGCGAGCAAGACCAAGAAGGCCAAGAACCACGGCGTGTGGAACGTCGACGAGGCGCGGAGGTTCCTTGAGCACCTGCGCTCGGTGGACGAACCGCTCTACGCCGCGTACGTGCTGATCCTGATTCTCGGCCTGAGGCGGGGCGAGGTGCTCGGGCTCGCCTGGGACTGCGTCGACCTCGACGGGGAACAGCTCTGGATCTCCCGCCAGCTCAACCGAGTCCGCGGTGAGCTCCTCCACCGGGAGACGACCAAGACGGAGGACTCGACAGCCTCTCTGCCTCTGTTCGGGCTGTGCATAGCTGCACTCCGGGACCGTCAACGGATCCAAGAGCAGGCCCGCCAGGATGCCGGGGAAAGGTGGAAGGGATCCGACCTCGTGTTCACCACGAGGAACGGGACCCCGGTCGAGCCGCGCAACTTTTACCGGTCCTTCGAGCGCTACTGCGAGAAGGCCAGCGTCCCCCGCATCCGCGTCCACGACACCCGGCACACCTGCGCCTCGCTCCTGGCCGCGCTCGACGTTCACCCTCGCGTCGCGATGCGCATCCTCCGGCACTCGCAGATCTCGGTGACCATGAACGTCTACACGCAGGTTCCGGCGCCAGAGACGCGGAGAGCACTGGGGCGACTGAATCAGAGCCTCGGCGAGCAGCTACCGTAATTTCACTCTTGGTGCCTGTATCAGGAGTGCTGGCCTGAACTTCGAGGACCCTTTCGACTTATTCCTAGCCGGAAGGGTCCTCGGCACGCACGAGCGACAGACGGTTTGCTACCTCTTACGAGACCGCCAGAGAGCGTAGATCGAGAGGACAGCGGCCATCTGCGCCACCATGATGCAACTTGCCAAGTGTGCCGGAAGCATCACCAACTCCTTGGCAGCGAGCAGCGGAACGATCACGGTCGCGACAATGGCGACAACGGTGGTTGCGACCTCCCAGAAGTGGTTGAGGTGAGAGCCACTCATCTCGCTTGAGGCTGTTACGCCCAATCCCTCGGGAGACTGCAGGGAGATCTTGAGGTTCGCAGCGTCACTAGGAACGTCATCAGTCGGGTGGGCTGAAGCAGGGTTGGTAGGCATGTCGCTCCTCTCACAGGGCACAGCTCCGCCCAATGCGGAGCAACCACGCGCCCTATAAGCGACTCCCGGCGTGAGCTAGTCAGGACTAAGAGTCACGACCGGGAGTGCTTGGAGTAGCCCCATGCCTTTACCTCCTTGAGGTTTTCCACCTTCAGCCACGGACAGGCAGACGTTCCGCCCAGAGGGAAACTACCACGACACCCACACACTTGCATCAAATAGCTGCAGGGATGCTGCTCTCACGTGCTAGGTGTGCGACTATCGACTGAGGCTCGGCACCTAACAGGACGGGCCAGTTACTTATGCGAGGTGTGCGATGCCTTCGGAGCCAACCTCTCCGCAAACCCGACAGGTGGCGAGTGAACGGATAACTGTGGGTTTAGTTCCGCGAGTCTCGGAACAACTTCAGAGACTCCAGGAACGCACCAGCTTCTCGAAGACTGACCTGGTGAACAGAGCCATCACCCTCTATGAGTACGTGGAGGCCGAGGCGTCTAAGGGCAATGATCTGCTCGTGCGACAGAAGGATAGCGGCGAGTTGTTCGTCATCAAGATCCTTTGATTGACGGGTCTGTCAACGCCTATCTGCTACTCCTTCTCTGGCCGGCCACCTTCGCCTAGCTACTGAAGCTTGAACTACAGGAGGTAGCTGTATGCAACTGCTGTACAGACATGACAAAGGCCCTCCGGGATGATCCCGGAGGGCCTTTGACCTGGGAGCCGCCTTGGGGAATCGAACCCCAGACCCCTTCATTACGAGGGAAGCCAGGAGGGGGCGGGACCTGGGCTTATACCCGCCCCCACCTGCGCATACGGTCCATGACAATCCACCGTCGTCCGTGGTCGTCCGGGGTCGTTGTCACGCAGTTGGTCACGCAAGAATCCGGGTCTCGGGAGGGTTCAGGCACTCATGGGGTAGCGGGTCAGTAGCTCTCGTACCTCGGGGACATCGGCGTAGGGCTTGAGCCGTGTCAGGACCACGCGGGCGCGCTGGGTGGTGCGGTCGCTGGTGAGGTCCGCGGACATGTCCAGCATCCGCGACGCCGTGTGCGCCGCTTCCTCGGGCTCGTTGGCGTCGGCGAGAGCGACGGAGAGCCACGACAGGTAAAGCGCGACTTCCCGGACGTGGGTAGCGTCGTAGCGCGCTAGAACCTCGGTGAGCAGTGGAACGGCGCGCAGCGGGCGGTGCAGCTCGGTGTAGGCGCGGGCTTCCATGATCTGGAGCTCGTCGGGGCTGACCCAGTACAGGTACGACGGTTCTTCGGCTCCGGCCGTGCTCGCCAGGGCGGCGCTTGCCTCACCCAGTGCTCTGATGGCGGGCTGGGCCTCTCCGGCGCGAGCGTGCGCCCATGCAAGGCGATCCCAGGTCAGTGCGCGGATACGCGGTGAGGCGTGCCGTCCGGCCGCATCCAGTGCGGCGCGGGTGAGTGCCACGCTTTCTTGCGCGTCGCCGACGTTGGCGATCTGGTAGGCCAGGGAACCGATGAGGTTGGCCTCCAGGGAGCCGTCTCCGGCTTCGCGGGCGGCGCTGATGCCCAGCTGGTAGGTCTGGGCGGCTTGGTCGTGCTGGCCCGCGTCGCTGGCGATCCATCCGACGATCTGTGCCAGTTCGCCGATGTTGACCAGCAGCGCCCGGCCTGCCTCCTCGGTGTGGGTACCGCACCGGTAGAGACGCACCGCCGCGTCAAGCTCCCGGAAGGCGGGCCGGATCAGGTCGCTTCCGGCGATGACGTCATCGGCGAGCCGCAGGCCGTGAACTCGTGCCGCCAGATCCTGCACGGTGCCCATCCCGACCCTTCGCCCTGCCCCGGCGGGAAGGCGGGACAGTAGATCACCCTCGGGCATGATCGCGGCGAGCACCTGGGCCGGTGACCTGCGGGCCGTCTTGTTCGCCAGGTCGAACAGCTCAGCCTCGGGAAGATCGAACGCCCGGCAGTACAGCACCCGGTAGGGGTCCTTGGGCTGGTGCCTGCCCTTCTCCCAGTCCTTGATCATGCGGATCAGGGACTCACGAGTCGGCAGGTGAGCGCGGGTGCTCTCATCGGCCACCTCGGTGAGTGCCCGTGCCATCTGCCGTTGCGACCACAG
Organism: Streptosporangium sp. G11; assembly: GCF_051192615.1. Taxonomy (NCBI): domain Bacteria; kingdom Bacillati; phylum Actinomycetota; class Actinomycetes; order Streptosporangiales; family Streptosporangiaceae; genus Streptosporangium; species Streptosporangium sp. G11. The sequence continues at coordinate 5,688 of NZ_JBPJUQ010000175.1, forward strand.
CCGCTCGCGTCGCTCGGCGCGCAACCTCAGCGCCCAACCCGGAATCTCTTCCATCACCGCGCCCTGGGGGAGACATGGGAGACCTGCCGTCTCCCCCAGTCTCCCCTATCGCCTCCTGTGCGAACACGTGTATGGGCGATGTCATGGGAGGACCGCGAAAAAGCGGAACCCGCAGGCGCGGACACGCCGTACGGGTTCCTTGATCGCACACTGGAGGTGCGACCCATGGACAACTGTAGAGCCGTCCCGCCCGCCGTTGATGAGGCGACAGTGGAGAGCCACGACGAGGCGTTGGCCGTCGTACAACGGCTTCTCACCGAGCGGGGAATCCGTGCCCACCGCCATCACACGATCAGTCTCGGACTGTTCGCCAACAGTGCGGCCGCTTGGCCCGACCAGCCTCCGCTTCGGTCGTGGATAGAGCGGTATCCGCCGGAGTTGACCGTGAAGGGTCCGCAGGGCTGGCGCGTGGCCACGGTGACCATGGGGGCGCGCTCGGGCAGCTATCTGATCTCCCTACGCGACGGCTCCGATCCTCAGGCGGTGAGGAGCGAGCATCCCGAACAGGTGGTTGCCCTGATCGTGGCTGCTCGGGGGTCGTGACCGTGTACGGCTGGGTCATCCTGGGCGATGCCGCCACGAAGCGCGTCAACGGCAAAGAGGTCGTCGTCACGGCCGGTAAGTCGGGCGACGTCGGATCGGTCATCAGGGCGTGGGAGGAAGCTGAGCGCCACCGGATGCTGTACGAACTGGGCAACCTCGGTCGCCTGGTCGATGCCGCGCTGGCCCGCCTCCAGGTCCACCACCACACTCCGGACAGTCGCGGAAAACACGTGCTGCGAACCGATGACATCAAATGATCACCGGTCGGGTGCGGCGACAGACTTCCCGTGGTCGCGTTGCCGCACCTGGCTGGCAATGGCCGTGAGCAGGTGACCGTGTCATCCGGTGGCAACCTGACCCGGAGCGCAGTGCCGCCAGGCGCGAGACATCCGATGGGCGGTGGGTGTCAAGGGAGGCCGGTCCGTGGTGGCCGTCGACGCCTATGGCGAGGTGTGATCAGGAGCGTTGGGCGTCGGCG
>NZ_JBPJUQ010000176.1:0-6768 GCF_051192615.1 Streptosporangium sp. G11
GCCTCGTCACGTACCTACCTCTTCCAGACTTCTGTCAGCTTATGTAGCTGACTGTCCGGAATCTGCTGGGCACCTCAGTGCGCGTGCGGGAGTGGATTCGCCGGGCCTCGTCTTCTTCGTCCCAGCGCTGAACCATCTCGTTCAACTCGGTCAGGGAGGCGACCTCAGGCACCGGGACGAAATGGTTGCGGCGAAACCATCCGATCTGTCCCTCGACTCCGCCCTTTTCGTGCGCGCCCTCGATGCCAGGGCGACAGTAGAAGCTCTCGATGCCGTAGTGGGAGCGAAACGCGGTCCAGCGTTCGGTCTCCACCCGCTGGCGCGAGAATCCCAGGATCTGGGCGACCGCGGCTTTGAGGTTGTCGTAGCGGATCTTGCCGAAGGGCACCCCGCCCAGCACGCTCAGCGCATGGACGTGGCCCTCGAAGAATGCCTCCTGACCGCAGGAGAGGAAGACCCTTCTCTGCACTAACCCAGAGCGAGGAATCTCGCGGGCCTCATCCTTGGAAGGGCTCGACGTCCAGAACAATCATTTTCTCCTGGCGGAAGCGGTCCAGGTGCGTGTACCAGCCTTGGTCTGGGCGGATCTGGTGGAACCTGAACGTTGCGTTGCGTTGGTATCGCCCGCCGAGATGATGCAGCGCACCGGAGTGAGCGGTTCGAGGGCGTAGACGAGCTTGGAGAACTCCAGAGCGAACGCGACCGCATGCAGGAGCAGGATCCGCTGGTCATCCTCGGTGATCACTGGAGCGTCGTCGACGGTCGTGACATCCACCGGGACGAAGTCCTCCAGGTGGAAGGAACTGTCGTGGCATTCCCACCGGTTGAGATCGTCGAGGAACAACCGTGCGTTTTCAGCCCCGGTGGAGTCGGCCCAGGTCAGCACTTCTCCATGATGGGTGATACCGCGGGCCGCCCATTCTTGCAGGCCCGGCGCCAGGCCTCCGGGCGGCTCCACCCCACCGAGTCCCGTCAGGACACCAAGGGTCTTGACCGCCGCATCGTTCATCTTCAGCGAGAGCACGCCGACCAGGATCTCAGCTGGACCGGCATGTAACCCCTGGCAGGTCTGGCGTGATACTCGTCGAAGCGCTTGGGTGGTTACCGGGCCCAGCCGATGACCTGGTCGATCTGAAGGTCACTGGTGATGGCGTCGTCGAACTTGGCGCCGGTGACGTCGGTCAGGCCGTGCGGTGGCGCACCGGTGTTGACCAGCCCGAACTGCCCTGCGGTCAGGTCGGTGTCGCGCAGATCAGCGTCCCGGAGATCACATCCGGCCCAGCTCGCGCCCCTCAGCGATGCGCCTCGCAGATCGGCGCCCCGCAGGTCGCACAGTATGAAGGAGCAGCCATCCAGGGTGGCATGACGAAGGTCGGCTCCGGCGAAGGAACACCGCTTGAACCACAGGTGCATCGCCTGTAGCGAGGTCAGGTCCTGGCCGTCGAACACCTGGCGGGTGACGGTGGTGTAGCGCGTAAGCGCACTGAGCGTCTGTCTCGACGGCGCCTCATCAGCCATGGACGCAATTGTGTCACCTCTGCCGACGGTCCGGCCTCTTGATTAACCGAGTGGGCTGTCCCAGGTATCACTATTGTCGGCCTGTTGCCGTAGACGGTCGGCCTGTTGTTTCTTATCCGCGATGTGGTGGAGGCTCTCTTCGAGTGCTGCGACTTCGCCAAGCCATTGCATCTGATGGGCCTCTTTCAATCGCTCGCGGGTGTTATCTTCGATTTGCAGCAGGCGTGGTACTTGGGCGAGGTCGAGCCGCAGCATCGGGCAGCGAACGCAGGCGTGTTCGTGCTGGCAGGGGGTGCCGTAGGGGCGGTGGCAGTTGCCGAGGGCGACCTTGCGAAGGCTGAAGTGGTCACGGAATTTCAGCCATTCGGAGTCGGTCGGTTCGCGATACTCCTCGCTCGGGCGGTGACCTCGCCGATCGGAGATGAACTGCCGGTAGTGGCGGATTACCTCGGCTGGATAGACAGCGACATAGCCTTGAGTGGTGTTCAAATCGAGGTGGCCGAGTAGCTTCGCCGCGATGTGAATCGGCAGGCCGCTGTTGACGGTCTCAGTTGAAAATACTCTGCGGAAGTCGTGCGGGGTGAATTTCAGCGGTGTCCCGTCGATGTCGGCGATGCCCGCCTGTCGTGCCACCGTGACGAGGATCTCGCGCACCCGGCCGGGTGCGATGACCTGCAGCCGGTGCTGGGAGAAGCGCTGGAACAGGTGTGGCAGGGCTGGGCCGAAGACTCGTTCGTAGGTGTCGTAGCGGGTCAGCAGCGGCACCCTGCCATCTGAGTCCTTGATCCGTCTGATGATGCGGGCGAGCACCGACACGAGTTCGGGGTCGGCGGGGATGACCCGTTCGGTATCGGTCTTGGACGGGCTGATCTGCAGCAGCGGCACCATCTCCCCGGTCGGAGCCCGGTATTGGCGCAGGCTGAGGTGGGTGAGCTCAAGCAACTCCTCAACGCGTACTCCGGTGCGGCGAAGAACCTCGATGGTCGACCATGCCCAGAAGGCGTTGTCCTCGGCGACCTGGACGTCGAATCTGGGCCCGGGCTCATCGAGACGCTGAGCGAGCAACCGGACAGGCGCTGCAGTGCCTGGCCGACGCGGGCCGATCCGCAGGTAGCGGGCATCAGCGATGGTGAACTCCCCGCCGGGTGGGACCGACCGGACAGCTTCCAGCATGATCGTGGCCGTGCTCAGTTGCCGTTCGGCTGCGGTGACCAGGCGCGGGAGGACCGGCACCAGCGACCGGGTGCGCTCGGCCATCCTGGCCCGCCTGCGCCGGGTCTCCTTCATGTAGCCGCGGACGTCGTTCTCGCTGACCGGACACGGGGCAGCCCATTGTGCCCAGCGGCCCGGGTCCTCCAGCGACCATTGGAGCAGGTCGAGATAGAAGGAGCGGACGGTGAACAGCACCGAGTACGAGGTCTGGCGGGGTCTCCCGTCCGAGAGCGTGCGGATCCGCTGCTTCCAGTCGTGGACGGCCGCCTGGGGAAGGTGCAGGGAGCTGATGCCGGGATGGTGGCGTTCCAGATCGACCCAGAACAGGCTCACCAGCATCTGCGCCTGGTTGTCCAGGGAGCCGTAGTCAAGCACGGCGGAGCGTTCGACGAGGTAGTGGACCAGGACATCGCGGATCGGCCGGCAGGCCACCGGGTAGCGGTCGACCAGTTCGGCGGCCGTCAGCTGGCCGCGGGCCTGGGCGTGCTTCAGGGTGGGCGGTGCGTCGCGCAGACCACCGATGGTGCGCAGCAGGTCGTAGGCGAACGGCAGCGCCGACACCTTGCGTCCCGTGGCTTTGCGGGCGGATACGTAGGTGGTGATGTCGTCCAGGTCCAGGTCCTGCACGTCCTTGCCGGTGACGATGACCACGCGGGTGAGGGCGTTGAGGGCCTCGGCCTCGTGTTCGGCGAAACCCCGTCGAGACGCGTGGTTGGTTAGCTCCGCGAACCTTTCCGGCTGGTTGTGCGATCGAAACTGTTCGTAGACGCCGAGCAGCCTGCTGCCGAACAGCCACGGATAGGAGGGGCGGACCGCCCGCAACACGATGAGCACCCCGAGCCCGGTGGTGATCCGGTTGCGCCATCGCGGTGTAAGGTCCTGCGGCCCCCACCCCTGTCCGTGGGCGTCAGAGCCGCTGACCAGCCAGCGTTCCTGCCAGGTGTCGCCGGGGAAGCCCTCCAGCCAGTCCAGTACGACGGTCATCGCCTCTTGCCGCCGCCACCGCTCCCGGGGAATTCTGCCGGTGACCAGGCTGTCGGCCAGGCGCAGGAGTTCGCCTCGGGAAGCGCGCTCCCTGCCCACCGGCGCCGCCGTGACGGGTTTCGGGGTTGGCGGCCCGGTGAGAAGCTCGGGATCGCGGGGGCTGGTCGGGGTGCGGCCGAGGCGTCCGTGCCGGGCCGCCATCAGATGTTGTCCCCGAACACATCAGCCAGGTCGTCGGGATCGTAGTCCCAGCCAGCCAATGGGCGGGGCTCTGGTTTGGGACGGGTGTAGTGCTCGTGCACCTTGGCGATCACCTCGTCCGGTCGGGGGCGCAGGTAGACGCCGGTCGTGGTGATGTTGGCGTGCCGCATGACCTGCTGGGCGTCCACCAGAGTGATGTTGGGGTCGGCGACCAGGCGCAGGCAGAGCGTATGCCGCAGGTCGTGGATGGTGACGTTCGCGTCGATCTGCTCGTTGATCCGGTTGAGTACGGCCCGAAGCGCGGTGTAGGTCAGCGGGCGCAACGGCCGGCGCCTGGTCCACCACAGCGCCTCACCGGGTCCGGGCCGGTGCCCCTGCTGGGCGAGTTCACCCAGATAAAGGGCCAGCCAGGAGAACGCCTCCGGTGAGGCCGGGCACGCCTGCCTCACACCGCCCAGCCCTTTGGTCTTCACGTAGATGCGGCCATCACCCGGCCGGGCGTCTGCGACGGTCATCTCCAGCAGCTCACTGGCGCGGGCTCCGCTGGCCAGGAACATGTGGAACATTGCCCGGTCCCGGTTGCAGTCCAGCTCGGCGAACAGGTCGTCGAGAACGTCATCGGGGACTGCCCGCGGTTGACGGTCAGGCTGTTTCTGCCGATAGACACCCCGGCGGTGCAGGTGGAACGGCTCCAGCGGATTGTGGTGGGCGTTGAGACGGCGCCCGTCACGCGACTGTGGCGGCACCGGGGAGACCACCGGCCCCAGCCCGATCTCCAGGTGGTAGCTGTAGAACGCCGCGAGGACCGCCAGCGCGTGGTTGATCGTCGCCGGGGCGTACCCCTCCCGCAGATACTGCTTGCCAGTACGCGCGTTCACCGAACCGGCCGCCGGCGCATCGGAGCGCCGCCGGTCTCGGGCCGGGTTGTGGGCCGTCCGCAGCCACAGAACGAAGTCCCGCACCTCGGCTCGCTGCGCACGGTGCCACGAGATGTCAACCGCGGCCAGGAACCGCAGCCATCGCAGCAAGTCAAAGCCATAGGAACGACACGAGGCCGGGCTGTTCCCACACGCCAGGAGATGTCTCAGGAAGTCGGTGACCGCCTCAACCGGCTCCCCGGCCCCGCCCAGTACAACCCATGGAACCGCCGGGTCATCGGTGGGCCGAACCGCTCCGACGCGGGCCACCAGCAACCCCGTGACATCCCGCTGACCAATCGCCTTGCTCTGCCCCACCGCGGCTCCGTCCTCGAGAACAACGAGAACGAAGCCTGCCGTACCAGCGCTTTCCCCTGGCGCCGGTCAGCGAAGATCGGGCCGTTGGTGCGGTCAATAGGCCGGTGGACCGCCTTGCCGGAGTAGGACAGGCGCAGGCTGAACAGGTAGCAGGTCACCTGCTCTCCGGCCAGGCGGACCGTCACGTCACCGAAGTCGACCTCGGCCTCGGCTCCGGGGCGATGGCTCTGCGGGATGAACGCCTCCACCGGTCCACGGCCAGCTTCGACGCGGATCTGCGGTCGTCGCTCGGCGACGTAGCGGCGCACGATCCCATAGGAGAGGTCCATCGCGCCGTGCTCGCCGACAAGCCGGTCGAAGATCCTCGTGGTCGTGTGGCGCTGCTTTCGAGGAGCGTCCAGGTCCGCCAGCAGCATCGCGTCGATCAACGGCTTGTAGGGGTCCAGCCGGGTCGGCCGCGGGGTCGGTTTTTTACGCGGTTCGGGCCAGGCCGACGCCGACGCCTTGGTCACGGTGAGGTAGGACACGGAGTGCTTGCGCATCACGGCCCGGATCGACATCCCGCTCCGCACATCGCGTCGGATCGCCGCGTAGAGCTCGGTCTTGGACTGCGACGGCATCGGGTCCCCTTTGCGGCGAGCAGCATGTCGATGCTCTCACCGCAAGACCTTGGGTGTTGCCGAAACTCATCGATACGACATCGCCGTGATCAGGGATGTTGCCGGTTCTGATCGACAAACGTTCCTGCCGGATGCGAACAGAATCAGGGGCCGCGCCCTCACTTCAGCGATGTCTGATCGGCCTGGCCCTTTCACATTCGACCAGCTCACCGCCGCAACAAGAAACAAGATCTTTCTCACCGCCAACGGCTGTCCCACTGTTCCAGTATCAGCCTCGTGCTCGCGCGACGTCGCCGGGCCGCTGGCTGCGCCAGTACGAGAACAGCTCGACGCCGTAGTGCCGGGTGCAGGGGAGCCACTGAAAGCCGCACGCTGGGCAGCGCGCCACGGGGCCCGGGCGATGGGTGCCGCCCCGGGGGTGTCAGGTGTTCAGGCGGTCGAGACCGACCATGCGGCGCGCGGTTTCAGCGGCCACGTTGAGAGGCCGCACGAACTCCCTGGCGTAGATGGGTTCCTCTTCGGGCCACATCCAGCTGTTGAGCCGGTAGTTCCACACGAGGCCGGTGGGCACGGTGTCAGGGTGGGCGGGAATCATCCAGCCGTCCGCGTGCCGGTCGATGTGGATCACCAGATGCGGGTCATAATCGGCATGCTCGGCGGGCACCGTGTTGCCGTTGAAGGTGAACCGGGTGGGGACGGCTCCGGCCGGAGTGTCGAGGCTCGCGCGGGTCTTGGCCAGTAGGGCGGCCAGTGCGGCGAGGTTGTCGTCGCGGGCGGTGCGGGCGACGAACACCCGGTCGTCCTGGTTGAGCGGGACGCCGGAGAGCTGCTCGTAGATGCGAGTGCGAGCGTGGTCGGCGGCGTGGTCGGCGGCCTTGTGCCAGTCGATGCTCTCTCCCACGGTGATCACGGATGCTTTTGCAGAGCACCAGACGCCCGGAAAAGCCCTGGTCGGCGAAGACGACCCGGCAGGAACCGGTCAGGTACAACCCCAGCAA
>NZ_JBPJUQ010000177.1:0-6752 GCF_051192615.1 Streptosporangium sp. G11
CTCAAGCCCACGCACGAAGACAACTATGCTGCCGCGTAGTCGAAAGCCCTGATGTGTCTACCAAACCGGGGCAACTCCAGAACAGCAGCGTGCAACCAACCGAGGATCCGCTCGGGGGGCCGGAGGAAGCCGCGCGGCTGATCCCGGGCTGGCCAGGTGTCAGCTCCCTGGTCCCGGACGTCTGCACCGTGTACCGGGTAGGGGCCGTCGTCCAGGTGTGGGCGCTCGGCTCGATGGTCGGCCAGCAGCATCTGCGCCGAGGCCGACCGGTCGGGGAGTTCGTGCTCGCGGTGCCGGCCCTCCAGGTCGCGAGCATGCGGATCGACCTGCGGACGGGTGATGTCCAAGGGCTGGCGGCCAGGGGGAAGCCGCGTCGGGTCAGCGCCGGTGCCGGCGGTGGTGTTCGTCGTTCTCGGCGGTGATGCGGGCGGAGGTCTCCTCGCCGAGCCGGACGTAGATGCCGAGGGTGGCCAGGTGCCGGTGGCGGGACTTGGCCTGCAGTTCGGCGGCGCTGCGGCCCTTGGCCGCGAGGTGGGTCAGCCCGGAGTGGCGCAGCTGGTGGAGGGTGTACCCGGTGCCGTGGGGGTCGTGGAGCTGGGAGGCCTGCTTGAACAGGTATTCGGCGCGAGGGTAGGACAACCGGCCGCGGCCGGTCTCCGGGCAGACGTCGACCAGGGCCGGGGTACGGCGTCCGGCGCCGGGTGCGCGCCGGTCGGCGAGGAACACCGGCCCGGCGGTGCGTCCGGCCAGCAGCCGGGGCAGCAGGCGGGCGGTTGGGGTTTCCCAGTGCACGTAGGCGCGGTCGCCGCCTTTCTCGGTGACCAGGGCGCGGCGGAACTCCGGGTCGAGGTCGGGCACGTCGAGGCCGAGGATCTCCTCGGCGCGGGCGCAGGTCTCGTAGAGCATCCGCCACAGCACCCGCTCGCGCAGTCCGTTGCGGTCGTCGGTGAACAGCCGCTCCAGCCGGGCGTGCGGGATGGCCTTGTCCCGGGTCCGGGTGACCTTGCGGCGTTCCAGGCGCCGGCCGGGGTCGGTGGTCAGCCAGTCCTGGCAGTGGCAGTAGGCGGTGAACGAGGTCAGCGCGGACAGGTGCTTGTTCGTGGCCTCCGCGATGATCACGTACATCAGGTTGCGCTTGAGCTCGGCCGACCGGGCGACCTTCCCGCCAGCGTGCACCAGGTGATCGGTGAACCCGGTCCGCGCGTCGACCTCCACCAGCACCGACGCGATCGGCACCCGCGGCAGCATCCCGGCCAGCTCGGCACGCAGCGCGTCGGCCTCGGCCGGCACGTCCTCGGCAGTCAGCGGCGGGATGATCAGCTCTCCGTCGTCGGTGAGCCGGACCTCGCCCGGGTTGCCTCTGGCCAGCTGGGCCTCCAGGTCGGCCAAGGCGGTGTGCAACTCGTCCTCGGCCGCCGCGAGCGCGTCGGCTGCCTCGACCGGCTTGCCGACCAGGTGGCAGAACTCCACCTTCTGCGGCGCCCACGCCTCCGGGGTGAGCAGGAACGACGCCGGATCGGCGTACCGGCGCGAGCCGGGCACGAAGATGTCACCGGAGCGCAGCCCGTCGCGCAGGCCGACCAGCACGGCCAGCTCCCAGTACCGGCGGTACGCGGTGACGTCGCCGGCCTGCTCCGCGGCGACCAGGTAGCCAGCCCACTTCGTCGGCACGAACCCGACCGGGGCACCGGCCGGGACCTTGCGGGCGCCGGTGGCGTACAGCCCGGCCAGCATGCTCACCGCCTGCAGCAGTTGCTCGGTGCCCGGACCGCCGGCGAACTGGACTGCGGCCAGCACGGCCGAGGCGAACTGGCGCAGGTACGACATCGAGGCATCCAGCATGCTGAGCTGCCCGTGGTCGCGGGGTAGCCGCTCACGGCGCTCGGCCCACGCCGCGCGCATCCGCTCCAGGCCGATGCTGGTGCGCAGCATGCTGCCGATCTGCTCATCGCCGATCGCCGGGTCCAGCACGATGGTCAAGACCTCGTCCAGCAGCGCCTGCCGGTTCTCGCCGCCCTTGGCCCGCTCGGCCAGGGCGTCGGCGACCTTCTGCTTCGCGGCGGCCTCCCGGCCGCTGATCGCCTGGTCGAACAGCAGCAGCGTCTCGTCGAGCACGTCGACGGCCGACTGCACCAGCAGCGTGAGCAGGATCGGATACCGGCGCTCCGGCTCGCGCCGCTGCAACGCCTGCCCGGTCAACCGGCGGCCGACCCCGGCGAGGAACCGGCGTCGCTCGGCCGGCAGCATCGACAGATCCAGCGTGTGTGCATCGAGGCGCCGCAGGTAGGCCAGCTTTTCCAGCTCGGCTTTCACCGCGGCCGGGCTCGATGAGGTCGGGCCCACGCCAGCGGCGTGCGGCCGAGGTAGGCGTCCGGGACCAGCAGCAGGTCCAGCTCGGCGCACCGGCGATCGGTGAGCAGATGCCGCACCCGTGCCCACGTCTCCGTCCGAGCGCAGGCCCGAGCCGCGGCCACCCGGCGCAGCAGCAGGATCACCCCGGGCCGGATCACCCGCGACGAGAGCAGGTACTCGCAGGCCAGCCGGAACAGCAGCTTCGGCGAGTCGTGCTCCATCGCCCGGGTAAACAGGAACTCGTCGAGGTCCTTCCACTCAGCGGTGTCCATCGACCGCCAGCCGACGTAGGCGGCCACCTCGCGTAGATGATCCGTACGGGTCTGCTCCCGCTCGCCGTACCCGCGCAGCTCACCCATCGCGATCCCGAGCCGCTGCGACAGCCGGCCCACCGCGGCGTCCGGCGCCAGCGCCACCTCATCAGGCACGAACCCGAGCCACGGCAGCGTGCACAGCTGGACCGCCACGCCCAGCACGTTGCGGCCCGTGCGGAACTGGCGCACGAACGCCTCGTCCGCACCGGTCAACGTGAAGTACCTGATCAGCTCAGCCCGGTTGATCTCCGGGAAGCCCCGAAGCCGCGCCAGTTCCTCCGCCGAGAACACGTCTTAAGTCGCCACGAATCCACCACCCGAGCATCGACCGTCACCAAACGGGACGGCACGCTACGGGCCGGATCAGAGCATGATCAACCCTCAGTTCTTACCGTTGTTTTTGGTCTGGAAACTACGGGCGGCCCCTTGGGGACGGCGCGGGCCCGGGGACCTGTTAAGGCTGGTCGTGCAGCTGGGTGCGGGCGGCTTCGGCCTGCTCGACGATGGTGGCCAGCACGGGGGCCGGGGCGTCCTTGTCGCGGAAGGTCTCCGGGGTCGGGGAACGCGGGGACAGCCGTTGGCGGTGAGATGGATCATGGCGCGGATGGTCACCGCGACCTGCGGAAACACTGAAGATCGTGTTGTCGCGCCGGACCGTCCCGCCATGTTCGGGTCGAAAGGCCGACTCGACACCGTTGGCCGTTCACCGCCCTGACCTGCTCGAACAGTCCGCACCGCCAATGACTGTCCCGCTGTTCCTCGACCCCGTGTTCACGTAGCTCAGCCGACCTGAGCGAAAGGGGACAGAACGCTTATTCTGTTCCGTTATTCCAGTTCGCTGACCTGGCAAATACAATCGCGTGTACCTGGTGACACGACTCTTGACGACACCCTAACTACCGGCGGTTTTCAGGTCGTCGCGGGTCTGCTCGAGGTCGGCGGTGCACTCGGCCAGCGCGGTGTGCAAGGTGGCGATCTGCCAGTCGTGGTCATCGGCCGCGGCGGCACCCTGGCGGCGTTCGGCCTCCAGGACGCCCTGCAGGGCGTCGCGTTCAGCGGTATCGGCACGCTCGGCGGCTATGGCGGCATCTTGCTGGGCGCGGGCGCGGGCGCGTTCGGCTTCGTGCTCGCCGGTCGCGCGCCAGGCTTCGCGTTCGGATGCCTTGGCGCGTTGTTGCGCCGCGGCGGCCTTGTCCGCGGCCTGCCGGCTGGCGGCGATCGCGGCCGCAGTCCCGTCCCGGGCGGCGGTGGCGCGCCGGTCGGCGGCGCGCTGCTCGGCGGCAGCGGCAGCGGCCCGAGCCTCTTCTGCGGCCTGCTCGGCCGCGTCGATCCGGGTGAGCGCGCCAGTGAAGGCGGTCAGCTGAGCCGTCCACTGCTCGCCCGCGTTCAGCAGGTCGCCGCTCAGCGCGCCGGTGCGGCGCAGCGCGTCGACGACGATCGGGGTGTGGGCGGCGTGCGGGCGCGATGCGGAGCGGCGCGGTTCACAGGTGCACGTGTGCCCCGTTCTCGCTCCCGCGCCGACCGGGCCGCAGCGGGAATTGATCGGGGCGGTTGGTCTCACCCCACGGCATCGGCGGCCTCGGCGGTTTCGGTGGTGGCGTGCAGGGCGGTCAAGATGGTCAGGATCCGCTCGGCGTCGGTGAGCAGGCTTCCGGTCACGGCCCAGCCGTGCGGCTGGTCCAGCTGGCCGGTGCGGACCTCTTCGGTCATCTGTTCCTGGATCGCGCCGGCCCGCTCCAGCGCGGCGGAGATCACCGCGCTCAGCCTCGCGGGCTCATCGGCGGTGCGCATCTGCGCTTGGAGCGCCTGGGCGAGCAGGTCCAGCAATGCGGCGTAGTCGCGGGCGAACTCGTCGCTGATCCACGGCGGACCGTCGGCGTGGCGGTGCCGGCGCTGGGCGGCATAGGCCAGCGCCCGCACCAGGGCGTGGATGTGCACGCCGATCTCGCTCATCGCCTCCAGCAGCCCTTCGTGATCATCGTTCGTCTCGGGGACGCGGGTGCGGCGCAGGTTGTAGCGGCGGCTTTCCGCGCCGTCGGCGATGGCCGCACTCGCTCGGGCCAGGTGGGCGTCCAGCCGGGCGGCGTGGCGCTGCCAGCCGGGCAGGTTCGACAGCTCACAGCGCTTACGTAACCCGCCGGCCACGGCCTCCAGGAGTTCGGCGGCCTCCTTGCTCAGCCGACGCACCGCCTCATGGGGGCGGCGCTGATACAGCGGCGGCCACAGCATCGCGTTGACCACTCCTCCAGACAGCGCGCCGATGCCGGTGGCCACCACATAGGCCAGCAGGTAGCGCTCCTGGGAGGCTGCGCCGAACGACAGCATCAACACCGCGGTGGTCGCCACGTCCGTGCCGTGCCGGCCCATCCGTCGCCAACGTGCGGCCACCAGCGCCGGTGGCACGACCAGCACCAGGCTGAAGGCGTTGAGGCCGATCAGGTGGCCGACGCTGCCGGCCAGGATGACACCGGCGGCCACCGCGCATACCCGCCGCACCCCGTTGGTCAGCGTCTGATACACCGTCGCGTGCACCATGATCACAGCGGTGGCCGGGGCGATCCACACCGTCTCGCGCGGCAGCAGCCGATCGGCCAGAAACCAGGCCAGCGCCGCGGCCAGGGTCGCCTTGGCGATCTGACGTACCTCGAAGCGCTGCTCGGAACCTCGCCGGCCCAGCCCGGCCACCTGGCTACGTAGATACCGCATCTCACGGCGAATCGTTGTCCTCAACCAACTCATGTCCCGGTTAATCACCATGTGGCTTTTACCGAATGTTGTGACCGAAAACCTACGCCGGGCTCACGACGATCAGAGGCCGGGAAGATCATCGGATGTCAACCCGGCGGACACGAGGGGACCATCCCCGCAGGCGCGGGGCTGACACGGTGTGCGGTGTGCGCCCTCTGTGCGGCCGCGGACCATCCCGCAGGCGCGGGCCGGCGGCATGAAGCCGTGGAATTCGCCGCGACGTGGTTGGGCAGGACCGGTTCGCGCGCTTCTGAGTCGCGTTACCTTTGCGCTGTGATACGCATCGTGGCGATTGATGTGGACGACACGCTCTGCCTGACCGAGGCGGTGTGCTTCGAACTGGAGAACGAGGTGTTAGCGCGAATCGGCCGCGAGCCGATGCCACGTGCTGTGCACATGTCGACGTGGGGACAGCCCCTGCTCGACGCGATGCCACAGCGCTCACCAGGCTTGGACCTTGAGGATTTCACGGCTGTTTATCAAGTTGTGCTCCGGGAGTATGTAGCAGACGGCCGGCTGGATGTCATCGCGCCGGAAAACCTCGAAGCGCTCGACGAGCTTGCCATCGCAGGACGCAGCATCATGCTGCTGACGTCGCGCACCGAAGCGGAGGTAGAACACCTGCTTGCTCCAGACCATGTGCTCGCTGACCGGCTCACCGCTGTCTACCACGGGGGCAACATGCGCTTTAGCAAACCTGACGCCCGCGCCTTCGATGAACTCCTTGCAGCCACTGGGCTGCAGCCCGGTCAATGCCTGTACGTCGGCGACTCCCCCAGTGACGCGCAGGCCGCCAACGGCGCCGGCTTGCGCTTTATCGCGTGCCTGCAAAGCGGCGTCAGACAGCGCGATGACTTCGATGCCTACCACGTCGACGCGTTCATCGACGCATTCCCGGATGTGGTCGACGCCGTAGCGCACCTCGAAAGCAGCCACATCCAGGGTTAGCAGTTACAGGGCCGTTTAATTAACAGACCCGACTTCGGTGCCTTCGTCTGCGTTGAAGACTCACCCCACGGCTTCGAGGGACTCTGCCCAACTTGGCCCTCCGCTCGGGTCGATGTCATAGGCCGCAAAGTAGGGGCGTATCCCCAGGTCAGGACAGCGCGCCGACGCCTGTCGAAATCCGCTCACCGCCCCGTTTACCGACGTTGATTCTCGGCACGAGTTTTCGACGCTCACCACCTGCGACCTCGTAGTTTCCCGGTGGAATGTCGACAGATGAGGGTTTGCCGACACTGCCGCGCGATTACACAGAGCTACTAATCACTCTTAACGAGTCCGCCACTCCGGCAGACTCGGGCCTGACAGCCGCCAGCGGGTGAGCACTCGCAGCTA
>NZ_JBPJUQ010000178.1:0-6708 GCF_051192615.1 Streptosporangium sp. G11
CCACGACCGAGGCCGCCTAAGATCAACCCACGGCACCTACCTCGTCGAGCCTTTTACACCGCTCCGAGGACGCGACCGCTCGCGACCGGACGCCTGGCTCGGGGAGCGAACGACGACCGTACGGCCGGCTCTCGTGGCGGCGACCATACGGAGGGCCCTTGACCACGGCTGGGATCCCTCACAGGCGGGCAGTGCCTTCACCCTCAGCCTCACCGAGAGTGATCTGACCGACGCGATGAACGCCCATCCACACTCTCACGAAATCCTTTTTAGACACATATAGCCGATTTGAAAGACACCCGCTTCAGGGAAGAGCCATCGAGCGACTCCCTCAAGATTGGTTCTGAGCCAAGATGATCCAAGCACCGTGACGCGGGAGGGCGCATGATCGTGTTCACGTGTGCGGGCTGTGACGCCTCGCTGGCCCTACCCGTGTCGCAGGTCGCGCTCCCCGCCCACGCCCATCGGAAGTACGGCCACGAGCTACTTCCCGTGCTCATGGAGCCTGGGACCTACGCGGTGGACCTGGAACCCTCCGGGCCGCCGTGGCGGCGGTGGGAGGAGATCGGCACGGCGGAGGCAGAAGCCCGCGGCGTGTACGCGCCGACCTACTCCCTGTCGTACGGGCCACCGGGAGCGGTCGCGGTCGCGCTGGGCGACGTCCGCGGGACCGTTGTGATTCCGGAGCGATGCGACGGCCTCTGCTGCGGTCTGGACAGCAGGAACGGTCCCAACCTGGCGTGCGCGCAGTGCGGGCGTGCCGTGGCCACCCTCATCGACGACTGCGGGTACTGGCAGGTGGTGTGGCTGGACCCGCGCGCCGTACGTCCCCTCGACGCCGACGCGCCCGCCCGCCGAGTGCTCAGCTGGGAGGAACTGCGGGAACAGCCGGAAAGGCCGCCGATTGAGCCGATCGGAGTGTGGAGCCCGGTGTGGGAGGCGGCGGTCTCGGTGGCGCTGGCCCACCTGCTGGCCACGTCGGGCGGTGCGCGGGTCGTGGTTCCCGATGGCCCTGTCGCCGACGCGTTCCGTCCGGCGCTCGATGCCCTGCTCCCGGCCAAGCCGCCGACGAGGAACCTGGCACTGGCCGGGCCGGGCCTGCCCGCCACGGTCACGGACATCACTTTGGTTCCGCGGCACCCGCAGAGCGGGGAGACATGGTCGTCCGGCACGGAGGCGGCGGTGCCACTGGCTGCCGATGTGTGGATGTACATGGCCTTCAGCCGCAATCGGCGACTTCACCCCGCGTCGGGCGGGCTACCCGACGGCGTCTACCGCGATGACCCGCCACCGCCGCCGCCGTCCGGCCCGTTCCGGCTCGACCGGGAGATGTTCCTCCACGCGCTTGCACGACTGCCGGAGGTTCGTCAGCCATGGTTGCGTGCGGTTTACGACGACGTGCAGGACCCCCGATCCGACCTCCCGTTCTGGTAGGGAGGCATCACCGCCGGCACCGCTTGGGGCCTGCCGAGGTCGTTCCCGTCTGCAGGACCATGTCCTCATGTCAGTGACCGAGTTCGCCGGCGCGACCGAGGACAAAGATCGTAGCGTCACCCCCAAGACAGGACTGTACGAGTTCTGAACCAAGGAGAACGTCCATGTCCACTTTCACGACACCGACTTCAAATCCCTGACCTATCAGCCTGGCTGGCCACCCATGCTGTGGCTGGAGTTCCTCTACGATTCGCGGTGGACCCCGTCCGAGCTGTCCAAGACTCCTCTCGTGGTCTTCCGGTTCGAGGATGTTCACCTCATCGAGTGGCGTGAGGACCGGGAAGGTCATACCTGCGTGACCGCCCAGCCTGACGCTCCTGCTGGACAAGTCGAGCACTTCGATTGGGACGGCGCCGACCTGTTCACATTGGGCACTTTCACGCTGCGTCTGGCCTTCCAGGCCCGACAAGCAGAAGTGACCGTACGCGCGAAGTAACGCAAGGTCCCGCACCCCATCTTCATGGCCTCGGATTCCTTCATTACGAGGGAAACCAGGAGGGGGCGGGACCATGGCCTATACCCGCCCCCACCTGCGCATACAGTCCACGGTAATTCATTGTCGTTGTCACGCGGTTGGTCACGCAGAAATCCCTCAGATCGCCACACCGGAGTGACGCGCGAGAGCGTGCAAACCGGAAAGCTTGCTGCGGCAATCACGGTGAAGCAGATCGGTGATCACCTGCTGAGGGCCGGTTCGCCGCACTTCGAAAGGAGCGATCTTTTCAGCGACCAGGAGCGGGGTCCGTCAATTAAACGGCCCTGACTCTCTTTCGGTGGTAACGGAACGTGCGCATCAAGCTGACCTCACGGAGCTGGGCGGTTTCCTCACCAAAGGCCTGTGGGACCGCGCGGTCGCCCGTGTCCCTGCTCGCCGGACCGCGCCACGACACCTTTCTGGCCTGCTGATTTGTCTCCAGCGCCTCCTCATCACCTGTGACCACGCTCGGTCACCACCGAAAGCGAGCCAGAGCCGTTCTTTGCACAGTCCCCGCCTGCTAGAGCAGCCATGACGGTCTACGACCGATGACACAACTCCCACCCCAAACCGGATGAAACGAAGTGCTCCGAGCATAAGAAGGCTCCTACGACCGACCATGGCATCGGGGATCGCTGGCAGGTGCGATATCGGGGTGAGACAGGTGAGTAGCGCAAGCGGAACTTCGACAGAAAAGGCGTTTGCCCAAGCAACCCGAAAGGCTTGATCCCCCCAAGCCTGCTACCCCTCATCGGGGAGGTCATCTGTATCAAAGATGTTGATCAATTGCAATTCAGGTGGATCTTTCTCTAGCCAGAAGCAGACCTGAACGACTAATGTCTTCCGCGGCCAAATCATCACGACAGGGAGATCAGGCTGGTCGTCGGCTATATCTCGTTCCGAGTACCACCTATCGCTCCACGTCCCGTTGATGATCGTGCGCAGAACCTCGCAGACAAGTTGCTGATCACCCTCTTTAGGCTTGGTCGACTCCCACCATTCTGTGAGCATTCGCTTACTTTCCGGTTGGAGCCGCAGCTCCGCCATGGCTACTCCATGAGTCGATTGAGCACCTCTTCGACATTCAACGCCTCGCCCGATTTACGAGGGCCTCTGGCCTTTCTCAGCGCTTCCGCATAGGCGGGGATTCCGCGCAGACGAACGGTTGCGAGCAGATTCTTTGCGAAATCCGTGAGATGGTCAACATCCTTGGTCCGCTCAAAGGCCAGGACCGCACGATAGGAGCTGCGCAGGAGTTCTCTCTGTTCGGAGGATTTCAGCCCATCAATCGTCTCCATAGCCCGTTCAACCGCAGGGTCATCATGAGAAACAGAATCGGCTGGGAAGAATTCGTCTTTCATGGCTCTCTGCTCCATCGCCTGGCTTCCTTTTTGAACTCGAGGGAAAGGAGTGATTACCGAAATCTGCCACAAATGGAAGATGACCAAAAGTGGACAACTTCACAGATAAAGCCCGCCGAAATCGAAACAGATCGATTTCATCGAACCTTTGTTCGATCCGAACACTACGCCTCGATGTCGGCCAGCGCCAGCCGTTCCAGGCCACCCTGACGCGGCGGAGCGGCCGACGGTTCCGCTTCGACCAAATGGGTTGGCATCGTGAACCGAGCAGGACCGGCGAGCGTCTTCGTGATCCCTCGGGCAAAAGTGCCTTGATCTTGCCTAGCGGATGCTCCACGCCAGGTCAGCGACTTAGGGGCGGACGAGTCGGCCTGTAGGCCGGGTTCTAATCCGGCGTACTTGTGACCTGCACCCCGACTAGCGACCTGCCTCCTGACCTGCGGGAACGCTGCCGTCGTTTGACATTGTCCTCCGCCGCCTTCCAACGCCATGTGCCCTCGATGTGCCCTCGGGGCACATCGGTCAGGTGTGCGATCCGGCTCAGCCCGCTGCCACCTTCGCGTGAACCGACTGGTGCCACTCCAGGGCCTCGGGAGTGTCCCGATACTCCAGAAGGTGCTGACCCGCGATCTTCTGCAACAGGTCCCTGACGTCAGCGGGCGTGGCGTGGAAGAACTCCCGGCGGAGGTTGACCTTGTTGACGCGCCGGTCGTTCAACGCGGCGTGCAGGCGCCCCTCAAGCCCGACCGCGTCGTCACTGAAGATCAGCGCGTGGGTGTCGAACTTGAACGGCACCGAAGCATCGCCCAACTCCCGGACGCGATCCTCGGGTTCCAGGCGGCGGGTCATGCCGATCTTGACGACGTCCTCACCGAACGCGCCGATGTTGGAGATCACGTATACGTAGCCGGCCCGAACGTTGGCCTCGCGTGCCTCGACGTCGCTGACCGCCGCGCCGATCTCCTCCAGTTTCGCCTTGAGCTCCTCCGCCCCGGCCTCATCCCCCTTGGCCAGCAGCTTCGACAGCGCGGAGCGGTAGTGGGACTCCTCCTTACGGAGCCTGGCCTTCTCCCGCTCGAACTCCCGCCGCGCGGCCTCCTCCTCACGCTGCTGCTCCCGCTGGGCACGGGTGCGCTCCTTCTCCTCCTCCTGCTTGGCCAGGTAGTCGGCGGTCAGCTCCAGCTCGTAGACCCGCAACCGGTGGTAATCGCCGCTGACGTGGATGCTCATCGTCTTGCCGAGCTTGACGATCATCTCCACCGCCTTCTCCAGGCGATCGACAGCTGATTGCAGCTTGTACGGACGCATCGTGCGCACGCAGTTGTCGGCCTCGGCGTTGTAGGCACGCAACATCAGCTTGGAGAAGTCACGCATCATCCGGCGTCCCTCGGCCGCCGACCCGTTGACCTGCCAATTAGTGGAGCCCAACACCGCCTTGCCGTCCTTGGACAACTCCTTAATGCGTGCCTTGACCTGCGCCAATCGCTCCTTATAGGCCACTGCGTCACTCAGCGGGTGCCGGTACTCGTAGACACCGGCCTCCTGCAACAGCACGGTCTCCTCGGTCTGCACGATCAGCCGCTCGACCTCGCGCAGCCGCCGCGTGGCATCCGCGATGGCCGTCTGCAGCCCCTGGTGCTCGGCATGCAGCGCCTCGGTCATCGCGGAGACGCGCATGGCGTCCATGCCACCCAGCCGCTCGACCCACGCGCGCAACTCGGCGTTCTCCGCCTCCAGCTTCTTCTTGCCACCGAACAGTCCCCCACCGCCGCGCTCCGGTACCGCGGGAACGGGAACTAGAACGGGCTGCGACTGAACCGGAGGCGCAGAAGGCGGAGGCGACGGCTGGACAGGAACCCAGAACTCCCAGCCGGGCGGCGCCGGAGGCCACGACGGATTCGGCTGCCATCCCTCCGGAGGCCGCCAGCCCACAGGAGGAACCGGCCATCCGGGAGGCGAATTGAACCGGTACTCCATCGTCACGCCCTCCTCGACCACGTGCCCCGTCGCGACACATGCCACAAGAAGACAGCCACCTCGGCTCATTGGTTTACAACAACCTCAATAATTCGCAGGGACGCCCGTCAACGGCAGACACCAGACACAGGGGGCAAATAAGGATCCCTCGCACTACTGACCGATGAGTTGCAGAGACTCATGAAGGCGCACGCAAAATAGGCTAATTTCGGACTTATAGTGCAAATACATCAAAGAGCACAGTAAATTCTCATAGATGGCATGATTCTCGCTCGACACGAGAGAGTCGGATGGGATAAAACACCTCTGAACTTTTCCCGCGATTGGCCGGCACTCGCCGTGCTTTCCCTCCTGAACGGAGCCCGGTGAACCAGCACATGCCGGCAACCGCTGCTCTCCGACCGCTCACCGTTGAAGATCCGTCACAGATTGGTCCGTATCGCCTGGTGGGGCGTCTCGGAGCAGGCGGTATGGGAGTCGTCTTCGCGGGCATCGACACTCGTGGGGTTCGCGTAGCCGTCAAACTCATTCATGCCTCATACGCGAGCGACTCGGAGTTCCGCGCACGATTCGCTCGGGAGATCTCCGTCCTTGACCGCGTCAACGGCGCCTGCACCGCGCGAATTCTTGACTCTGACGGGAACGCGGCTCGGCCATGGCTCGCTGCCGAATACGTGCCAGGGCCAACGCTTGAGAACCACGTCAGGACTCACGGGACGCTCCAGGGCGACGCGTTGTTCGGGCTCGCAGCCGGACTCGCCGAAGCATTGGTGGCCGTGCACGCGGCAGGCGTGGTTCACCGTGACATCAAGCCGTCGAACGTCATCCTCTCGCCGAGTGGCCCTAAGCTCGTCGACTTCGGCATCGCCCGCGCGCTCGACGCGAGTGTTATGACCCGCACCGGCACTCTCGTCGGATCACCAGGATGGGTGAGCCCCGAAGAGTACAGCGACGCACCAGCCGGGCCACCCGCCGATGTCTACGGCTGGGCGATGCTGGTCGTATACGCGGCCACGGGCGCTCCACCCTACGGAACCGGGCGCCCGGAGGTCTTGGCACTCAAGGTGCTGAACGAAACCGTCGACACCTCCATGCTCCCCAACCTTCTACGTAGCCTGGTCGATAGAGCATTGGCCAAGCTCCCCGAGACACGCCCCTCATCGCGCGAACTGTTGGACATGGCCGCTAAAGCCTGGCAAGCGCACCAAGGAACCCAGGCGATCGACAGTTTCGAGGCGGCCGACAATGTCACGGCTCGGTTGGACCGAACATGGATTCTTCCCATCGAAGATCTGAACTGGCCTGCCGCACCGGCTGCGACACGGAGCCCTTTTCATCTTGAGTAGCGGCCCTCTTCGACGAGCTGCAGGACGAGAATCGCTTGTACGAGTGCGGTCGCAC
>NZ_JBPJUQ010000179.1:0-6292 GCF_051192615.1 Streptosporangium sp. G11
CACACCTGCACCGCCGTGCCGTTGGCACTGTTGGCACCCGACACATCCACACATTTGCCACCCGCACCGGTGATCTGGCCGGTGGCCGCGCCGGCGGGAGTGGCCAGGCCGGCGACGACTAACAGCGTGACGGTCGCGGCGAGTAGTCCTCGTTTCATGGGGGGTGCCTCTCTACTGGTCTACTGGGCGGCGGAGCGCACGTTCGCGTCCGCGCCGAAACCTGTGACCTGGATGACCTGGACGGGTAAGGAATGCAGACCAGCCGGTGTGCATGACCGCGACGAGAGGGATGCAGCCTGGACGTGGACAGGTCTTCCGGCACGTGAGGGCGAGGCTTGACGCGCTCAGCAGACCGCCGCCGGATGCGATCTGTAGCGCACCGCGTCAAGACCACCCGTCTACTTAACCGAGCAAGCTCTGACAGTAGGGTGCTCAGGTATCGGTGTCAACGGGGTGAACAGTGCATTACGGCCGTTTCACGTCCGTGTTTCTAGTCTTCAGTGACGTCTGGCCTTCGCATTTGCAGACGTCGGGAACGCGTAGTTCGGCAGGTTGGGCTACCATTCGCTTATCGGTTAAGTAAGGAGATTGATGAAGCGGCCGACCATGGCGGACATCGCTCAGCGTGCAGGTGTGTCGAAGGTGGCAGTCTCCTACGCCTTGAACGGGCGACCTGGGGTTTCGGCATCCACCCGCGCCACCATCATGACGATAGCCAAGGACATCGGTTGGCGGCCCAACAACGCCGCACGCGTGCTCAACAGCGCGCGGGCACGCTGCGTCGGACTCGCCTTGTGCCGCCCGGCCCGCACGCTGGGTATGGAACCCTTCTTCATGGAGCTGATCAGTGGCATCGAAGGCGAACTCGCCGATCAGGAGTACTCACTCATGCTCCAGGTGGTCGCCGACCACCCTAAACAGATCGAGGTCTACCTCCGCTGGTGGGGTGAAGGGCGTATCGACGGCGTGTTCGTGGTCGACCTGCAGTTCAACGACCAACGTGTGGTCGAACTGGAGGAGATGCACATGCCCGCCGTGGTAATAGGGCATCCCTGTGAATCCCGCTCGCTGACGGCAGTCTGGTCAGACGACGGCGCGGCCACACGAGAGACCATCGACTATCTGATCGCCCTGGGGCACCGACGCATCGCCAGAGTGGCCGGACTTCCGAAGCTCGTGCACACGGCCCAGCGCGACACCGCCTTCACGCAGGCGTGCGGCACGCTCGTCGAGCACGTGATCATTCACACCGACTACTCCGGCGAAGAAGGCGCCTACGCCACTCGCCGGCTCCTCAGCTCTCCATCCCGGCCGACGGCGATCATCTACGACAACGACATTATGGCTGTCGCAGGCCTGTCGGTCGCGCAGGAAATGTCGATCATCGTGCCGCAAGAGCTGTCCATCGTCGCTTGGGACGATTCTCCCCTCTCCCAGGTCGTCCATCCAGCTCTCACCGCCCTGACGCGTGATATTCCCGCCTATGGCGCACACGCCGCCCAACGGCTGCTGGCGCTCATCGCAGGCGAGCGCGTGCCTGCTTTTGAGGACCAGGCGGCGCGTCTCACACCTCGAGGCAGCACCGCGGCACATCACGACGCCTGACTGAGACCTGGCCGGCGTTGGCTACGTCACTGATTTCGAGAGCCAGATGTCGACGACTTTGAGAGCCACATGGTGATCTTCCTCGTTCGGAAATGTCGGTGAGATCGAGAGCCGGCGGCCACTGTTCGCCAGTGGTCGGCGGACGTGGTCGAGCCCGACGTGCTCGACGGACCATGACCGGCGAGCCGGAGACCTGCCGCTCCGCTCCGGCCGGGGTAACGAGTCAACGAGTCAACGAGGAGAGGCGCGAGCCTGGCGCTGCCGAACAGCTCGCCGCGGTGGCTCCCAAACTCGTCGATACGAGCCCACGCTCCGGCCGAGGCGGCTCTCCGCTCGTGGACATGTGGCTCCGGATCTCACCTACAAAGCCACCACGTGAAGGTGGATCGGACCATCAGACCTGACAAGCTCTCCACACGCATGCAGAGGTGCTGTTCGGCCTCGGTCTCTCGGTTGTCCTGTCAAAAATAGGACAGTTGAGTTCACCATGGTTCATCCCATGACCGGATATGCGGCGGCCCCACATCAGCGGGGCAGGCCTGCGGGCATCGCACCGCTCCAGGGTTCCTCGGTTGCCCCTGGGGCGGGTGCGATGCCCCCTACATCCGCACGTCGTGGAGGAAGTCGCGATACCACAGAGCGCTGCGCTTGAGGGTGCGGTGCTGGGTTTGGCGATCTACCGAAACCAGGCCGAAAGTAGGCGCATACCCGTGAGCCCATTCGAAATTGTCGAACAAGGTCCAGACGAGGTATCCGCGCACGTCCGCGCCCGCAGCGCGGGCATCGGCGACAGCCGCAATGTGAGTGCGGAGAAATTCGATCCGGTCAGTATCGTCGATGCCGTCAATGTCGTCATGCCGCGCCCGGTCAGGAAACGCACCACCGTTCTCCGTGATGACGACCGGTACGGGCGGGTACTCGGTGTTAAGGCGAACCAGCAAGTCCGTCAGCCCCGACGGGGTGATCGGCCAGCCGAGGGCGGTCGTCTGGCCATCGCGGACGACCACCCCGTCAGCGCGGACGGTCTCGGTGAAGTAATAGTTCACCCCGAGCACGTCGAGCGGCGTAGCGATCACTTCCAGGTCACCGTCGTGAACGGGGAGCTGAATGTTCTCCTCAGCGAGTGCAGTGACGACGTCCTCGGGATAGTGGCCACGCAACAGGGGGTCGAGGTACATCCGCAGGCCGAAACCGTCGGCTCGCCGAGCGGCCTCGGCATCGCGAGGCGTGTGCGGGATGGCCGGGGTGAGATTGAGCGTGATGCCGAAGGCGTGTTCGTCTGCTGCGGTCGCTCGCATGCGGCCGACCGCCTCCCCATGGGCCAGCAGCAGGTGATGGACCGCGTGCATCGCCGCGGGGCGATCGCGGCGGCCGGGGGCGTGCATGCCGTCGGCGTAGCCGTACATCGCCACACACCATGGCTCGTTCAACGTCGTCCAGGACCTCACCCGGTCCTGGAGCCGCTCGAAGACCAGCGTGGCGTAATCGGCGAACCGGTAGGCGGTATCGCGCACCGGCCATCCGCCGGCGTCCTCGAGTTCCTGCGGCAGGTCCCAATGGTAGAGCGTGACCCAGGGGTCGATGTCCGCCGCTAGCAGCTCGTCGACAAGCCGATCATAGAAGTCCAGGCCTGGCCCGTTGACCGGGCCCCGGCCTCCTGGTTGCACCCGCGGCCACGAAACCGAGAAACGGTAGGTGTCCACACCCAGGTCCGCCATGAGCGCGACGTCCGCCGGCATCCGATGGTAATGATCGCAGGCGACATCCCCCGACTCGTCACCCGCGACCGCTCCGGGCTTGGTGCAGAAGGTGTCCCAGATCGATGGCGTTTTGCCGTCCTCGGAGGCGGCACCTTCGATCTGGTAGGCCGAAGTCGCCACCCCCCACCGGAAATCAGGGGGGAAAGCGTTACTGTCCGTCTTCACGGCCCCCACCCTAGGGACGTCAGGACCGCATGTCTATCGAACGTTTTAGTAGTGAAGCTAGTCCGGGTCGACAAACCTCTCCGGCATGACGGCCACACATCCTCTACCGACCGAGACGTTAAGGTGTGCTCGTGGCGGGGAAGAGCGCGACCGGGAAGAATCGTCGGGTAACGATCAGGGATGTCGCAGCCTTGGCGGGCGTCTCGCCATCTGCGGTGACCATCGCGCTGCACAACCGCCCAGGGGTCTCCGCGGCCACCAAGGAGCGCATCATACGCGCGGCACAGTCATTGGGATGGCAGCCCAATCTCGCAGCCGCCACGCTATCTGGCCACAAGGTGCACACCGTCGGGCTGGCCATCGCCAGGCCCGCCCGCCTGCTCAGCCTTGAGCCGTTCTACATGGAGTTCATCTCCGGAATCGAGAGTGTCCTCAGCCAGCGATCATGCTCGCTGCTCCTGCGGGTGGCCGAGACCGAGGATGAGGTCAACGTCCACACGCAGTGGTGGCGAGGTGGCAGGGTCAACGGCAGCATCCTGGTGGACCTCAAGATCGACGACCCGCGGATCCCCGCCCTGGCAGAGCTCGGGCTTCCCGCGGTCGTGGTCGGCCATCCGTCGCTGGCCGGCCCCTTCACCTCGATGTGGACCGATGACGCAGCAGGGATGCACGAGGCCGTGCGCTATCTAGCCGCCCTAGGCCATCGCCGGATCGGCCGGGTCAGCGGACCTGCCAACCTCGGTCATACCGCAATCCGGAGCGCCGCCTTCGAACAGGCCATCGCCGACACAGGCGCGCAAGGACACACCGCCGTCGCCGACTTCTCCGCCAACCAAGGCGCCCGGGCCTGCCGAAGCCTGCTGCTGGCCGCCGACCGGCCCACCGCCATCATCTTCGACAACGACATCATGGCCGTGGCCGCCCTCGGTGTTGCCGACGAGTTCGGCATGTCGGTTCCGCGAGATCTGTCGATCCTGGCATGGGATGACTCGCAGCTGTGCCAGCTCATCCGGCCTGCCCTGTCGGCGATGAACCACGACGTGTTCGCCTTCGGCGTTGATGTGATCAACGCACTGTTCGACGTCATGGCAGGCGTCGAGCGCACCTCCCGCTCTGTGCAGACACCGATCCTGGTGCCTCGGTCGTCGACTGCCCCGCCGCGCTCTTGACGAGAGCTCAACCGCTCGTAAGTTTTAGTACGCATTATTGACATGTCGTCCTCAAGCTCTTACCGTCCTCGGCATCTCCGGTGATAAATCGTTAAAGTGAGCTCGATGGCGAGACGCCGCCCATCCCCCCCGCCGAAAGGCTTGAGGTTCATGTCTCGACGTACCTTCGCGCGCGTCCTGACAGCTGTGGCTTCCGCAGTTGTCATAGCGACCGGTCCTGTCGCACTAACGCAACCCGCCGCGGCCGCGCCGCCAGCCCCTCCCGGGGTAACCCGAACCGACATGATCAACTACTTCGCAGGTCTGACCGGGCGCAACTGGCTGTCCGGTCAGCAGGACGGCCCCAACAGCAACCCGACCCAGTGGACGAACAAAGTCCGCGACATCACCGGCCTGTACCCGGGGATGTGGGGCGGTGACTTCGGCTTCAGCCAGAACGATATCGACAACCGCCAACGCGTTTTCGACCAGGCCAAAGCCGCCTGGGCTGCCGGGTCCATCCCGGCCATCACCTGGCACGCCTGCGTGCCGTTCGTCGCCACCTGCCAGTTCGAGGGCGGCAGCTGGCCGGTCAAGGGCAGTTGGCTGTCGGACTCTCAGTGGAATGAGCTCGTCACCGACGGCAGCACGATGAACACCTCCTGGAAGCGGCGGCTCGACCAGACCGTTCCGTATTTCCTCCAGCTCAAGAACGCCGGCATTCCCGTCCTGTTCCGCCCCATGCACGAGATGAACGAAGGCTGGGCCTGGTGGGGCGGCCGGTCGGGTCCCAACGGCAGCCGCAAGCTGTTTCAGATCACTCGCGACTACCTGGTCAGCAAAGGCCTGGACAACATCGTCTGGGTCTGGAACATCAAGGACGTCAGCGGCGGCGCCTCCCGCGTGGGCGACTACTACCCGGGCGACAATTACGCCGATCTGGTAACGCTCGACGTGTGGGTGCAGTACTTCCCGTCCAACGAGTGGTACCAGGCCATCCAGAACATCTCGCATGGCAAGCCGATCGGACTGGCCGAGGTTGGTCGCACTCCCACACCCAGCCAGATGGCCACGCAGTCCAAGTGGACGTTCTTCAGCGTCTGGATGGACTGGCTGATCAAGCCCGAGTACAACACCAACGCCGGCATCAAGGCCACCTACTACGACCCACGTGTCCTCAACCGCGGCGAGGTCAGCATCCCGACAGGTCCAGGCCCAGGCCCGCAGCCGCGGACGGGGCAGATCACCGGTGCGGGTGGCAAATGTGTGGATGTGTCGGGTGCCAACAGTGCCAACGGCACGGCGGTGCAGGTGTGGGATTGCAACGGCAGCGGCGCTCAGCAGTGGACGGTCGGCTCCGACGGCACGATCCGGGCGCTGGGCAAGTGCCTGGATGTGACCGGGCAGGGCACGGCCAACGGCACGCCATTGCAGATCTGGGACTGCAACGGCGGTGCCGCGCAGCAGTGGCAGAGCACCGGCTCCTCGCAGTTGCGCAACCCGCAGTCGGGCCGCTGTCTGGATCTGCCCGGCGGTAGAGGATGTCCCGCGGCTCGTGGAACTTGAAGAGCGGTCCCGCGGTCAGGCGACGTTCTCGTTGTAGCAGCTTGAAGT
>NZ_JBPJUQ010000180.1:0-6249 GCF_051192615.1 Streptosporangium sp. G11
CCCCGCAAGATCCTTTACGTCACACCGGTGTCACGCTGACACAGCACCCCGAGATAGCCATGGACCAACACGAACTAACACGCTCCGTCACCACCGAAAGTGGGCCAGAGCCCCCCGAAACGTGGGAATAGCGTGTGGGCGCCTCCGGCGGCTGCGTCATGCAGGTTAGAGGCGATCGTGTCAGGAGCGGACGGCCGCTCGGGCGGCGTCGAGGATGACGTCGGTCACCACGCCGGGATGGGTGATGAGGGATAGGTGACCGGCTTTGACCTTGGTGATGTGAGCGCCCGCACGGGTGGCCATGGCCAACTGCTCGGCTGAGGGAATGACATGGTCGGCGGTTCCGACGACGGCCCACGAGCGGATGGTCTGCCAGGCGGGCGTACCGGAGGGTTCGGATCCGGCGCTGACAGCGAAGGGGCGCTGGCCGGCCGCCAGGAGCCGGGCTTGGGCGCTGGGGACACCGTTGGCGAAGCAGTCCGCGAATCCCTGGTAGGCGCCGTTGGGCGTGACCTTGAGGTAGGCGTCGTAGTCGCCCTGCGGAGAGCCGGGGTACTGCACCAGGTTCAGGAACGTCGATGGGTCGGCGGTGACGCACGAACCGGGCTGGGCGGCGTTGATCTGGAATACGGTCTCGCCCTTGGCGGGGATGTAGGCGTCGTCGTAGACCAAGGCCTTGACATTGGGATTGCCCGCGGCAGCGTTGGTGATGACCATGCCGCCGTAGGAGTGGCCCACCAGGACGACCGGGCCCTGAATGGTGGCCAGATAGTTCTTCAGGGTCTGCGCATCGTAGTCGACGCCGCGCAGCGGGTTGGGCGGGGCGGCCACGGTGTAACCGTCGTGCTGGAGGCGACTGATCACCGGGTTCCAGCTCGACGCGTCCGCCCACGCACCGTGTACGAGCACGATCGTCGGCTTGGGACCGTGGTCTTTCGCGGTGGTAGTGGCTTGCGCGACCACCTGGGTGGCCGACACCACCACCCCGGCGACGGCCAGGGCGCATGCGGCGGCCAGCACACGAGACTTACGCAGTCGTGTTCTCCGGAATCGCATGATGAAGGTCCTTTCGGTGGCCCTGTCATGGGCCACGTGAGTGAGGTCACCGAGCGCCGATGCAACTTCGGTGCGGGTACGGGATCGGACACGGCCAGGAGGGAACAGACGCGCCCGCGAACCGAATAAGAAGGAGTTCATAGCGACGTCGCCTGAACTCGTGGGCACCAAGACCCGATGCAGTTGCCGCATGCGGCGCAACCTGCGACTGGTGCACCGCAGGAGGGCTCGGCAGCGGGGCCGCGCGGTTGCCTGTGCCGCTCATGGCTCCTGCCGCGAAGGAAGGGGCTACGGGTGGGTTGGTGAGCGCTGAGCAGACGGCGCGTGGATCTGTGGCCTGGAGGGACGATGTCGTCCAAGTGCCGAGTCGGTGCCGGGCCAGTGATGTCGACCCCGGCACCGACGCCTGAGTCAGCCGTGCAGGGCTTCCTTGAGCACGGCGACGGCCTGCGCGACGGCGGCTTTGGCCGCGTGAGTGTCATGCATGGAATTGACCATCACGAAGTCGTGAACGATCGCCGCGTACCGCACCTGCGTGACGGGAACGCCCGCCTCGCGCAGCTTGCCCGCGAACGCTTCGCCCTCGTCCCGCAGAACGTCGGCCTCCGCGTTGATGATCAGTGCGGGCGGCAGTCCGGTCAGCTGCTCGGTGGTCGCGCGCAGTGGCGAGGCCGTGATCTGCGCGCGGTCCTGCTCACTGGTGGTGTACTGATCCCAGAACCACTTCATCCCCTCACGGGTGAGGAAGTACCCTTCGGCGAACTCCGTGTACGAAGCGGTGTCGAAGTTGGCGTCGGTCACCGGGTAGAACAGCACCTGCTGCACGAACGAGACGTCACCGCGCTCTTTCGCCATGAGCGTCAGAGCGATGGCCATGTTGCCGCCGACCGAGTCACCGGCAATAGCGATCTTCGAAGAGTCCAGCCCCTTCCCGGCGCCATCGGTGGTGACCCACTGAGCCACACGGTAGGACTGCTCGTTCGCGACCGGGTAGTGCACGTCCGGAGATCGGTCGTACTCGGGAAAGACCACGGCCGCGTTCGCGCCGACGGCCAGGTCACGTACGAGGCGGTCGTGGGTGTGCGCATCGCCGAACACCCAGCCTGCGCCGTGGGTGTAGATAATCACCGGGAGGGTTCCGACGGCGCCTTCTGGCTTGACGATGCGGACCTTCACCGAACCGGTGGGGCCGCCGTCGACGGTGATCCACTCTTCGTCGATCTCGGGTTTGAAGATCGGGCTGTCCTACACTCCGTCGACGGCCTTGCGGCCCGCCTCTGGAGCAAGCTGGTAGAGAAACGGGGGCTCCGAGGTCGCATCGACGAACTCCTGCGCCGCCTTCTCAAGCGAGATGCCCAAGGGGTTTCCTACCATGGGCGTGCCTTCTTCCTTGTGTGCCAGGTTGGATGTCAGCCGAGTTCGGCGATCGCGTCGGTGATGAACGTCGCCACCTCGGCCGGGTGGGTCTGCATCACCAGGTGAGGAGCATCGATCTCAATCACCTTCCGCAGCCCGGCCCGCTTGTAACCGAAGCGCTCGACATCGGGATTGATCGTGCGGTCGGCGCTGGAGACGATCCCCCAGCCCGGCTTGGTCTTCCACGCGGCCACCGATGCGGGCTCTCCGAACGCGATCGCCGATAGGGGCCGCTGCGATACCGCGAACACCTTCGCCTTGTCTGCGTCGACACCGGCGGCGAACACGGCGGGAAACGCATCGATGTTCACCGACACATCCGTGCCGGGCTCGCCGCCCTCGATCGGGTACGGGGAGTAGACGAGGTTTGCCGCGAGCTCAGAGTCGGGGAATCCGCCCTGCAGCTGTCCCAGGCTCTCGCCCTCCTCGAGGGCGTAGCCGGACACGTAGATGAGCCCGACGACGTTGTCGGGGACACCGGCGACCGTGATGATGGCACCCCCGTAGGAGTGGCCAGCGAGAATGACCGGTCCGTCGATCTGCTCGACGAACGACTTGATGTAAGCCGAGTCACCGGACAGGCTGCGGTTGAAGACGGGGGGTACCAGGACCTTGTAGCCCTGGTCGAGCAGCCGCAGCGTCACGGGCGCCCAGCTGGCGCCATCGGCGAAGGCGCCGTGCACAAGCACGATCGTGGGAGTTTCAGACACGAATATCCCTTTCTTTCGAGATCTTGGGCCAACCCCTTGAACCCGTCAAGCCTTGAGGTGTGACGCAACACGGATTGCGCGCTCTCCGGACAGCACCAGTTCGCTGTACACGCTGCGACCGCCGGAGGGACGGAACAGTGAGCCGCACCAGTCATGGTTATGGAATCTCGCCTCCACAATCAACATCCTGCACGAAGTGCATCGAGGTGCAGCACTCAGAGTCAATCGGCGAGCGCCATCGGCGAGGACGGGTAACATCGACGGTCTCGCGCAGGTCCCCGTAGGGGGTGGCTTGCGGCAGCCCGGACTCGGCGCCGGGCAGGTGGATGTCGGCCAGTCCGGTCCGTCCCCAGTCCGCCCACGCGTCTTCATCCCCCTGAGACGACGAGCACGCTCTTCACGGTGGAACGCGTTCGGCGTGGCTCATAAACGTTCTTTGTTGGTAGCGTGGGTAGATGGGACGTCCGCGACGGTTCGACGAGTCGGCCTTGCTCGATGCCGCGCTGGAACTGTTCTGGTCCAAAGGATTCGATCGCACTTCAGTGGAAGACGTCTCAGCCGCGACAGGGGTCGGAAACGGCAGCATTTACGCCGCCTACGGCAGCAAGATGAGGCTGTTCCTCACCGTCTTCGACCGATACTGCGAACGCCGCACCGCATTCGTGCGAGAGGTAATCCTGCTGGCCCCCGGGTCCGTCCGGTCGGCCGTGCACACACTCTTCAAAGCGATCATCGCCGATTGCGCATCCCATCCCGATCGTCGGGGATGCCTGATGCTCAATAGCATCGCGCAGTTTGGGGACCGCGTGCCCGAGGTCGTGGCGATCAGCACCCGGGCCACCGAACAGATGGAAGCAGGCATCGCCGACCGTCTCCGCACCGCGACCGGCCCGGACATCGTCGATGTCGACGAAGACAGAATCTCCGCACTCAGCGCGAACATCCTGCTCGTCTCACAGGGTCTGATCCAGCTCAGTCGCCTGGGAACACCTGTCGAACGGTTGCACGAGATCGCGAAGGTTTTCTGCGACGCGCTGCCTGTTACACGGGCAAGCGTGAGCCCGGTCTACTGATCGGGAACGGCTTTCGAGCGCCGCCACTGGAGTGGCGAACAGCCGAATTCCCGGCGGAACGCGCGAGCGAAGCTCGCGGGACCGCTGAATCCCCAACGCCGGCTCACCACTCCAACAAGTCCGCGCTCGCTCTGCTCGATCAGGAGATCACCACGCGCGCGCTCGAGCCGGAGCCGCCGGGTCAAACTCCCGATCGTTTCCGGCTCGGTCGCAAACGCCAGATGTAGCGCGCGAACGCTGATGCCGAGGTGTCGGGCGACACCCGCGACGCTCAACTCCGGATCTCGCAGATGTGTTGAGACGTACAGGTGCGCGCGGTCTCTCACTTCGCTTGCGCAGCTCAGTGATCTTGGTTCGCTCTCGGTCTGTGCGCAGGCAGCGATAAGGGCATCAGCTATGGCCGACAACCGTTGTCCGTCCGCGAACGAGATCTCGGGCCGGGCGACCCGTATCGACTCGACGAAGATGTCGATGACCGCTTCGAGCGCACCGCTTCGAGGACGAGACCCCGACGCTGCTCCGAACTCCCCGTCGCCGATGCCGATGTCCGGAGACCACGCGCGGACCGACCCCGCAGAGTTACGGCTCATCAGTCAGGTTCCCGCCAAGGGCGGCTCTGCGCCATTCCGTCGGCGACATACCGAAGGCCTGCCTGAATGACCTGCTGAAGTGAGCGCTGCTCGTGAACCCCCAGCTGCGGGCGATCGCGCTCACCGGCAGATGACTGAATGACGTGTCGGCAAGGCTCCGTCGGACGGCTCCCAACCTCAGCTTCGCGATCGTGCGCGCGACGGTGTCGGGTTCGGATTCGAACACCGCGTGCAACGTCCTGACGGAAACGGCAAGCTCTCGCGCGATCACGTCCGGCCCGAGCAAAGGGTCGGCAAGGTGCGAAAGGATGTATTCATTCGCAGCAGCGGCGAGCCCTCGCTGATGCAATTCAGCAGGTGGAGTGCGCCCGAGCTGCGAGTCGCCCAGCAGAGCGACCACGTCGACTATGGCTGCCGCCACTGCCTCACGGCCAACCGGGTCGAGATTCTGCCCCACTTGAGCAGTGCGAGACAGGAGGGCTCCGAGCACAAATCCGATACCTGACCGGGCACCCACCGGGTGGCTTGCGAGCGCAGCCAGCCGGGATGAGTCGAACCCGAGAACTCGTTTGGGTATCTGCACGATGGACACCGAAAACGGGTCCGGGTACTCAAACCGGAATGGCCTCGCAGCGTCGTAGAAGAGCACCTGCCCTGCGCTCGCCACCGTCGCGCCGCGACCTTGCTCAACGGCGAGGCGACCCGCGTGAACAAGATGGAGCTGTACACCTTCCTCGGCCGTGGCAGGAACCTCGTCGAGGAGCGCGCGCACCCTTTGCGGCACCGATTCGATCGTGGCCATCGCAACTGGCCCCAAAGAATGACGGCGCATGCGGCGATAGGAGGGAGCGTCGCCGATGATCTGTGCTTCCATCTGCACCAATACGCACGCGGGGCTGGACGGCAACAGCGTGGTCCTCACATCCTCTCCGCCACCGGCAGCCTCTGCAGAGGATCCGGTATGAAGTTTGACCGATTTGTCCGGTCCACCACTGATATTAGGTTAACTGAAAGGTTCGACCCTCAGATCCCTTCATTACGAGTCAACGGCACGTCCCAGGTCGGCAGGCTGGCGCCCTGGTCAGATGGCAGATGCGAGTCGGTGGTGTGTGCTCGCGTAAGGCGGTGTTGCTGTACTGAGCGAGAAAGCCGAGCGTTACATCGGCTCGGAGATCATGAGGCCGGTCTGGGCGATGAACCCGGCCAGGAGCTCGGGCTGGTACTGCATGTGATTGAGCCGGTGCTTGATCAGAGCGGTGAGCTCGTCAATGCTGCGGACGGCGAAGTTGAGGATGGCGATGCGCAGGTTGGACCAGATGCCCTCGGCTGAGGTTCCCCCGGTTTCCCGGAGTGTTTCCTATGTGGTTTCGGTCAGCTCGGCGTGGCTGCTGACAGTGTCGGGTA
>NZ_JBPJUQ010000181.1:0-6076 GCF_051192615.1 Streptosporangium sp. G11
CCGCCGACGACAAGCCCAAGCTCGACGCTCCCACTACCGAAGACGCGGCCACACCACCCTCTAAACGCCGTTGCAGTACTAGCGCCGACCACTCCGAACTTCAACTCTGTCCGGTTTCTGCAGTGGCATAGCCGCAGGTCAGCGCAGGGGTATGTTCTCTGAACCTGCGGCCAGAGCGACATCGACGGCTGGTATGCAGGCGCCTACACCGCCCGACGCCTCATCCACGCCTTCCTCACGCTCAGATCCAGCCGTGCTCGGCGGCGATGCGCGCGGCCTCGTGCCGGTTCGCGCCGCCGAGCTTGGCGATGGCGGCCGCCAGGTAGTTCCGCACAGTCCCACGGGACAGCGAGACCCGCCGCGCTATCTCGTCGACGGGTGCGCCGTCGCGCGCGAGGGCGAGCACGTCGGTCTCGCGCGGGGTGAGCGGGGAGTCGCCGGCACCGATCGCCTCGGCCGCGAGCTCCGGGTCGACGTGCCGGCCGCCGCTCGCTACCTTCCGTACGACCTCCGCCAGGCCGGCAGAGGACACGGTCTTGGGCAGAAAGCCGCGCACGCCCGCGGCGAGGGCGGCCTTCAGGTAGCCAGGGCGGCCGTAGGAGGTCACGACGATGCAGCGGCACTCGGGCAGCTCGGTCGCGAGCCTGCGCGCCACCTCGATGCCGTCGGGCTCGGGCATCTGCAGGTCGAGCAGCGCCACGTCGGGCTGCAGCCGGAGTGCCGTGGCGATCGCTTCCCCGCCGGACGACGCCTGCCCAACGACCTCGAAGTCGTCCTGGAGGTCGAGCAGCCCGGCGATGGCGTCACGGACGAGGTGTTCGTCGTCGGCGACAAGGATGCGAGTCATGCGCGGTCTCTCTCCGGGAGGGGAACTGTGGCGTCGAGCAGGAACCAGTCTCCGTCGCGTCGCGTCGCGATGTGGCCTCCGAGCTCCCTGATCCGCTCGGACATCGCGCGCAGCCCGGTGCCGCCGTCGCGGTTCGTCGCGCCTGGTCCGTCCGTCGCGGTGCCGCGCGCCGCGACGGACCGGACGCGGCCTGCGCCGTCGTTGGCGATCGTGAGCTGTACCTGACCGTCCTCGGTTGTCGTGGCGAGCGTGACCTGCGTGGCTGCCGAGTGGCGCAGCACGTTCGTCATGCCCTCACGGACGACCCATGCGAGCCCCTCCGCGCACTCCTCCGGAACGGGATCACCGCTCACGGTGCAGCGGATGCCCGCGGAGCCCAGCAGCGAGCGTGCGCCGGACACCTCGCCGTCCCAGGTCACCCGGACCTCGCCGCGCACGACGCGCCGGACCACGGTCTCCGCCTCCTGGGCGAGCTGCCGGACGTCGTCGAGCTCCGCGGCCGCGCGCTCTGCGCTGCCGCGGCGGACGAGCTCGGAGGCGAGCTCGCTCTTGACCGCGATCGCGGTGAGCGTGCGGCCGAACACGTCGTGGACGTCGCGCGAGATGCGCAGGCGCTCGTTCGCGAGCGTGAGGGCGGCCCGGTCCTCGTGCGCCTGCTGCAGCTCGTGCAGCACCCGCAGCGTCCACGTGCCGAACCAGCAGCTCCACAGGTACACGCTGACCAGCATCACGTCGCGGACGAGGAGCCAGAGGTCGCCGAAGGCGGCGAGCGGGGCGGCCGCGACGACGATCGCCGCGTTGAGGTACAGCGTCCGTCGCACGTCGAGCACCGGCACCAGGCTCGCGGTGACCGACCCGACGGCCGCCACCGCCGTCAACCTCGTCTCCGGCGTCGGTACGGTGAGGGCGACCGCGACGAGCCCCGCGAGGGCGAGCAGCCACGCGACGACGACGCCGGCGGGGAGCCGCCAGGGACGCCCGGCGAGGACGCTGAGGCCCCACCGGCTGACCAGGACGCTCCCGGCGGCGAGAGTTGTCGTCAGCACGGAGGCGACGGCGAGCCGCGTGAGATCTTCTGCCATGACGGCCCCGCGGGTGGCGAGCACCCCGCCGACGAGGGAGATGATCGGTGCCACCGCCGTGATGTACACGGTCCAGCGAACGTACGTCTCGTACCGGCGTGCGCTGACCGTCGACCGATCGCCCATGCGCCTCATTCTGCCGTCAGCACCCGGGCTGTGGGCGTGGACGCCCCGCTCGCAGGCGCGTCCAGAGGGGTAAGCGATGGGCCGCAGTGCCGGGTGCGGTACCAGACCACCGCGGTGATGACCGCCAGCAGCGCGCACGGGACCAGGAGGACGGCGGACCCGATGCCGGCCGAGCGGTCCATCCCCGCCCCGGTGGTCAGATCGGCCTGCAAGGCCAGGACCAGCAGGAGCACAAGGACGTTGTTGGCCGCGTGCAGGACGGACGACGTCTCGATGCCGCCCGTGCGCCAGGTGATGAGCGCGAACGACACGCCGAGCGCGAGGTAGTAGACGTTGAACCAGACGTCGGTGGCGAGGTGGGGCACGGCGAACAGGACGGCGGAGACGACGACGCCGAGCGTCAGCGCGGTGCGCGGCCCACGACCCCAGCTCGCGGCGACCCGGAACAGCAACCCGCGGAACCCGTACTCCTCGCCCGCGCTCTGCAGCGGCGCGAACAAGATCGTGGCCGCGAACATGAACAACAAGTCGCTGACCGCCCACTCGCCCGGATGGTACGGCACCAAGGCGGTGTAGAAGATCGCCAGGTAGACCGCCCAGACTGGGACCAGGAACAGGACCGCACGGCCGAACACCGCGGGACGGAACACCGAGGCCACGGAGTGGAGCGAGCTACCCCGGACGCCGTACAGCCAGCGCTGGATGAGCATGCTCCACGGGATCATCAGCGCGACGGACGCCAGGGTGGCGGCCATCCCGACCGGCGTGAGCTCAGTGCCGGCCGTGACGTCGTTGGCACGCCCGAGCCGGAGGTCGACCTGATCACCGAGCCAGGCGAAGGCGAGGCCGCAGCCGAACAGGCCGACGTACAGCAGCACGATCGCGAGGATGCCGCGGCCGATACGGCGCTTCTCGCCAGCGAGCACGAGGTGGTACGGCACGTTCAGGGGGACGGGGCGCCGGGAACGTTCTGCGGTGAGATTCATGCCTCCACCCTCGGGGGACGCATGCTCGCCAGTCAGTGCCACCTGTCACGAGTTTCCCTTCCGTGCGCACGGGACGATGCATGACAGATGTCATGAGCCGTAGGACCGGCTGGGGCCGAGGATGACGATGTTGGTGTTGCCAGACTGCCTGGCTTGTAAGAAGTGGCGGCACGGCCACCGCATGTGCCTGGGGCCGTAGCGATTCCTTCGTCCGGACGTTCGACGCAGCCTCTGACCTGCGCGCCTAATCATCGGTGACAATGCTCAACCTTCGCTGCGACAGAACAGTCGTCTTGCTGATCCCCTCCCGAGCCTCGCACTTGTCCGCGAGGGAACTCGACGAGGAGTGGCTGGAGAGACCCCACGTCCGCTACCTCATCCGCCGAACCCGATGATCCAGCGGGTACCGGCAACGAGGCCGGGCAGGGCGCCCGAGCGCGGTGGCGGGGCGGCCTGCCCGGACCAGGTCGTCGAGAGACGGATTCGATCCACCCGCTGCGGAAAGAGGCCTTCGAGGAGGATCGGTGCAGAAATCAGCGGCAGAGGCCGCTACCTACGGCGTTCCAAAAGCCCGCCTCGGCAGCGCAATCGCTCCGTCGGGCTTCCCCGACCAACAGTCGATGCCCATGAACTGCTGAAACATCAGGACGTCCAGGCCTACCGCCAAAATCCGTACCGATCTTCCCCGAAGGCCTGTCGGTCCGCCGTCGACGAGCCCGGCATCGCGCGCGTAGGCCTGTCGGTAAGGCTGGCCCCACCAGCCGCCATCTGTGACTTCCCGCAGGTGGATAGGGGTGTAAGAGGATGTCTACACGGGGAACCGGTCGATGACGCCGTCGTAGGTTTCCTGGGCGGGTCCGAGCGCGATCTTGGAGTGGATTTCCAGCGAGGTGCGGCTGGCGTGGCCGGAGGTGAACGTGGTCTTACCAACCCCGCCCTTCTGGTTGGCCATGGCCACGCGGCGGGCCCTGCGGGTGGTCATGGTCGGGCGGGGTGGCCTGC
Source organism: Streptosporangium sp. G11 (assembly GCF_051192615.1). NCBI lineage: Bacteria > Bacillati > Actinomycetota > Actinomycetes > Streptosporangiales > Streptosporangiaceae > Streptosporangium > Streptosporangium sp. G11. The sequence goes on from NZ_JBPJUQ010000181.1 coordinate 4,044, forward strand.
TCGATCCTCTCCACGTGCCGGGCCCAGCGGCCGGCACGCGAGCGGCTCAGCCATGCGACACCTCCGCCGTCCTGCCGAGGGTGATGAGTGCCAGGTTGCGCAGGGAGGCGGTGCCGGGGGTGAAGTAGTCGCTGTGCCCGCCGGGGCCGGTGGCGAAGAGGCGGGCGCCGAAGGCCGGGTCCATCGGGTCGCCGCCGAAGCCGAAGGGGCCGATCTTCAGATCGGGCACGTACGACACCCAGTCGCTGTCCCCCCGCCCCGCCCACACCCGGGGCGCCTCACCGCCGGAGGACCAGAAGCCGCCGGAGGCGTCGGCGGGTCCGGAAGGGTCGGCGGGTCCGGAGGTCAGAGCGGCGGCGGTGGGCCGGGTGGTGCCGGGGCTGCCGAAGAGCGCCACGTCGGCGAGGGGCAGGCCGGGGGCGGCCTTCGCGCAGACCACCGAGCCGTAGCTGTGGCACAGCAGGCTGATCGGGGCACTCGTGCGGGCGCGCAGGCCGGTGACCTCCTGCCGCAGGGCCCGCGCGCCGTCGCCGGCCGCGCCCTCGGTCAGGACGTCGGTGCTCCACGTGGCCGGGCTGTCGTAGCCCAGCCACGCCACCACCGCCACGCGGGCGCCGGGGTCCAGGCGGCGGGCCTCGGCGAGCAGGGCTCGCGCGGCGCCGCCCGGACGATGGGTGCTGTTCTCGAACGTGGCGGCTGTGGTGTCCGAGCCGGGCACGATGATCGCCACCCGCTCGGCCGTGGCGAGATCGCCGTAGACCTTGACGAGCCGTTCGCCCGCCGGGGGCTGCGCCGCTCCCGTCGCCCCCAGGACCACCACGCTCGCCGCGATGGGTTGCCTGATCATCGGATCCTCCTGTCCCTCTGTAGATGAGGGACCTGAAGCTACGAATCAGGCCTGGTCGTCCGCGTCGCCGTATGGAGTGGTCTTCGCACGTCACTCTCAGGGGGTACGGCGGTCAGGCAGGGTGGCGGTGATCGCGAAGCCGCCCTCGGGTGTGGGACCGACCTCCAGCGTGCCGCCGAGCGGCGTGACGCGCTTCCGCATGCCCTTCAGTCCCGTGACCTCCCTCGCCGCCGGAGGTCGGGGGACGGGCGGGCGGCCGGTTGGCCACGTGGACGAGCAGGACCGCGTCCGTCCGCCGCACCTCCACCGACACCGCCGAGCCGGCGCGTGCCGCATCGCGTTGCTCAGCGCCTCCTGCGCGATCCGGTACGCGGCGGCCCCCGTCTCGGCCGCGATCCCGCCCGGCGGCCCCGACACCTCGACCGTGAGCCCGGCCGCGCGGGCGGACTCCACCAACTCCGCCAGGCGCTCCAGGCCGGGCGGGGCCGCCTCACGCAGGGCGCAGACGATCTGCCGCATGTCGCTCAGCGCCTCCAGCGACACCGCCCGCACGTCGGCCGGCAGCACCGCGTCGCCGTCGGTCTGATGCGCACGGCCTCGGCCTGGATGGCGATCGCCGACATGTGGTGGGCCACCACGTCGTGCAACTCCCGGGCGATCCTCAACCGCTCCTCCGCCACCGCCTGCGCGGCCAGAGCCTGCTCGGCCTGGGTCTCCAGCCGCGCCAGAGTACGGCGGCGCGCCTACGCGAACCGCCCAACGGCGACCACCGAGGGCACCAGGAGCGGCAGGATGATGTCAGCGTCGGCATGCGCCGCGGTCCACACCATCGACGCCGCCCCCACGACGATCGACACCGTCCAGCCGTGGCGGGCGCTCACGGTGTAGAGGCAGAGCAGATAGGCGGCGAGGCCGCCGATCGTGAGCCCGGAATCCTGAATGTGGAGCACCGGGCCCATGGAGTAGACCTGGCCGAGTGTCGTGATGGCCCAGGCGGCCAGCGCCGTCAGAGGATCACAAGCAGGGTCGTGGCCGCGGCCGCCAGGGACAGGAGCCCGCCGTTGTCCTGGGGGTGCCAGCCGAGGTAGGGCTGGGGAGGAGACCGCAGGTAGTTCTGGGCCTGGGCGTCCATCAGTCCGTCCAGGGCGACGAAGAACAGCGTCACGGCCACGGCCACGTCGATGAG
>NZ_JBPJUQ010000182.1:0-5974 GCF_051192615.1 Streptosporangium sp. G11
GAACGAGCACTCGGGCGTGGCAGGAGCCCCAGCCGGCGTGTCGCCGACCCGGCGAACGTATGTGGTTACCGCACTAGGTCGATCTGGCATGAGTTCTACGTGGCCGTCGAGCTTCTCGGGGAAGAGGCCACGGCCACGATCGTGGACGAAACACTGAAGACGTACGGCACCGACCACCCGGCCGATTTCATCGTCAAGATCTTCGACGAGATCCTGGGCGAGTAGGGCTGAGAGGCCGTGATCTATCGATAGCAAGCGGTGCCTCCTCCGTCGCACGTTTCGAGCGATGGCATCGCGTGGGCCTCAAGAGCTGGCACCGAAAAATCGGGGCCAATGATGGTTCCCTGATGCTCTTGGCTACCCCATCGAACCCATAACACGAGGCTTTGTCCGATTCCCCCGTGCCGTCCGGTGCCGCCAGCTTCCGGTTCCGAGTCGGACTTTCTCACCGGTTGGCCTCGGCTGAGGCTGAGTTTCGTTCCGCGAGCTACGTTCCCGCAGGTCAAAAACGGCGCCGGATCTTCTGACCCACCAGCCGGCGAAATCGGCGAGGGTCTGGGCCCGGATCTTCTTCCAGGCTCGCAGCGACACCGTCACGTCATGTGCCGCCTGTCCCACCGTGGCTCTTGGCCGCGTCAGCCAGCTCGACGCCGCCGACTAACTAGGCCAAGGCCACCGCTCCTCGTACGCCAGGGGTTGGGCGCAGGCGGACGTTGGGGTCTGTGCACAATGGCCGCTTCACGACAGGCCTGAATCCATCATTTGGCAGGCGACGAGTCACTCAGCTACCCAAAAGCTCCAGTTGTCCGGAGCCTTGGGCCAGGACGGATCCGGTAGCCAGCCGGGTGGGGGTTCCCAGCCCTCGGGAGCCGGTGGCCAGCCTGGTGGTACGACGAATCTGATCCGGGTTGGTCTCGGCGGGATGGGCGCATGGAACCCAATAACGGTCAGACCTGCGGACGACGAGTCGCTGGTGAGCGCCTCGGATCGCTGTCCCGTCTGCACGTCTGGTAGGGCGTGCCCGATTGGGCCCGGCCAGTCATGGGGCAGCTCATGCGCGCGGGCGCAATAGAGTGTGACCTCCGCCTTGAGGTGGTTTCCTTTCAGCTTCGCCCTGGAAGCGGCCATATACCCCATGCCGTCAAGGTGGCGTATCGCCGGGAGTAGTTCGCCGCTCATCTTCGGCGTCAGTTGCCCGACACGGTTCCCGTCAAGCCGAACCTCGACGAGTTGTTTCACAGCGCGCCCGCTGGAGTCGCTCACCTCATGCAGCGTCGCGTACGCATAGCTCTCACCCTCCGCCCGTAGCAGCGGTTTGATCTCGGCCAGATGATGCTCTTCGCCGCTCACCTGAATGGCCCCGCCCTGCGGTAGTACGACATGCGGCGCTTGCGGCGCAGTGTTCACCGGCAGACAAAGGTGCGGCTCAGCGAGCGCGATGGTGACGCTCGCTCTGAACTGTTCGGTCAACGCGATTCGACCGGCCCGGTCGTAGCCCTGATCAGTGACCTGCCCGCCCCAGACACGACAAGGCACGCGGGCGACGAAGCCAGAAGTGGCCAGGTGGCTGAGCAAGGCCTGATATCTGACCGCGTCATTTCGCGGGAGGTAACCGACGGTTTCGTAGTCGACCAGCACCGCCACCGCGTTCGGGTCATGCCGGTTGGTAGGTTCTGGGACCAGGAGTGCAGTTGTCTCGAACTCGTCGAGCCCCTTACCTCCCGCGCGAAGCACTTTTTCCAGAGCGGGGAGGTAATGGCTCTCCCCAGCGACCTCCTGGTTGCACCAGCTGTTGTGCCCCCACAAGTCGAAAGGGGGCAAGCTCGCGGTGTGGAGGTGCGTAGCGTTCCTGCGTTTGCCTATGACCACCGATGTTCCGTTCGTTTTGTGTGGCCTGAAATCTCAGGCTGAACAACAGAATAGGGAATCGGGGTCATCTCAGATAGCCGCCATGTCATGCCACGTGAGTCGGTGCTCACTCTCACCGACCTGGTCGTATGGGGACAAAACTAGCAGTGACAGGTGGAGGCCGGCTCGGGATGTGTTGGCTAGGTGCGCGGCGGATGCAGCGGGCTGGGTGGGTACTGGCCGGAACGGAGGTCCCGAACGCGGCCGATATGGCGTCGCTAAATCATCTGGTGTCGCTTTTGCAGCGACATGTGTCGCCGAGTGAGGTCAAGGAGGTCCGGCCAGAACAGATCCGTTCAGCTCGGGACGTCGCTGGCCTGGTGCGGTGGCGGGTTGGCCGGTGGCTTCGCACCCTACGAACGCGGCGCCAGCTTGCCTACGTCACAAGGCTCAGCGTTCCTCCATCCTAGGTTTGTCTTCGTCCGGGCCGGTGCCGGGGAAGGGAGGAAGCGGTCCCGCCAGATGCTGGCGTTCCGCACTGAGGTCAATGACGGCGACCCAGTCGTGCGCCACCCACCTCTCCAGATCGTTTGCGACGGCATCGAGGTCGGCCGCGGCTATGCGCTGCACTCCGGCATTCGTCAGAAGGTCGTCATACCGGGTGCGCTGTGGCTCACCGCGAAAAGCCTTCGCATACCTGCGCAACAGTTCGATGTGAAAACCGACTCCGCTACGGCTCGCCCGTGCCACTGGAACAAGGTTGTCGGTGTGCGCGGCGGCTTCGACATCGGATTCCAGATCAGACTGCCAGGACCGACGTCTCTCCGCCGCCTCTGGGCAGAGGTCATCGGCGACCTGACGATCCATGAGGAGCCAGGTCGCCGGTCGATCGCCGACGGAACGGATCCAAGCAGCAAAATCCGTTTCGGAGATGACGTAGCCGGCCGCCTCGTACGTCCCCATATCTGACACGCAGATGAGCGCCTTGTCATTGGGAACGTCGTCAAGACCCCGTGGCGAACCGGGCAAAACCTCACTGCCCGGCAAACCGCTGAGGTGCTCCAGCTTGCCAGTGTCGTATGGCAGATTCAGATACAGAGTCATGTCTCTCCAGTGCGCTCGTAAGCGCATGGTAGGGGGTTGAGGAACAGCGGAACAGCCGTTGGCACTACGCCGCTACTGCGCGAGCCCGCGACGCCGGACGGCCAAGCTTCTTCCTGCTGACAGCCCTAGAACTTGGTGGTGGCATCGGTGATCGCGACCTTTCTGATCTGCTCAGCGGTCATACCCTCAACCCCCCGGAGATCCGCGTCCCGCAAGTTCACGCCCATCAGGTTCACGCCCGTCAGGTCCGCATCCGTCAGGTTCACGCCCATCAGGTCCGCACGCGCCAGGTTCGCGTCCCGCAGGTTCGCGCGCGTCAAGTTCGCGTCCGGCAGGTCCGCGTCCAACAGGCTCGCGCCCGACAGGTCCGCGCCCCTCAGGTCCGCGCCCCTCAGGTTCGCGTCCGTCAGGTCCGCGTCCGACAGGCCCGCTCCCACCAAGTACGCGCCCCACATGTTCGCGCCCGACAGGTCCGCGCCCCCCGGGTTCGCGTTCGTCAGGTTCGCGTCCATCAGGTCGGCGTTCGTCAGGTTCGCGAGCGTCAGGTCCGCGCCCATCAGGTTCGCGCCCGTCAGGCTCGCTCCCACCAGGTACGCGCCCGACAGGTCCGCGTCCACCAGGCTCACGCTCGTCAGGTGCACGCCCGCCAGCTCCGCGCCCGTCAGCTTCGCGCCCGACAGGTTCGCGCCCACCAGGTTCGCGCGCGTCAGTTTCGCGCCAATCAGACTTGCTTCGCGAAAGTGGACGCGGCCAAGGTCTGCGCCCTGACCAGTGATGCCTAGGAAGGCAGCGAGTTCGAGAGCGGCTCGCACATCGGTGGGCACCTGCAGTTGTCCCAGTTTTTCGGTACCCACCTTGACGGGAGTTTTTGGGGTGAGCGACGCACAGGGTTGTTTGCCGATCTTCTGCTTGCAGAAGTCCCGGTTCCGGGCGAAGGCCGCCATGACGTTCTGGATCGTCGAAGCGTCTTTCGGGGAGTCAGCGGCGATGCGGTTCAGGGCGTAGAGACCGCCGAGGCGCACTTCGACGGTCTTGGAGCCGAGCTGTTCGACGGCCTTGGTGTAGCGGTCGGTGATCTGGGTTTCGCGTGTGGCGTCCAAAGTTTTCTGGCTGGTGTCCCATGTTCGCCCGGTGTAGACGAGGCCGCCGGCGGTGAACAGGACACCGAAGACGACGCCCAGCGATGTGACTATCTGCCAAGGCCGCTGGTGGCGAATGTCGTGAAGCTCCTGGCGGTCCTTGACAGGCAGTTCGTCGAGTTCGATTTGCGAAGGCGGCGTGACGCGAGGTTTCCGAGCGAACCGTCTTCGCCTCCTTGGCGGTGGTTCCGCTGGCGTCTCATCGACGACTGGAGGTGGAAAAGGCGGCTCTGGCCGGGCAGGGCGACGGAGGTTGCGGAAGGTCCTGGTCGTGCGTCGAAGGGCGTCGGGAGGTATCGATGGGGTGGGGGCGTCCGGTGGGGCTGCGTCGTCTGCCGGGCCTTCAGCGGGGGGCATGCTCGAACAGTACGTGCGGAATGCCGACGCCGTCACTCGACGTCGGCATTCCGCCACCCCTAGCTATGGGAGCTGGATCTCCATGCCGAGCGCGGACAGGAGCAGGACCACGACGATGACGACGGTGGTCCGCAGGTACCGGCCCCATTCGCCGGGAACTTGAACGGACAGGGTGAAGTTGCTCATGAGCGTCTCCAAGGCAGATCGACGAAACTATGACTGCCGGACCCGCATCCGACGAAAATCGTCGGAGCCGCTCGCTACCCTGAGCTTGTGAAGAACAGGTGGTAGCTGGAGCCGCAGGCCCGGCTGGACACCAATCGGCCCGGCCCCTCGGCAAAGGAGGCCGGGCCTTTTCATGCCCAGGGAAAGCGTATGGCTGCCGCCCGACAAAATGCCGGAGATTAGTGCACGTCCGGGCGCAGGACCTTGGTACGCAGGATTATCTCGTCGAGGTTCATCTGCCGGTCGAGCTCCTTGACAGTGGCAGACTCCTCGGTCAGGTCGATGACGGCGTAGATGCCCTCGGGCTTCTTCGCGATGTCGTAGGACAGCCTGCGGCGACCCCACACGTCGACCTTCTCCACAGCGCCGCCGTCGTTGCGGACGACTGTGAGGAACTGGTCGAGGGAAGGGGCGACCATACGCTCATCGAGCGAGGGGCAAGGATGACCATCACTTCGTAACAACGCCGAGGATCGCTCAGGCTGCTGGCCTGGAGGGTCGATGGACCGGTCACTCTCTGCGGCGCAGCTTCGCCACGGCCGCCAGGCGCTGCGGTGCCGCCCTGGAAAGAATCGGCCGTAACGAGGTGGGCTGGGCCGATGGCTCCAAGACCCTGTTCGGCTACCTGGAGGAGGGAGACCGCTGGACTGACAATCCCGTGACTGATCTATAGCCTCCGGCCGTCGTCGACTAGAGCGTCCACCGTCGTTCGGTGAGCGCCCTCGTCATGTCGAGGCCCGGCCGTCGTCCGGCCGCCCTACGGTTTGCCGTTGACAGAAGCGACCCCCCCACCCTTAAAACCGATCTGTCTCAGCGACCCTCACCCGGTGCCACGAGTGAATATCTGAATCATGGTTCGGACAGTGGCCGGGCAGGCGGTCGTACAGCCTTTTGGGGACCGGGGAAAGACAGTAACTATGTTGACTTATCAGCCACGTGGCGAAAAACGGAAATTAGGCGCGTAACAGTTGATTAGCAACTGTGTCGAATGGGGAAAACTTCACAACTTAGCGGCAGACACGTGGCCAGTTCTCGGAGGTTATCGCGGATTAGGTACCAGCGTCCTGAACTGGGCAAACGCCACGACACCGGTCTCCTGGGCAATCCGTCGACAAATGGTCGCCACAGTGCATCTAGTTACTAGATTTGTGGCCAGCCAGGACGTTCCGCGCCTGTCTCCTGCGCGCGACTTAGGGCCCCGCACGGCCGAAAATCGGCCGCAGGGAGCAATGCTTGAGACCTGTGGATCGGCCGGGAAGGGGTGTACCTTCCCGATGATCATGTGATCTCAAGCATGACCG
>NZ_JBPJUQ010000183.1:0-5947 GCF_051192615.1 Streptosporangium sp. G11
TCAGGCCGTGCAGGTTGGTGATGAATACGACAAAGCACATCAAAATACCCATCGTAAATCGATGTCAAACGCCCACTGAGCAGGCGATTCACTGGGGCCTTCGTGATCTTTTGCCACATATTCGGCGCTCGTGGTGTTCGCCGTGGGTGCTCCCGGGTATGGAGAGCTCACTCGTGTGAGGGGAGGGCGAGCCTCATGGGTCACGGTCTGGACTACACAAAATGCGAGTCGCTGGACAGAAGCGATCAGGAACTGACCCCAGCCGAACGTGAGCGACTGGAAAAACTGCTGTGCGAGGCGAAGACCAACAGGCAGTGGAGCGCGCGGTACCGCTGAGGGAAGCCACGAGGCGGGTGATGGCGGCGCTGGCGGAACTCTGCTGGGAGCCGGAGCTCACCGACTTGGGGCGGGGCGGCGATCCGACCGCCTGGCTGTGCCGTATGGTCAGCGGCGATGGCGCCATGCCGCCGATGGCCCAGGGGATGGGCAAGGGGCGGCCCGAGGAGGCGCGGGTGGGAGCGCTGTTCGAGGCGCTCGAGCACTACCTCACGGGTCCCGCCTTGTTCGACCCCACAGCGGTGGAGCTGACCGAGCCCGCTCGGATCGCAGCCGGGCCTCTGCGGGATGAGGCCTGGACTGTACTGCTAGCGCGAACACCCGCCCCCAGCCTGGCCTGCCACCGCTACCGCCCCCTTGGAGGAGGGCAGGAGCTGCTCGTGCCGCTGTTCTTGTCGGCCCCCTGGTATGTCGAGACCACTGCCAGCCGGCTACGCGAGCAGGTCACGGACGCCTACGATTACGGTGACCTGATGCGATACAGCTGCAACAACGGCTCGGCCATCGGCGTCACGGCCGACGAGGCGTTGCTGCACGCCCTCAACGAGACCATCGAGCGCGACGCCTTGTCCCTGCTTCTGGTGCGGGCCTTCCTCCGCCCAGTCGGCTTCCAGCCCCGGGTGATCGACCCGGCCACTCTCCCGAGGGAGCCGGCGCGCGCGTATTCGGCGGCCGAGCGGCTCACCGGCTCCCCGGTGTATCTGCTGGACATCACCAGCGACCTCGGGGTGCCCACCATGCTCGCCTACACCGCGCCCACCTGCCATCACCCACATCGGCGCGGCGCCGGCACCTCGCTCAGACGCACTCACGCCGTCTGGCGCGCTCTCACCGAGCTGTTGCAGACCACCTTGGGGGAATCCCTGTCGTGGTCCGGCGTCCCCCTCCGAGGGGACCTCGCCGGGCTCGCCGCTTATCCCGCGCTCCACGCGTGCGGACGGTTCGACCTCACCGACCACCTGCGCGACGCCATCATGATCCCCTTCACCCCGGCGGGCAGCGCACCCCATCGACCCCATGCCCAGTTGCGCAAGGTGATCGCCATCCTGGCCGCACGCGGCTACACGCCTTACCACCGTACGGTGGCCACCCTGTCAGGAGAGATCATCGCCGTACACGTCATCGTGCCGGATCTGGACCGCTTCATGTTGATCTCCGACGGAAACCTGGTCCTGCCGGGTCCTCGCGGACAAGCCACGAGATTTCCGTGCTGATGTCACCGGTTTGGGCTGAACATGGATCAAAGAAGGAACTTTTCCGCTTGATCAACCTTCCGCTTGTGGGTTCATGGTTACGTTGTGACGGGGCGTAATCGCATACTGGAGTTATGGCTGGGCATCGCTGGGGACGGGGACCCAACCCCAAGAGCACCGTGGCGCTGGGGCTTTTGATCCTTGGGCTGGCATACTTGTTCATGTGGGTGGTGCGAGCGGTGCCGCTGCCGAAGCTGGACGTCAACCTCATAGTCCTGAACATCGTCCAGATCATGGTGACGATGGCCGGCGTGGTAGTTCTGGCAAACGGGCTGGTGCGGCTGTGGTCCTCGTGGCGGGGGTCGGCCAGGCCACCGCCCACCCCCACGGTCACCGGTATCGACAAGGCCAAGGACATCCTCGCGGGCCTGGTGACCGAGCGGTGGAGAAACGAGGTCATCGAGAATTCCCAGCCCATCCCAGTGCCCTGGCGATCGACCGATTGCGTAGAGCTATCGAACCATCCCCGCCTGATCGTCGAGGGAGCCCGGACCTTCGCCAACTTCACGGGTGACATTGCCAAGCTGGCCGACGACTTCCGCGCACTTAAATGCCAGCGCCTGATCATCCTGGGTGGGCCAGGGACAGGAAAGACCACCTTGGCCGTACAGCTGCTTATGAAGCTTCTGGAAACGCGCCAACTGGGTGAGCCTGTTCCGGTGCTGCTATCAGCCGCGCGCTGGAATACCAAGCAATCAGTGCTGGATTGGCTAGCCGAGTGCCTCGACCAGGACTACCCCGCACTGCATGGCGAAGGACTCCCCCCCGGCACTCCTAAAAAGCTGGTAGCTCATAGCGCGGTGTTGCCCGTGTTGGACGGACTGGACGAGTTGCCCCCGGAGTCCCTGGCCAAGATACTCGCGCCGCTGAAACGCGCTGAATTCCCGCAGCTGATCGTCACCTGCCGTACGGCCCCCTTCGCGGCAGCCGTCAAGGAAGTGGGTGACGTTCTCAGTGAGGCAGCTGTCATCGAGCCGCAACTCATTGCTTCCCGCGTGGCGGCCGATCATCTGGAAGCGTGTTTTTCCGCTCCGCCCCCACACTCCTGGCCCCGGATCCTGGACGACCTGCGGAGGGGGGCCGCTCCCGCCCTGGCCAAGGTCTGTTCGACATCTCGGGGACTCTGGCTCGTCCGCGAAACCTACATTGAACCCCGCGAGAAGCCGGATCCGGTGACGTTGCTGGATCTCGGCTCGTTGCGGGATCCGTCCGCGCTCAACGCCCACCTGCACGACCAGCTCATCCCCGCCGTCGTGAGCGCATACCCTCCCACCGGCAACGAAGCCCTGCCTTTCCGGCCTCATTTCTCCTGGCCCGCAGGCGACATACGCCGTTGGCTCACCTACCTCTGCCACCTGCTCACGCTGCCCGGCGAGGACACTCATGACGTGGCCTGGTGGCATCTGGCGCGCTACGCCCCAACACGTCTGATCCGATTGGCAGTCGGCCTCGTGTGTGGACTCGTGGTCGGAATCGGGGTCGACGTCATAACCACAGCGCCGGTGGCTTGGGCGGTGGTAATCGGCATCGTGTCCGCGCTCGTGGTCACGCTGGCGACGGGATCGTGGTTCGAGGAGTCCCCCGGCTATGCCAATTTCCAGCTTCGTGGGAGAGCCTCGCTTCTGATCCGCTACCTCAGGCGCGGGCTGATAGTCGGTCTCCTGGGCACACTCGTGGGCTTGATCATGAGTGGTGGGACCCTGTGGTACGCACTGATGATCGGGCTTATATCCGGGCTCGGATTCGAGTTCGCCGTTGGCCTGCTCGCCTGGGTAGAGGATCCCGCCGGCACAACTATGGCACGATCTCCACGCTCGACCTGGCAAAACGACAGGAGTCTCACCCTCATCAGGATGGCCAGCGGGCTCGCGATTGGACTCATGGCAGGAGTCATCGGATGGATAGGCGGGTTGGGTCCGGTGGCCGTGCTCGTGGGCGGGCTCGTGTTCGGGCTGCTCTTCGGGCTCATGCTGGGAAATCACCACGCCTGGCTGGCGTACAGCTTGACGATCCCCCATCTGGCCACCACAGGGCGGCTACCCCGGCGGGCGATGGACTTCTTCGACGACGCCTACCGCCTGCGCCTGCTGCGTACTGAGGGGCCGTTCTACCAGTTCCGGGACACCGAACTTCAGAAGCACCTGTCTCCTTTCCCCGCAGCTCACGCCCGCCTGCGGAAGGCGCTCAGCGCTCTGACCACAGAGGAACGGGCGAACCCATTCACCGCGGCTCTCGCCGAACTGGTCGACCTCCAAGCCGAACGTCAGGCCAGCACGGGGGAACTCATCACCCCGACCGAATGGGCCCACATCCTCGATCGGCACTTCCCACGCTGAGGCCGCCTCTAAGCAGGCCAACCTGGTGATACTTCCCGGGCGCCCGGCACCCCGCCCGGATCAGAGCTGGTCACGTCTTGGTGGCAGTTGGCGGTCTTACGGGAATTCGCGGCGGCGGGTGGCGATATTTGGCGATGTGAGCGCTGAGCTGCAGGATGATCAGTCAGAGCTGATGCGCGCTGGGGTAAGTGCCAAGGTGGCGCGGCTGGCGAAGGCGACAGGAACCGCGGCACGTCCATGGTCTCCGCCCGCGTTGCTGGCGGTTGTTGTCGGCGGGCGCGTTCGCGCCGCTGCTCGTCTCAGGGGTGGGTGCGGCTGCGGTGGCTTCGGCGGCGAGAGGGGCCCTGACAGCGGTCGGCGGCAACGTGCTGACCGGCGAGTAGCCGACCGCGCCGGACAGCAGACCGCTCTCGCAGGTGTGGCAGACGCCGGTACGGCAGGACCAGCGGGTCGGGATGCCGCAGGCCTCCGCCAGTTCGAGCAGGCTTGCGTAGTCGGCGTCTCAGGGGACGGTGAGACCGCTGCGATCGTCACCGCTCCGTTTTGTATGACCGACCGGATTTGCTTTCGATATACAGCTTCCGTCACAGCTGTACTGCTATGGCCGACTAGTCTTGAGATCTCTTCCAGAAGAAGGCCATTGTCGGAGAGCAGCGAGACGAAACTGTGGCGCAACTCTCGTGGCGTCCATTCCTCCGCATCCACGCCTTCGGCCCCCTTGATCGCGATCAGAAAGTCGCGTCGGGCGTGAGAGGGCTCAAGGGCGTCCCCGTCAGCTCTGCGCTCCGAGCCGGCTTGCCACCGAGCGACATGGTGGCTGGCCTCGGCGGGTGCGGGACGTGCGCGGGATGATCTCGCAAACACTGCGGGCTACGCGAAGGGTTCGCGCAGCTCACGCCACATAAGCCAGTCGTACGATCACCGCTCTCCTAAAGCGGGTGTCGATTTTGGCTGCGAACCTGAAGGGCCCTGCGTGGTGGCAGCCTGATCGAAGCGCTCTCGGCAAGACCTGTCCACCGGCTCAACAGTGGCGGCACACCATCCTGCTCACTCGGCTGGGCCATGATCAGTGCACCCGCCGCCGCTACGATTGCTTGATCTTGTGCCTAGTTGTCCAGTTCTTGTAGGTTGTCGTAAAGACGGACTTATAGATCTCTACGTCGGTTATTGGTACACACCAGGCGATTTCAAACTTCTCCGGTCGATCCTCATTGTCGATGATGAGTTTGAAAGTGATGTATGAGTCGGCATTCATCTTGGTGACGTCGCCGCCCATCCACGAGTTGAGTAACTGTCGAAGCGAGCCGTTGGTGTCCTCGATGGCGAGAGTGCCGGAGTAGTTGCGCCCCTTGCGCTTCAACCGAGCGGAGTTGGCCACGACCTCCCGGATGATCGATGGCCCAGCTGTACCGGCAACGACAAGCCCATACCAGTCAGGGTTAGCCGAATTTATGCTCTCAATAGGTGATCCATCCGTTCCCTGGTTTTTGGGATAGACAGTCTTGCTCACGACCACATAACGACGGCTAAAGCCCTCGTAAGACTTGATCTTCACGTCGAGATCGTCGTACGCCAGATGGTTCATGAATCGCCCGGTGGCTATTCCACCGGCGTTGCTCTGAGTGAATCCCCCCTCGAAGCTGAACGTCCCCGCCGGGGTGGCCTCCAGGGCGAGCTCGATCGCGGCGGCCAGCTCTGTAACCGTGCGCGGTGGCGGGGCTGGTTGGGGCGGCGAAGACTCGGTCTTCACGGCTGCTGTAGCGGTGGGCGTCGATGTGAGGTTTGCGTTCGTTGAACTCGGACGGCTGGTCGGGACGGTGGCGACGTCGAGCTGATGCTTCCGCTCATCTGTATCGCCTGGTAGCACCTTCAGGGCGATGACCGCCGCGAGTCCAACGGCGATCGCGATCACCGCACCTGTTCGACGACTCTTTAGAGTTTTCCGTGAGCCCTTTCCATCGTGACGACGCTGGTCACGATGGGTACGCGCAAAGCGGTGGCGGATGAGACGAGGCTCCCGAT
>NZ_JBPJUQ010000184.1:0-5740 GCF_051192615.1 Streptosporangium sp. G11
CGCATAACCGACGAAGCCACACCAACCTGGCGAGGGACGTACTAGGGCAAACAACGCAAATCAAACGCCCTCTCAGAACCAACCGCTGGCCCGCGCCGCTGCGCAAGCCCTGCTGAGCGGCCCGGATGCCGAGTGGAGCGACACCACCGCCGTCGAGTGGAGCGTGGGCACGACCGCATCGAACGCCGGACCATCTGCACCGCCGAAGCAGACGACACCCTCTTCCCAAGTGCCCTGCACGACTTCCGGCTCCGCCGCGACGTCGGCGATGTGGACGGCGCGTGGACCAGTAAAGAGATCGTGTCCGGCATCACCAGAATGCCCACCTCGCTGGCCGGGCCGACCCAGTTCAATCACTGAGCCATTCCGAGTAACGGTGGGTGACGCCTGGTAGTCGACCACTGCGTCGACGTGTCCGTTGTGGTGCAGCAAGAAGACGCAGACCTGACATGAGGGTGGTCCTTCCATGTGTCGACTTCGGAACGAGAGAAACCGCGGTTCGGACGTGGATAGGATCAGCGAAACGTGTGCTCGTACGCGCGTCGTAGTTTGTCCAGATCGGGCGTTGGGGGTCGGGTGCCAAAGAGTCTCGCGCGGAGGGCGTCCAGCATGGCATGCACGCGTGGGGCATTGGCGGTTAGGCCGGTGCGCCAGCCGTCAGTGATGGTCAAAGTGAGCTGACAGGCGCCGCCGTCCGCCGTCAGCTGCCATCGCAGTAGTTGTGATGCCCGGGCAAACTCGAGCAGGTGCGGTGGATCGGCGCGGGTGACCTCGCCGGACTGGGTGTGCAGGATATGGCTGTCGTGTGCCACGAAGGAAAGGCGTGCTCCCTCCGTGAAATTCAGGCTCGAGGCTTCGTAGTCGATCCACGGGTCGAACCATCTGCTGAGCTCGTTACGATCGATGATCGTGTGCCAGACCCTGGCTTGGGAGCAGGGGTATGTGCGGTCGAATCGCAGTACGAACGAGCCGTCTTGGGCCTCGCCCAAGATGCCGAGCTTGTCGTGTGCTCCGGTCATGAATGCATTGTGCTGGGTTTCCTGCAGGCGGGCGGCCGGTCGGGCTTCGTCGATCCGCGCGGAGGTCAACACCTGGTTCTTCCAAACGGTGGCGGGGCGGCTGGATGTGGCTGCGCGGGCGCGGCTGGCCCGGCTACTGGTGGTCGACCCGGTCAGCCGGCGCAGCGAGTTCGACCGGCTGAAGGACGTGGCGAAGGCGGCGTCGCTGGGCAAGTTCAAGGAGCGGCTGGCGCTGCTGGCCGACATCGAGGCGATCGGGCCGACCAGGGTGTGGCTGGAGGGCGTGCCGCCGGGGAAGGTCGCGCATTTCGCCGGGGAGGTCCGGGGCACCGACGCCGCCGACATGCGTAAGGTCGCCGAGGACAAGCGGCTCACTTGATGGTGAGCCTGGTGCACACCGCCGCGACCGGTATCCGCGATGACGTGGTGACCATGTTTTGCAAGCGGATGGCCGCTATCCACAAGAAGGGCCGCGACCATCTGGAGGCGCTGCGCGAGGCCCACCGTGCCGAGTCCGAGCGGCTGCTGGGGGTGTTCGGTGATGTCCTGTCGGTGGTGCGGGAGGCCATGACCCAACCGTGACCCCGGCTGACGTCTGCGACGCAGTCGGAGAGCCGGTTCCGGAGGTGGCCGAGCGGGCCGGGCGGCTGGTGCTGAAGACCTTGGAGCAGCCCGGCGGCCTGGACACGCTGGCCAGCGCACATGTCCCCACCACCCAGCTCCATCTGGAACCCCGTGTCCTGTTCGCCCCCACGACCACCTGATCAATGGTCCCAGCGGCAAGGCATGCCGGCGGCCAAGGGGCCCGTCTAGCCGTGCCGATCTTCCCGGGCCTCCGGCTGGGCCTCGGCCAGGGTCTTGTGGACGACGCTGCGAGACTTTGACGCCTGCGGCAATGGAGCGGATGGACTCCCTGCGCCGGGGTGTAGCTCGGTTTCAGGGACTGGTTGACGTGGGGTTTTGAGAGTCTGCTCGCAAGAGGCGGGCTCGTCTTCTACCGTGCGAGGTGGAGGCGATCGCGGTGGGCTCGTTGCTGGAGAGTTGGCACGGCGGGAGGCCGTGGCCCGGGAACGGGTCGAGCGGTTGCGTGAGCAGTTGGCGGCCGAGGAAGAGGCGTTGTCCCGGCTGATGATCACTCGGGAGACGGTCGAGGAGATCCTGGGCGAGACGGCCCGGCGGCAGAGCGGTCGCCTGCCGAGGCGGGCGGGGTGAACGACCAGAGCGATGCCGGCCAGGTCGGCGGGGTGGTCGCACAGCCGGGCGGGTCGCCGATCGGGGTGACCACGGTGCCGCGATGGCGTCCGGGGATGGACGCCTCGGTGTTACCGCGGACCTACCAGGATGTGCTGGAGGTGCTGGTCGATGCCGGTGGCGCGATGCGGGCCGGGAAGATCGTGACGGCGCTGGGGTCGCCGGCCGAGGCGGCCAAGGTCGAGGGCCTGCGCGCGAAGTTGAAGCGGATGGCGGAGCGGGGCTGGCTGAGCGAGGACGGCCCGGGATTGTTCGGGGTGAACGAGCGAGTCAGGGAACAGATCACCTGATAAGCCCTGATAAGCCGCGGCAGGCCGGGGGTGTCACTGCGGCGTCACCGCCGCGGTGGTTGTAAGGAGGGCTCTTCTTCCCCAGGTTCGAAGGTGCGACCCATGTCGGACCCGAAGAAGAGGAACCCGATGGAACCGTATGACACGGTCCCGGTGACTGACGTGTTTGCAGCGTCGACGGAGACCTTTGAGTATCTGCTGGGTGAGCTCGCCGGTCCCGGGTCGGCGGAGCTGTCCCACGCCCGGCTGGAGGAGATGATCGAGGTGCGGGGCCGCCTGCTGTTGCGGCAGTTGCTGCAGGATCATCTGGATTTGCGGGCGGCGCGGGAGGAACAGGCCCTGGCCCGGCAGGACGCCGGTGCGGCCGGCCGCTGTGGGGTGGCCGGTGCCGACGGTGTGCTGCGCCGCTGTGTGGAGTCCGGTCATCATCGGCTGCTGGCCACCGTCTTTGGGACGGCGTCGGTGCGGCGGTGCGCCTTCCGGGCTCGGGGCGTGCGCAACGTGTATCCGGCCGATGCCGCGTTATCGCTGCCGGGCGGGCGGCACTCACATGGACTGACCCGGCTGGCGGTGACCGAGGCGGTGCGCGGCTCCTTTGACGGTGCCAAGGCCGCGATCGAGGCGCGGTGTGGTCCGGTGCTCGGTAAACGGCAACTCGAGCAGTTGGTGAAGGCGGCCGCGGCCGATATCGGGGCCTTCTACCGGCAGAAGATCCCGGTGCCGTGCACCGCGGGCACGTTGCTGGTACTCAGCGTGGACGGTAAGGGAATCGTGATGCGGCCCGAGGCGTTGCGGCCCACCATCCGCAAGGCGGCCGCCGGCCGCACGCCGACGTTTCGCACCCGTCTGGCGGCCGGGGAGAAACCGTGCCGCAAGCGGATGGCCACCCTTGGCGTGGTCTACGACGCCGATCCCGCGCCGCGGCGTCCGCACGATGTGATCGCCGTTCCCGGCGGGCGACGCGGACGGCGGCCGCCCCGGGCCGGGCCGCACGCGCGGGGCAAGTGGTTGTGCGGCTCGGTGATCGATGATCCCGCCACGGTGATCGAGAAGGTCTTCGACCACGCCGAGGCCCGCGACCCCGCACACGTCCGCCCGTGGGTCGTGCTGGTCGACGGCGCCCGGCACCAGCTCGATCTGATCCGCGCCGAGGCTGCCCGTCGGAACGTGAGCGTCGGCATCGTCATCGACTTCGTGCATGTCCTGGAGTACCTGTGGGCGGCGGCTCGGAGTCTGCATCCCGCCGCGGACCCGGCCGCCGAGGACTGGGTCGCCGGGTGCGCGCTGGCAGTACTGGCGGGCAACGCCGGGCAGGTCACCGATGGGCTCACCGCGCAGGCCGCGGTGTTGCCTGCCGGGCACCGCCGTGGCATCGACACCTGCATCCGCTATCTGGCCGGCCACGCCGAGTTTCTCCGCTATGACCAGGCATTAGAGAACGGGTGGCCGATCGCCACCGGGGTCATCGAAGGCGCGTGCCGCCACCTGATCGGCGACCGCCTCGACATCACCGGCGCCCGGTGGGGCCTGGCCGGCGCGGAGGCCATCTTGCAACTGCGCGCCTTGATCGCCTGCGGCGACTTCCGGGACTACTGGAAGTACCACCTCCGGCAAGAACACCAACACACTTACAACGTCCCAGCCTGACCTGTGATTTTCCCTCAGGAATCGTTAGGCCCAGGCCTCCGCGATACGGTTCGAGCATGATCAGCGACGAGGGAGCTCTGCTCGGAAGGCAGGCAGCGGAGCGCCTGGCCCAGTTGGACTGCTGCGTGATCGAGCCCGGCCTGACCAACGCAGAGTTCGCGCGCATCGAGCACGAGTACGGTTTCGCGTTCGCCGACGACCACCGGGCCTTCCTCGCCGCCGGACTACCGGTCTGCGAACCGCGGGAAGACGAGCCCGGCACCAGCTACGCGTGGGAACGACCATGGCCCGACTGGCGAAACGGCGAGCCGAGCGAACTCCGCCGGCACCTCACCTGGTCGACGGACTTCCTGCTTCGGGACATCCAGCGGGGACACTGGCCAACCGCCTGGGGCGACCGGCCGGACTCACCCGAGGCGGCCGCCGAACGTGCGCAGTCGCATCTGGCCGGAGTTCCCAGGATGGTTCCGGTTTACGGGCACAGGTTCTTGCCCGAAGGCCGCGGCGGCTTCGGCCATCCGGTCTTGTCGATGTGGGGCTCAGACATCATCTACTACGGCGTCGACTTGCTCGACTACATCAACCAGGAGTTCGAGGAACCCCGACCCGAGCACCCCGAAAGCCGGGCGCCACAAGCCACCGTGCCGTTCTGGCGCGACTACCTGTGAGCAATCCCGACACGCCTGCCCGGGGCAGGGAGCGTTCAGCCGGACAGCCCGACCTGAACGCCTCACTCCCTCAGGAGGAGCCGCACCCCCCTGCGCCGGCGGGCCAAGATCGCAGCAGCCGTGGCCTCGTCCAGTGCCGCCAGGTCCGCGTCCGGGAGACAATCCGTCCACTGCGCGCAGGGCGGGCCCGCCGTCCTTCGCCGTGAAAGTCCGCATCACCAGTCGCCGAATTTTTCTTCGTCGTCTTCGGTCCATCCCTGGGGGCCGACTTGCCCGTGCCAGTCGTCAATTCCGCGGGCTGCTTCACGTTCGGAGGCGTAGTCTTCCGCAGTGGGTCGATACCACTGGAGCCCAGTGCGGATGGTGAGCAGATCGACCACGTATGCACTGATATCCACGCTGTCGTACTCGACGTCGTCACTGCCATCCGGAGCGTAAAGGAAGCCCTCCTCGGCGACTTCACCAACGAGTTTGGCCACGTTCTTGCCACCGATACCAGACTCGCCTACCGTGGAGATTTTGAGACCGAAGACGTTCGCGACCTGTGCGTGCCACCGCTGGAATTCACCTCGGGCGAAGGTGCAGTTCAATGCTTGTCCGACGCGCGCGGCGAGCTGCGCCAACTCCTCGTCGGTATCCACACGAGCGCTGAGATGTATGTCCTGTCGCTTCATCTGAGACCGTGACTCATTTGGTGGTTGATCGTTGGATGTGTCGTGGATGCGTTCTTTCAGCGACTGGTGCCCGATGAGTTGTGGGAGTTGTTTCAGCGGGTGGTACCGCCGGCGCCGGCCCGGCCGCAGGGAGGAGGGCGGCGGCGGGTCGACGATCGTCTGATCCTGGCGGCGATCGTGTATGTGGCCAC
>NZ_JBPJUQ010000185.1:0-5674 GCF_051192615.1 Streptosporangium sp. G11
GGCCGCATCCCTCACCCTCGCCACCGCCTGGCCGTCGCCGACCTCCTCGAAGTCGACGAGAACGACCTGTGGCCCGACAACATCCGCCAGCGCCGAGGACTCTCCAACGAGATCAAAGCCGTCTACCCACACCGCTGGACCGTGCCCGCAGACACCTGGCGCAGCTTCTTCGAATCCGCAAGCAAGGAGATCTGCATCCTCGTCTACAGCGGACTCTTCCTCGCCGAAGATGCCGGACTTCTCCGGATCCTGGCCGAACGAGCAGCGGTCGGGGTGAGAGTCCGCATCCTGCTCGGCGACCCCAAGAGCCCGCACGTAACCGCCCGCGGAGTCGAGGAAGGCACCGGTGGCGACGTCATGGCGGCCCGGGTCGAGAACGCGCTCACCCTCTACCAGCCGCTCCAAGATGTCGACGGAGTCGAAATCCGCCTGCACCGCACGGTGCTCTACAACTCCATCTACCGCGCGGACGACGAGCTCTTGGTCAACCTGCACGCTTACGGCACCAGGGCGCCTGAGGCACCCGTCATCTACGTGACACAGACCGAGAACGACAGCACGGCAACGACCTACCTCGACAGCTTCGAACGCGTCTGGCGCGATGCTACAACGGCCAGCAAACGCACCTGACACACGAACAGGCGTCGCAGGCTTCGAGCGTCCTCGAAGACCAGGCGATCAGTCCCACCACAGCACGACAGCTAGACCACGACGTGCAGCTTCGGTGTAGAAAGCGAGCAACGCAGCAAAGTGCCGGGTCAGATACGCCTGCGGCTCCTCCACACCTGGCAGCATCTCAACGGTCACAGCTGACGCTTCAGCGCTGTGCGATGAGAGAGCGGCCACCATCACCGAGTCCGTCTCTCGCAGCGCCAGAGCAACCGCGGCGACGCCAACAGGACTCAGGAAGGTAACCGGTTGTCCCCATACGGCGCCCGGGTGATCCCGGTAGTCGCTGTTCACTTCTCCGTCTCCGCTGAGCGCACGCCTCAATACGGCAAGAGCATCGTCGGCACAGGTCAGAGCACAGACCCACAGCAGCGGCTCGGGAGCCCAATCCAAATCAAGGTGATCAGGCTGCGGAGCCATCTCAAAGGAACAGAGCCGCTCCAACTCGTCAACCGACTGCTGGCAAGCCTCAAGTTGCGCTGCCGAGATCCTGGCAAGCTGCTGCGTCACGGCCACGGTCGACAGTCTGACAGCCCTCACTCCAAGATCGAAAGAAACTTATCTGTCCGTCTTCAAGGGCGTGCCGCCTGCGGCGACCCGCCGCGCGTGGGCGGTCGCTGGCCGCGCTGCGGCTCTTCGGCCGGTCGTGGCCGCGCCACCCACGCGCCATTTGCCTTCAACGAGCCTGTTGAGCTCCGAAGGTTCTTCATCGTGGCTTACGATCAGCCTGCTCTATCGCTTGCGCAAGTCGGCAACCTGCGGCCGGTTCAACCTTTACGACGCTTTTTAGTAGATCAACATGGCCCAATCTGCTCAATCCCCACGCGAGTAGCTGACGATTTCGAGATATGTCGTTGTGATTCACGATCGAGACAATGGCCTTGGCTTGAGAGTCGGAGTTGGTGATGGAGCGGGCTATGGTTTCGGCCTGTTCGTGCTCACCTACACCAGCCAACGCCCCCACCAACACCGTCAACGCCCGCACTTGAAGGCGGGGATCGGTGATGGAGCGGGCTATGGTCTCGGCCTGTTCGTGCTCACCTACACCAGCCAGCGCCCCCGCCAGCACCGTCAACGCCCACGTTTGAAGGCGAAGATTAGTGATGGAGCGGGCTATGGTCTCGGCCTCTTGAGCGAGCAGCCGAGCACGCTCGTGCTCACCTGCACCAACCAGTGCCTCCGCCAACGCTGTCAACGCCCGCGCTTGAAGGTCGGGATCAGTGATGGAGCGGGCTATGGTCTCGGCCTGTTCGTGCTCACCTGCACCAGCCAGCGCCCCCGTCAACACCGCCAACGCCCGCGCTTGAAGGTCGGGATCAGTGATGGAGCGGGCTATGGTCTCGGCTTCTTGAGCGAGCAGCCGAGCACGCTCGTGCTCATCTGAACCAGCCATCGCCTCCATCAACGCTGTTAACGCCCACGCTTGAAGGTCGGGATCAGTGATGGAGCGGGCTATGGTCTCGGCCTGTTCGTGTTCACCTACACCAGCCAGCGCCCGCACCAGCTCCGTCAACGCCTGCGCTTGAAGGTCGGGATCGGTGATGGAGCGGGCTACGGTCTCGGCCTGTTCGTGTTCACCTACACCAGCCAGTGCCTCCGCCAACGCTGTTAACGCCCGCGCTTGAAGGTCGGGATCGGTGATGGAGCGGGCTATGGTCTCGGCCTCTTGAGCGAGCAGCCGAGCACGCTCGTGTTCACCTGCACCAGCCAGCGCCTCCGCCAACGTCGTCAATGCATGCGCTTGAAGGTCGGGATTGGTGATGGAGCGGGCTCTGGTCTCGGCCTCTTGAGCGAGCAGCCGAGCACGCTCGTGTTCACCTGCACCAGCCAGCGCCTCCGCCAACGCTGTCAACGCCCCCACTTGAAGGTCGGGATCGGTGATGGAGCGGGCTACGGTCTCGGCCTGTTCATGTTCACTTACACCAGCCAGCGCCTCCGCCAACGCTGTCAACGCTCGCACTTGAAGGCGGGGATTGGTGATGGAGCGGGCTACGGTCTCGGCCTGTTCATGTTCACTTACACCAGCCAGCGCCTCCGCCAACGCTGTCAACGCTCGCACTTGAAGGCGGGGATTGGTGATGGAGCGGGCTACGGTCTCGGCCTGTTCATGTTCACTTACACCAGCCAGCGCCTCCGCCAACGCTGTCAACGCTCGCGCTTGAAGACGGGGATTGGTGATGGAGCGGGCTCTGGTCTCGGCCTTTTGAGCGAGCAGCCGAGCACGCTCGTGCTTACCTGAACCAGCCAATGCCTCCGCCAACGCTGTCAACGCCCGCGCCTGAAGGTTGGGATCAGTGATGGAGCGGGCTACGCTCTCGGCCTTTTGAGCGAGCAGCCGAGCACGCTCGTGCTCATCTGAACCAGCCAGCGCCTTCATCAACGCTGTCAATGCTTGCGCTTGAAGGCGGGAATCGGTGATGGAGCCGGCTACGGTCTCGGCCTGTTCATGTTCACCTGCACCAGCCAGCGCCTCCGCCAACGTCGTCAATGCATGCGCTTGAAGGTCGGGATCGGTGATGGAGCGGGCTACGGTCTCGGCCTGTTCGTGTTCACCTGCACCAGCCAGCGCCTCCACCAGCTCCGTCAATGCATGCGCTTGAAGGTCGGGATCGGTGATGGAGCGGGCTCTGGTCTCGGCCTCTTGAGCGAGCAGCCGAGCACGCTCGTGTTCACCTGCACCAGCCAGTGCCTCCGCCAACGCTGTTAACGCCCGCGCTTGAAGGTCGGGATCGGTGATGGAGCGGGCTATGGTCTCGGCCTCTTGAGCGAGCAGCCGAGCACGCTCGTGTTCACCTGCACCAGCCAGCGCCTCCGCCAACGTCGTCAATGCATGCGCTTGAAGGTCGGGATCAGTGATGGAGCGGGCTACGGTCTCGGCCTGTTCGTGCTCACCTGCACCAGCCAACGCCCCCACCAACGCCGCCAACGCCCGCACTTGAAGGTCGGGATCAGTGATGGAGCGGGCTACGGTCTCGGCCTGTTCGTGTTCACCTGCACCAGCCAACGCCCCCACCAACGCCGCCAACGCCCGCACTTGAGAGTCGGGATCGGTGATGGAGCGGGCCAGAGCCTCAGCGCGAACGGTGTGACCTAGCCGCGCCCATACTGCGGGTAACTCGGTCGGGAGCCTCGCGTTGCGCTCGGCCAACCGATCGCGGGTATAGGCGAGCAGCAGCATCGCCGACAGATCCGGCTCGTCCTGCCCGCAGATAACTGCCTGACAGGCGGTGATCTCAGCCAGCGCCGCAGCATCACCCCCGCTGATGTCCAGCATCCGATCAAGCCGCGCCTCATCGGTCGCGCATGCCACCATCCGTTCCAGATCACCCACCGAACCCAGCAACCGGTGATAGCCCCGCAGCAGATACTCCGGCGTCTCGGTCGGCCACCTCCGATCCCGATAGCTCTGCGCCCACGCATGAATCCGGTCACGACACCCCGACAGCATCCGCGCCCTCAGCGACTCCACCGCGGCGGCGTGAAGCTCCTCATGCGCCAGCACGAATACCCGCGCCCCCGTACCCGGCCGCCACAAACTCTCCCGACCGGTAAATGTCCGCCCCGACACCGCATGCAACCACTTGCGCACCACACCCACCGGCGACCCGGTCAGCTCCGCCAGATTCTCAACACTCAAACCACCACCCGCGGCCACCAGCAACCCCAACAGGTCACGCCCTACGGCATCCCCGTGTAATACATGCTCCAGCTCACGCTCAGCGTCATCACGGATGACCTGCGCCGCAGGCGACGGCGTCAACACCCGCACGATCCGCGCATCTCGCAACGGATGCCCCACCGGCACATCTGATGGCACCGGGGGATTGGGCCGCCCGGCCACCACCACCCGCAACCCCTCCACCACCACCGGCGGCAACAACGCCGCGATGCTGTGCGCCCCCGGCCCGACCGTCACCCCCCGATCCTCGTCCAACCCATCCACCACCAACACCAGCCGCTCACCGGCCTGCACACACGCGCGAGCGGCCTCCTTCAACAACCGGTTGAACCACCCCTGCTGCGTCGACACCCCCAACAACGGCGGCAGCGACTGCCCCAACAGCTCCGCCAACTGCGGCAACACCACATCCAAGAACGCCTGACGATCACTCTGCCCCGCATACCGGGCCGTGATAAAAAACGACACCACCCGCACCCCGACCGGGGGATGCAACACCAGCGTCGCCATCAACGCCGACTTACCCGCCCACGCCGGCCCCTGCCACCACACATAATTCGAACCACCCTCACCCAAGCAGAACGCCGCCAGCCCGGCCAACTCCTCAGAGCGGCCCTCCAACGTCCACGGGAAGATCTGCTCAACCTGCTCCAGATACGCCGACCGCGCCACCGGCTCCCGGTAGACATCCCCGATATGGATACCTGTGTTGGCATACCCGCCCGACTCGGCTGACGCCGTCCCGCTCTCCCGGACACCGCCCTTCCAGCGCCCGCCGTCCATACCCGCGCCTGCCCTTCGAACGGCGTCAGCTCAACCGGATACCAGAGTTGGCATCGCCCTCACCCAACGCTTTGGCGTCCCCGCTTCGGTCCACCGCCAAATCTCCGGAAACAGCCCCAGACTTGGCCACCACACCGGTGTTCGCATTCCCCGCCCCCGAAGCTGTCGCCGCTCCCGTCTTCTTGACACGCACCCGGCTACCACCGGCCGGGACCGCCGGCCAGCCTGCCCACAGCGCCACCCCGACCGCCGCCAGCCCCGCCAGCGCCGACACCGCAGTCGCAACCTTGTTCGCGCTCTCCCACTGCAGCCAGACCAGCATCACGGCCACACCGGCCACCAGTACAGCCGTTCCCACCAGAACCCACCGCCGAGCCGTCATCCCCGCATTGTCCTCCCACAGAGCGTGACAACGCATAACAATTCACATATCGGCCGCCGCGAGAACATAAGAGGCTGCCGCGCCGCTTCCGGTGCTAATGACGGTCGGGTGGTCACGTCCCGCCTGGTCAGTGATCGATGGGATGCCTACTTCCGGTGCAA
>NZ_JBPJUQ010000186.1:0-5523 GCF_051192615.1 Streptosporangium sp. G11
TCTACTACGCTCAACACCAGCCCGAACCGACGGCTGGAGTCAGCCCGTAGAGCCTCCACCGAACCCGGATCGCTTCAGATCTGCTGTATGGCGATCTGGTGGGTGAATCAGGGGGATACCTTTGATCAAGAGCAAGCAGCCGGGATCCTGTGGGCGCCCAAGGTCGACAGGAACGGGCGCCGCAAGTCGCACTGGAACACCATGATCGAGGTGCGCCCCGGCGACAACGTGATCCACTACGCATCCAAGGTGATCGCGCTGAGTGTAGTGACGGCCGCAGCTGTCGACTCCCTTCGACCGGATGACTTGTCAGAGAACTGGGATCAGGACGGTCGACTTATACGGACGGCTTACCGACAGGCGACGCGGCCAGTCCTGCTGGAGGAGATCCCGCAACAGTGGCGCACAGGCCACTCATCACCCGGCGGTCCGTTCAACTTTAAGGGTGGCGTCAACCAGGGCTATCTCTTCCGACTGGACGATGACTTTGGCGACCGATTCATGCATCAGTTCGATGACCGGTTCGCCGACATGCCCGTCGTGCTTCCCGCGGAGGCGAACGACAGCGCCACCAACCTGCTTCGGCGACTCCTCGGCGAAGAGATCACCACCGTCACTGGACGCCGCAACCGCATCCTCGCTGTACAGCCTCCCAACGTTCGCGTCGCGACCGATCAATCACCAGATGGCCAGCTGGTTCCCATCGCAGACCTACAGGCTGCGCTCACCACGCTTCAGACTCAGAGCAGCGTCACGATTCACCCCAATGATGTGGGCTATCGGAGCGCCTTCATCGGTGCAGTGCTCCTCACCCTCCCGGGAGTCGAGCTGAGGCAAGGAACTCCACCCATCATCGCTGTGCGCCCTCCCGATGCACCTGCCACGGTGGAGCACGACCGGGAGAGCTTCAGCTACGAAGGCGATTTGAACCGACCGGTCACCGCCACCCAACGCGGAGAGCAAGCCCGCTTGCGCCGCTTACTCTTTGGATCAGAAACCATTGCAAAGTGCGCCCTATGCGGCGATACCTTGCCCGTGCGGTTCCTGGTCGCCGCTCACATCAAAGTACGAAGCCTTTGCACCGACGAAGAGCGCCGTGACCTTGCACACATCGCAATGCCAGCATGCCAGTTCGGTTGTGATGCCCTCTACGAGACGGGCTACATCTCAGTAGATCAGGACGGAAAGATCCTCGCAGCGACCTCGAAGAGCAATGACCTACTCGCAACTCGACTCTCAAACCTCGCTGGCCGGGCTTGTCTGTCGTTCACCGAAGAGAGCCGCCACTACTTCGAATGGCACTACCTAAATCGTTTTCGAAGGTGAAAGAGATGGCCCGCTCTTGCGCATCAGCGGACTGGACGCCAGCGCCGCTTGTCCCACCGTCACAGACAACGCCTCTGGTGGATGGCCTCCAGCTCCAGGTTGATGCCGCGCCCACTCGCCTGCCTGCAGTGGGTAGCAGGCTGCGGACGACTCCCTTGGACATCTACTGGACCAGCCCTTCCCGCGGAATTTCGGCTATCTGGAATTTGCAATACAGCTCTCCAGTTGAGCATGCGATAGAAAACAATCACCTCCGCAATACGAGACATGCCCGCGGCCGTGACATACAGTTCCGGAATGCCGCCTCGACCTGTAGGACGGGTTGCCCGTGTCCGGATAGTGCCACCGGCGCAACCAAGCATCTTCGACACACCGGCCGAACAACTACTCAGCGTCCTGCAATCAGGAGTCCACACTGTCTGGTACCGGCGCATGTGGCGGATAGGCGGCGTCGATACTCCCAAAGGCTATATACGCGGACGTCTCGGATGCGAAACCGAGATGGGCACAGACCATTGGGACGACGGACAGCTGGACTTCATACCGGAAACCCTTGCCGGCGGTGTCGCATCGCCTTTCGTGATCCGTCTCTCCGATTTCGCCGCAGTCTTCCAGGTGAGATCACCCGTCATACGGGTCGCTTCATTCACAGGAGCTCTTCGCGTAATTCTCCGCGAGCAGATGGACGAACAGTGGGAAATATCCTCTCCAGCGAAAGAGAAATCATTCGAGGAGTGGAGAAAAACAGTCGACAAAATTATCCGCTTGAGCGTTAGGTTGGTTCCTCCATCGAGCGGCGAAGGGGAATCTGAAACCGATCAGCTCATAACAGAGATGCGCCTAGACTCCGCGAGTCTAGAGCTCAAATCTGAATCCGGAATCGAAACCAATGGAAGTATCGCTCAACAGATACTGGATCATGTCGATTGCGGGCATGTCCAAGCGTCGGCGACCGGGGTACGTGAGAACGGAGAAGTCTCAGCAGAGACCGTATGGGATAGCCAACTCCACGGAGAAAGCCTGATCACCACTATCGCCGTCGACCAAAAAACGGGTGAAGCCACCTTCGAGTCACTGTTCGAAGAGGTGGAAACCATGGAGCTTGGTGAGACATTCTGACCGAATGGCGAACTGCTCAACGGTCGCCTTTAGTCCAACCGTGCCGCTGGCCGCGACCTAAGCCTTCAGGGTCACCGAGGACCGACCTGTCGGTTTTTCCTTCAAGTTGCTTCGGGTGATCTGCAGCCACTCAGGCGGATAGTTTCCGAAATTCCATCAGGGTTAAATCAGCTCGCATCTGCGTCTTCTGTTCGAATTTTTCAACTTCACTAGCTCTGTCCGCCTGAATAGCTAATTTCTTTCAGGAGGACAGCGGGGGTGCCTTGCGTGCTGAACCTCGGTATATGTCAGAGGCGTACCGTCGTTCGGATACGTCGATCTTGTCGTGGGCAGCCTCCACCAAGTCGACCTCAAGGGCAGCGGCGAGTTGCACGAGGTAGTTCAGCACATCAGCCAGCTCTCCACGGATCCGGCCCAGAGTCTCAGGATCTGGGCGCCGGGACTCCTCAGGAGTCAACCACTGGAACTCAGCCAGCAGCTCTCCCGCTTCACCGGCCAAGGCCATCGCCAGATTCTTTGGGGTATGGAACTTCTCCCATTCACGCTCCGCGCCGAACCGG
Organism: Streptosporangium sp. G11; assembly: GCF_051192615.1. Taxonomy (NCBI): domain Bacteria; kingdom Bacillati; phylum Actinomycetota; class Actinomycetes; order Streptosporangiales; family Streptosporangiaceae; genus Streptosporangium; species Streptosporangium sp. G11. The sequence continues at coordinate 3,006 of NZ_JBPJUQ010000186.1, forward strand.
CGAAGACGCCCAGCGAGTTCCTCAAGTTCTGTCGCCACAGGTGTCGACTTTACCGCCCCTGTCGTCATTGGAACTCACAATCGATACCCACAACAGGAGCTGACGGAAACCGATAATTGTCGGTGGACGGCGTTACGGTACGTCTCACACCACGCATCACCTCCGTCTGGATGGCGCCACTTTGTGAAGGAGCGGCTTTCGTGGCCTCACGCTGTCTGTACCGGGCAACCGCCGGCGACCTCGCCAACGTCACCTCCGCAGGACATCTCATCAGGGAGCTCAGGCGAAGCTTCAACGAGTTGATCGGCGGCAAGCTGGACGACAGGGAGGTCGAATCCTGGCGCAACAGCATCCCGACGGTCGTCGAGTTGCTGCTGGAGGCGGGCTTGGCCGAGGTGCAGGTGCTGGTGGAGTTCAAGATTCCGATCACCGACGTGCGCATGGACCTGGTGCTGGTCGGGTCCCATCCGGGCAACGGGCGGATGTCGGTGGTCGTGGTGGAGAACAAGCAGTGGGAGTGGGTGCGGCCGGATCCAGGCTCGCAGATGGTGCACGCTCCCGGAGCACCCAACAGCAACCCGCGGCTGCATCCGGTCAGGCAGGTCTGGGACTACCGCCAGGTCCTGATCGACTACATCCCCCTACTGAAGCAGTCAGCCGAGGTCTCCTGCATCGTCAACATGCACAACGCCACCGGTGAGACCCTGGCGACGATCCGGCCCTCCGCCATGGGCCTGCAGTGCGATCCCCTCTATGCGCGGATGTACGGCAAGGATCACCGCGAGCAGTTCAAACGCGCTCTTCGCACTGCCCTGGCCCCCGAAAAGGCGGCCCACTACACCCAGGAGCTCCTGGAGGCTCCGGTGCTGCCGACCGGAGGCCTGATGGCGGTGGTCAGCGAGAGCGTCTGCCACCGGTCGGTCTTCCCACTGCTGGATGAGCAGCGAGAAGCCTACGACTACGTGCGAGGCGCAGTCACCAGAAGCAAACAGGGCGCCCCCAAGGAGGCCGTCGTGATCGTGGGCGGTCCCGGCACCGGCAAGAGCGTGATCGCCGTCGAGCTGTTGGGCGCCCTGAACCGCCAAGGCGTGCGTGCCGTTCACGCCACCGGCAGCAGATCGTTCACCCAGACCCTGCGTGACAACGTCGAGAGGGTCGACCCACGGGCACGGCGCAGTTTCTCCTACTTCAACAGCTACACCCACGCCACCACCAACGACTTGGACGTCCTGCTGTGCGATGAGGCCCATCGGCTGCGCGAGACCTCCCGCAAACGCGACACCCGCAACGGGTACGACGACGGCCGACAGGCACCACCCCAGGTGCAGGAGCTGATCAACGCCGCACAGGTCCCGGTGTTCCTGCTGGACGAACACCAGCTGGTCCGCCGCGGCGAGGTGGGCTCCGTCCAACTCATCCACGACACCGCCACGGCGATGGGAGTGAAGGTCCACCAGATCGACCTGCGTCACCAGTTCCGCTGCGGCGGCTGCCCCGAATACGTCACCTGGATCGAGAACCTTCTGGGCCTGGGCTCGCAGCAGGGTCCGCAGCGGTGGCTGCCGCTGGATACGTTCGAGCTGTACGTGGCCCGTACCCCCGCCGTGATGGAGAACTTCCTGCGGACCAAGCTGACCCAGGGACACACCGCTCGCATCGCGGCCGGCTTCTGCTGGCCCTGGAGCGAACCCCAGCACAACGGCGCCCTGGTCAACGACATCAAGATCGACGACTGGCACCGTCCCTGGAACTCCAAGGCCGACCGGACGGTCAACGGTGTTCCTCCCTCCAGCCTGTGGGCCACCGACCCGGCCGGCTTCGACCAGGTCGGCTGCATCTACACAGCCCAGGGCTTCGAGTACGACTACGCGGGCGTCATCTTCGGAAAAGACCTGACCTGGACCGAACAGGGGTGGAGATCCGACCGCAGAGCCAACGAGGACACCGCAGTCAACGGTGCCCCCCGCTTCGACCAGCTCGTTCGCAACACCTACCGGGTCCTAGCCACCCGCGGCATGCGCGGTGCCGTTCTGTACTCCGAGGACCTCACCACCAACCGCCTGTTCGCCAGACTCGGCGTGCCTGTCCTGCCGGAGTAAAACCGCTGAGCTTGTCGTAGCTGGGTGCACCGTACGCGGATCCTACGGCTCATCGGCTCGGGAAGCTCACTCCCATCCACCGGTCCACAAGCAGTATGAGGAAAGGTTGCGGCCATCGCGCGGGTCAAGCGGTACCGCGCGATGGCTTCTCTACTCACCTTTGGCTGCCTTGATCCACTTCGTGAACTCCCGGACCAGGTCCAAGATGAACAGCCGCTCCGCCTGACGGAACGGCAGATAGAACCACACGGGTAGGGACAGCACGATGATCACTAGGGCATGGGACAGACCCGTACAGGCGACTACCGCACGATCAGCTAGTGTCATGCGCCTGAAATTCGTCGGCAATATTTAGCCAGGGATTCGAGGATCTCTTCAGCGCTCTTGGTCCACACGAACGGCTTGGGATCCTCGTTCCA
>NZ_JBPJUQ010000187.1:0-5507 GCF_051192615.1 Streptosporangium sp. G11
TGAACTCCAGCGCTTACTCACCGCCGTCGGAGCCGGACACGCTCTCAACCTCTACGTCCGGATTTAACAAACCACCGGTAATAGCAAGTCGTGCGGCAGCAGCCGCCAGGCACACCCGGCCCGCAACCAGTACGCCAGCGCATTGACGATCTCCCGGCGAGAATGTTCAGCGGGACGTCCGCCCGACTTGACCGGCGGGACCAGAGAAGCAAGGGCCTGCCACTCGGTATCGGACAGATCCGTCGGATATGCGGCCCGCTTTCCCCTCGTCGGCGGCCTCCCGTACTCCAAGACGGGGCATTATGGCATATACATGCCCATTAATGAACTTTTCAGACACCCTCTAAGCTTGTTCTTTAACCTTCGGTTTGTTGTGCTGAGTGGCGATTTGATCGTTTCGCGGACAGCGAGACAGCCTTGAGTGATCATGTGCGGTGTCGAGTCGCTGCCGATCACTACAAGGCCGTGAGGGTGAGTCTGCTGAACGATCCCGCCTGTGTCGAGTCCCCGAGGGCGTTGTCCCGGTTCCGGAACGACGTCTACGCCTGCCTCAAGGCCCGCGCCGATGCGTTGTTCGAGCTGGCCGACGCACTGTTGTGCGAGCCGGGACCGGTGCACTCACCGGTGGGCCTGACCTTGTCGCCGGAGTACCGGCGCGGGCACGGCGCCTTGTACGGCGGGCTCAACAACGGCCGAATCGACGTAGAACAACTGCGTGAGGTGCTGGCCGGGCTGCCGTTATCGCGCTGGCCGGACGGGCGGATCGTGCTCGCGGTGAATGTGTCGCCGTGGCTGCGCTCGGATGCGCCTTGCTCGGCCGAGCGGCTGTTCTGCCACGTGTACGGCCGGGCCAAGAGCGCTTCCCAGTTCATCCCGGGCTGGCCGTACTCGTTCGTGGCGGCGCTGGAGGTGGGCCGCACCTCGTGGACGACGCCGCTGGACGTGATGCGGCTGGGACCAGCCGACGATGCCACCGCCGTCACTGCCCACCAGCTCCGAGGAGTCATAGAGCGGCTGATCACCGCCGGTCAATGGCGTACCGGGGACCCGGACGTGCTCATCGTGACCGACGCCGGCTACGACATCACCCGCCTGGCCTACGTCCTGCGCGACCTGCCCGTCGAACTGCTGGGCCGCATCCGCTCCGACCGGGTGATGCGCCGCCCGGCACCCTCGCGCGAGGAGTTCCTGCGAGCCCACCCCCGCGGTGGACACCCGCCCAAGCACGGCGGCGAGTTCGCCCTGGCCGACCCGGCCACCTGGCCCGAACCCGCGGTGAGCACGCTCACCGACACCACCCACTACGGCAAGGCCGAAACCCGCGCATGGGACCGGATCCACCCCCGGCTCACCCACCGCGCTGCCTGGCTCGACCACGAGGGTGCGCTACCGCTCATCGAAGGCACCCTGATCCGGCTGCAGGTCGAGCACCTGCCCGGCAACCGTGATGCCCCGCCAGTCTGGCTCTGGTTCTCCAAGACCGGAGCCACCAGCACGGACGTGGATCGATGCTGGCAGGCGTTCCTGCGCAGATTCGACCTGGAACACACCTACCGCTTCTGGAAGCAGACCCTCGGCTGGACACGGCCCAAGCTTCGCGCTACCCCGGCAGCCGACCGCTGGACCTGGGTGCTCATCATCGCCCACACCCAGCTACGCCTCGGCCGCCACCTGATCGAGGACCTACGCCACCCCTGGGAGAGACCCATCCCACGCGGCCAGCTCACACCCGCCCGGGTCCGGCGCGGGTTTCGGAACCTCCGCCCGGTCCTCGCCCAACCGGCCAGCGCACCCAAACCTTCCAGCCCCGGCCCGGGGCGCTCACCCGGCATCCCCAACCGCCGACCCGCACCCCGCTAGGACGTCGGCAAGACCGTCAAACGCGGCCGCACCCTCGCAGCACTACAACAATCCGGACGATGAAGAACAAGTTAGGCTTGTGAACACCCCGGCGCAGCCGAGTCGATCTCGTGCTCGGCCGCGCCGACGTGCTTGTGAAGTAGCGATCAGTCGACTCAGTCGTCGGGGTCGGACCTCGTTCCCGTGTCGAACCTCGCCGTCACGGGCGCCGCGCTCCAGTCGCTCACCTCATCGCCCCTGTCGACGCGCAGCAGCCGCGCCTGCATGACATCCGTCAACTGGTCGGCGCCGGGCAGGAACTCCGGGCCGTTGACGAAGTGCATGACGGCCCCGACGACGTCCCGGCTGTCGTCCTCGTCGAGGTCCTCGGCGTCGAACGGCCTCCAGCCCGTCGCGGTGGCCGCCGCTAGAAGGCGAGCCGGGTCGTGGACGTGCACCTCCAGCAGGCTGATCGTGCGTACGACCGGCCCGGGGAAGGCGTCGAGGCGGGCGTCGCCCGGCGTGCGGCTCTCAAGGTCCCCACCGAGGCCGGCCGAGTCGCCGCGGCCCCGCCGCAGGGATTCCCACGTGGTGGCCAGCTCGGGGGCGTCGGCCCAGGCCCCGTTCACGACATCGGCCAGCGTACGACGGAAGGAGGCGGCGGGCGCGTCGGGCAGAGCCGCCGCGATCCGCTCCGACTCAGCGCGGGCGGCGGGACCCAGGCCGTTCTCCAGCACCGAGGAGAGAAGGTAGGCGGCGTGCTGAGCAACGGCGGGATCGGTGCAGGTCAGTACGGCATGCAGGGTCGCGGGCTGGCCGGAGCGCTCGACGAGGGCGTACACCCTACTCTTGGCGCGGGTGTGCTCGCAGTGGAAGGCGCGAGGGACGGCAGAGGTCATGATCGGGTTCTCCATCAACGTGAGGTACGTGGAAAACCGCTGGTGGGCGCGGTACGGCCACGCCCCCTGACGGAGAAGTCCTGCCCGCTGGTGCTGCTGGTACGGCCAGCTGCCCGGTTCGGTATTCGCATCGTACCGCTTGGGTGTTGTTTCGGGTGACTACGCGTCGACTGGACCAGCCGGGGTCCAATTGGTCGCGGGGTGGGCTCGTGCGGGTGAGCGCGTCGCTCAAGCGAGTCGAACCACGGGTGCGGGTCGTCGGGGCCGATCTCGATCCTGACGCCCTGTCCGTAGCGCGCCGCGAGGCTGAGCCGGTCGGGCACGTGCTGGACCGGCTGCTGGCCCTCGGGCGGGCCGGGATCTGGGAACGCCGCTCATGCGGGGCCGGCACCAAGGGCCTGCGCGTCTACGACTGGACCGCCCTGGCCGTCGCCGTGGCCGGGCAGGCACCCGCGCCCGGATACGCGCACATGCTACTGATCCGCCGCTCGGTCGGCACCCCATCCGAGCTGGAGTTCTTCCTGGCCCACACTCCGGCCGGCACCGCGGTCCCCGCGCTGATCGACGCGGCCGGGATGCGCTGGAAGATCGAGGAGAACAACGAACACGGCAAGGACCTGCTCGGCCTGACCTCCTACCAGGTGCGCAAGTGGACCCCGTGGCACCGGCACGTCACTATCGCCATGCTCGCGCTGGCGTTCCTGGCCGTCACGCGCGCCACCCTGCCCGCCGACGCCGACGAGGTCATCGGCGAGGGAAAAGGCCGCCTGTTCCTGGAGGCATCAGCGGACTGAGGATGCTGCGACTGTCGCTCGCCGAAATCCGCCGGGTTCTGGCCCGGCTGTTCATCCCCGCGGCCGACGGCATCGATCATGTCCTGGCCTGGTCACACTTCCGGCGACGTCACCAGACCCGCGCCCTGATCCGCCACTATCGGAGGCGCGGTGAACCACTCCCCGCGGACCTACGAATGTAGTACAGGCCAGCCTCGACCAGAGCGGCGTGAGAGCGGAGACTTCGTGGCCGGGCAGGTCGTTTACCGGGCCGCCCAGGATGAGCGTCCCCAAGATGCTACCCTCGGTGAGGGTCGAGTGAACCCGGGCAGCGCGTCCTCTGGGCCGTTATTGCGGACGGAAACTGACCGCAATTATCTCTAGCCTCGCGGCATGGAGATGACTAAGCAAGATCCCGAACCCCAGGGTGAGAACACCGTTAACGGATTCGTTTTCGTTGACGGAGCCGCGCCTTTCATCGACTTCCTCATCGCTGTCTTTGACGCAACTGAGCGGGAGGAAGCCCGCACCCCTGACTTCTACGCCGGGGACGGAACTCTGATCCACGCCGAAGTCAAAATCGGCAACTCGTTGCTCATGGTCGCTGACCGTAAGGCCGACTGGCCGTTCACCCCGGCCCTCACCCAGGTGTACGTCGCCAACCCCGAGGAGACGATGCGCAAAGCGGTCGAACGCGGTGCGACCGTCATCACTCCGGTGTCTCCCTTCTACGGCGGGTACGGCATCGCCCGGTTCCTCGACCCTTGGCACAACCTGTGGTGGCTGTTCTATCCGGCGGCGGAAACCAGTCCGGCGGCCGGGGAAGAGTCGAGCGGGGAGGAATTCGCTGAACCCAGCCCTGTATACACGACGCTGCTCGAGACGATGGTCACGCTGGCCGACCCCAGTGCTGGTGGCACCGGATAACCTGACCGGCAGTGGGATCTTCTGCTGCGGGGCAGGCCGACTCCGAAGGAACTTCCCGCCCACCGCCCAGCTAGCCAACGATAGACGGTGGTTCGGGCCTGTGGCGTTCGCTGTGCCCACCATGATCCTTCTCTTGGCCCCTGGCGCAGGCCTCAGTCCGGAGTGGATCGCCGGTCTGACGATCGGCAGCATTCTCCTCGCAGCCGCCCTGGTGCTGCTGTCATACGTATCTGCAGGGGGTCGCACCTCCCGCCGAGGGCGGGCTCGCAAGTAGTTCAGGAACGGAACGGGAGCGGTCCCGCCCTGCTCTGCTCCTCGAAGTAAGCCAAGACCCTGGCCGGGGGCATGCCATTAACTGCATGCCCCCGGCCAACTCGTTTCGGCGAAGGCGAGGCGCTCGGCGATGACCGAGAGGATGTCGGCGGGCAGTACGCCCTCCTCCATGTTCAGCTCGAGCTCCTCCTTGCTGACGCCGAAGTCTTCCAGCAGCTCGAAGTCGCTGGCGGGCCGTACGCCGAGGTCGGTGCTGTCCTTTTCGGTTTTGTCGCGGCGGCCGCAGCAGGCCTTCGGGCGACGGAACGCGAGGGCGGTCATCGGCGCTCTTGAAGAGTGCGGGAGGCCATCATCTGGATCAGCCAGGCACGCTCGCCATCCTGGCCGCCGCTTTGGTCGCTGTCCTGGTCGGCAGGCTGGTCGCCGGCGCCAAGCTGGCCGGTGCTCACGGGGGCGGGGTCGCTGCGCAGCCGGGTGTACGGCGGTGGCCGCCGCACCGGCTCAGGCTCATGCGCGTCCGCCCGCGCGGGTAGGCGCGTACGCGCGAGTACAGGGTGCGGGGCTGAGAGCCAGGAAGCGGCCGTCTGCGGCCTGTCCGGATCAAACCGGGGTGCTTGCCTCGAAGGTGTGCGGGCTGGCCCTCCGCTCCCGAACGTGTCCCCAGACATCCGAGCACGTTGTGGTGTCAAGTGACGACGGTGAGAGGAGGTGGAAACGCGATGGACTCGTCGTAGGTCCGGCGCGTTTTGAGGCAGTGATAGAGGCAGCCGATCAGACGGTTGAACAGGTGCCGCAG
>NZ_JBPJUQ010000188.1:0-5132 GCF_051192615.1 Streptosporangium sp. G11
CAAGCTTGTTGCTTTGTGGTCAAGTCCTCGGCCTATTAGTACTGGTCAGCTCCACACATTACTGCGCTTCCACTTCCAGCCTATCAACCCGGTCGTCTACCGGGAGCCTTACCCACAAACGTGGTGGGAGACCTCATCTCAAGGCGAGCTTCCCGCTTAGATGCTTTCAGCGGTTATCCCTTCCGAACGTAGCCAACCAGCCGTGCTCCTGGCGGAACAACTGGCACACCAGAGGTTCGTCCGTCCCGGTCCTCTCGTACTAGGGACAGCTCCTTTCAAGTCTCCTGCGCGCGCAGCGGATAGGGACCGAACTGTCTCGCGACGTTCTAAACCCAGCTCGCGTGCCGCTTTAATGGGCGAACAGCCCAACCCTTGGGACCTACTCCAGCCCCAGGATGCGACGAGCCGACATCGAGGTGCCAAACCATCCCGTCGATATGGACTCTTGGGGAAGATCAGCCTGTTATCCCCGGGGTACCTTTTAGCCGTTGAGCGACGGCGCTTCCACATGCCACCGCCGGATCACTAGTCCCAGCTTTCGCTCCTGCTCGACCCGTCGGTCTCACAGTCAAGCTCCCTTGTGCACTTACACTCGACACCTGATTGCCAACCAGGCTGAGGGAACCTTTGGGCGCCTCCGTTACTCTTTAGGAGGCAACCGCCCCAGTTAAACTACCCACCAGACACTGTCCCTGATCCGGATCACGGACCGAAGTTAGACGTTCAAAACGACCAGAGTGGTATTTCACCAATGACTCCACCCCCACTAGCGTGGCGGCTTCACCGTCTCCCACCTATCCTACACAAGACGTTCCAAACGCCAATGTCAAGCTATAGTGAAGGTCCCGGGGTCTTTCCGTCCTGCTGCGCGTAACGAGCATCTTTACTCGTAGTGCAATTTCGCCGGGTCTGCGGTTGAGACAGCGGGGAAGTCGTTACGCCATTCGTGCAGGTCGGAACTTACCCGACAAGGAATTTCGCTACCTTAGGATGGTTATAGTTACCACCGCCGTTTACTGGCGCTTAAGTTCTCAGCTTCGCAGGATCGAAACCCCACTAACCGGTCCCCTTAACGTTCCAGCACCGGGCAGGCGTCAGTCCGTATACATCGTCTTACGACTTCGCACGGACCTGTGTTTTTAGTAAACAGTCGCTTCCCCCTGGCCTCTGCGACCCCCACCAGCTCACACAGCAAGTATGATCACCAGCGGAGGCCCCCCTTCTCCCGAAGTTACGGGGGCAATTTGCCGAGTTCCTTAACCACAGTTCACCCGATCGCCTTAGTATTCTCTACCTGACCACCTGAGTCGGTTTAGGGTACGGGCCGCCACGACACTCGCTAGAGGCTTTTCTCGGCAGCATAGGATCACCCACTTCGCCACAATCGGCTCGGCATCACATCTCAGGATATATAAGAGGCGGATTTGCCTACCTCTTTCCCTACATGCTTACCCCAGGACTACCATCGCCTGGGCTGGGCTACCTTCCTGCGTCACCCCATCGCTTACCTACTACCAGTTCAGGCCAGGCGTTCAGCCTCACCCACACCCCGAAGGGCGTCAGGGGCTTAAGGACCCTTAGTATCACTGGATTCAGTATTGGCGCGTCGTAGCGGGTACGGGAATATCAACCCGTTGTCCATCGACTACGCCTGTCGGCCTCGCCTTAGGTCCCGACTTACCCTGGGCGGATTAGCCTGCCCCAGGAACCCTTGGTCATCCGGCGCAGAAGTTTCTCACTTCTGATTCGCTACTCATGCCTGCATTCTCACTCGCACGGCCTCCACAGCTGGATCACTCCGCTGCTTCCCCGGCCGCACGACGCTCCCCTACCCATCCACACACCTAAACCACAAAGGCTCGGTACATGTGTGAATGCCACGACTTCGGCGGTGTACTTGAGCCCCGCTACATTGTCGGCGCAGAATCACTTGACCAGTGAGCTATTACGCACTCTTTCAAGGGTGGCTGCTTCTAAGCCAACCTCCTGGTTGTCACTGCGACTCCACATCCTTTCCCACTTAGCACACGCTTAGGGGCCTTAGTCGGTGGTCTGGGCTGTTTCCCTCTCGACTACGGAGCTTATCCCCCGCAGTCTCACTGCTACGCTCTCACTTACCGGCATTCGGAGTTTGGCTGACGTCAGTAACCTTGTCGGGCCCATTAGCCATCCAGTGCTCTACCTCCGGCAAGAAACACGTAACGCTGCACCTAAATGCATTTCGGGGAGAACCAGCTATCACGGAGTTTGATTGGCCTTTCACCCCTAAACACAGGTCATCCCCCAGGTTTTCAACCCTGGTGGGTTCGGTCCTCCACGCGGTCTTACCCGCGCTTCAACCTGCCCATGCCTAGATCACTCCGCTTCGGGTCTACAGCATGCGACTCAAACGCCCTATTCAGACTCGCTTTCGCTACGGCTCCCCCACACGGGTTAACCTCGCCACACACCATAACTCGCAGGCTCATTCTTCAAAAGGCACGCAGTCACATCACAAACACTCCGAAAAGTGTTTACGCTCCTACGGCTTGTAGGCACACGGTTTCAGGTACTATTTCACGACCCCTCACCGGGGCGCTTTTCACCTTTCCCTCACGGTACTTGTTCACTATCGGTCATCAGGGAGTATTTAGGCTTACCAGGTGGTCCTGGCAGATTCACACAGGATTTCTCGGGCCCCGTGCTACTTGGGATCCCCTCAAACAGTCCAACCGATTTCGCCTACCCGACTCTCACGGTCTACGGCGCCCCTTCCCAGAGGCTTCGACTATCGGAAAGATTTCTTACTGTCTGGAGAAACGGCAGTTCCTCCCAGAGGGTCCCACAACCCCGCAAACGCAACGCCTGCCGGCTATCACACGCCTACGGTTTAGCCTGATCCGCTTTCGCTCACCACTACTCACGGAATCACTATTTGTTTTCTCTTCCTACGGGTACTGAGATGTTTCACTTCCCCGCGTTACCACCAACCGCCCTATACATTCAGGCGGAGGCAACACCACATGACTGGTGCTAGGTTTCCCCATTCGGACATCCCCGGATCAAAGTCTGGTTGGCGACTCCCCGGGGCTTAACGCAGCCTCCCACGTCCTTCATCGGCTCCTGATGCCAAGGCATCCACCGTGTGCCCTAAAAAACTTGGCCACAAAGATGCTCGCGTCCACTATGCAAATCTCAAACAACAAACAGCAACCAAACCCACCCCACCACCAGACACCCGCGGTCCCGCAAGAGGCCAAACAGACAGCAAGCCCGCCAGAAGCGAGCCCGCCTTCATGTCCGTTTCCTCAGGACCCAACAGTGTGTCCAACCAGTCCGCCCTCGCGAAACCCCGTTCCCACTCCCTCCAAGGAGGGCGGTACTAGCAGTCCCGGCCGACAGACCCGGTTGAGTAGCCAGTGCTCCACTAATGAGCGCGTCACGCAGGGAACATTCGCCCCTGACCGCGACATGGGCTCCACAGCTTTTACACCATGAAGACCGATGCTCCTTAGAAAGGAGGTGATCCAGCCGCACCTTCCGGTACGGCTACCTTGTTACGACTTCGTCCCAATCGCCAGCCCCACCTTCGACCGCTCCCCCCAGACAAGCTGGTTGGGCCACGGGCTTCGGGTGTTGCCGACTTTCGTGACGTGACGGGCGGTGTGTACAAGGCCCGGGAACGTATTCACCGCAGCGTTGCTGATCTGCGATTACTAGCGACTCCGACTTCATGGGGTCGAGTTGCAGACCCCAATCCGAACTGAGACCGGCTTTTTGGGATTCGCTCCACCTTACGGTATCGCAACCCTCTGTACCGGCCATTGTAGCATGTTTGCAGCCCAAGACATAAGGGGCATGATGACTTGACGTCGTCCCCACCTTCCTCCGAGTTGACCCCGGCAGTCTCCAATGAGTCCCCACCACCCCCGAAGGAGCGTGCTGGCAACATTGAACAAGGGTTGCGCTCGTTGCGGGACTTAACCCAACATCTCACGACACGAGCTGACGACAGCCATGCACCACCTGTCACCCGATCCGAAGAGGCACCCATCTCTGAGTGTTTCCGGGCGATGTCAAGCCTTGGTAAGGTTCTTCGCGTTGCGTCGAATTAAGCAACATGCTCCGCCGCTTGTGCGGGCCCCCGTCAATTCCTTTGAGTTTTAGCCTTGCGGCCGTACTCCCCAGGCGGGGCGCTTAATGCGTTAGCTACGGCGCGGAAACCGTGGAAGGTCCCCACACCTAGCGCCCAACGTTTACAGCGTGGACTACCAGGGTATCTAATCCTGTTCGCTCCCCACGCTTTCGCTCCTCAGCGTCAGGTAAGGCCCAGAGAACCGCCTTCGCCACCGGTGTTCCTCCTGATATCTGCGCATTTCACCGCTACACCAGGAATTCCGTTCTCCCCTACCTACCTCTAGCCAGCCCGTATCGAATGCAGACCTGGAGTTAAGCCCCAAGCTTTCACACCCGACGTGACAAGCCACCTACGAGCTCTTTACGCCCAATAATTCCGGACAACGCTTGCGCCCTACGTATTACCGCGGCTGCTGGCACGTAGTTAGCCGGCGCTTCTTCTGCAGGTACACGTCAACTTCGTCCCTGCTGAAAGAGGTTTACAACCCGAAGGCCGTCATCCCCCACGCGGCGTCGCTGCGTCAGGCTTTCGCCCATTGCGCAATATTCCCCACTGCTGCCTCCCGTAGGAGTCTGGGCCGTGTCTCAGTCCCAGTGTGGCCGGTCGCCCTCTCAGGCCGGCTACCCGTCGTCGCCTTGGTAGGCCATTACCCCACCAACAAGCTGATAGGCCGCGAGTCCATCCCCAACCGAAAAACTTTCCACACCATCCCATGCGAAACGATGTCATATCCGGTATTAGACCCAGTTTCCCGGGCTTATCCCAGAGTCAGGGGCAGGTTACTCACGTGTTACTCACCCGTTCGCCGCTCGAGTACCCCGAAGGGCCTTTCCGCTCGACTTGCATGTGTTAAGCACGCCGCCAGCGTTCGTCCTGAGCCAGGATCAAACTCTCCAAACAATGTCTGAACAGTCCTTACCCGGCTGAAAGCCCACCACCATCCCCCACCACCACACAAGGCGGAAAAAGGAACGCAGTGGATGTTCAACCAAAGGAATCCGTCCCCCACCCCAAA
>NZ_JBPJUQ010000189.1:0-5042 GCF_051192615.1 Streptosporangium sp. G11
GTGAACAGGCCCTCAGATGCCGAACCCACGCAAGTTCCCGCTGAAGAAGCCTCAGTTCGCGTGAACTCTGGGCTTTCCCGGCCCCCCACTCGGGTCGGCGCGACCAGCCCCGAAGTAACGCTCTGTGATCAATGTCACGGCGAGTGTCGAAGCGGTTAGTCCTTGGCTCGACTCTGGCTCATGCTAGAGGCGGGCGGAATCAGTGAAGGAAGAGTGAGTCGATCACGTGGGTCGGGTTGCCGGTCGCTATCGAACAGGAGCCGGCACCAGCGAGGCTCCGGGAGTCGTCCAGGTCACCGAAGACCACACCTACGAGAATCTGGTGGCCGACGCCGGCAGCGTGCCGAACCTGCCCGGACGCATCTCCCGCTTCCTCGATGGCCGGGCCGATGGATGCTCCCCCGATCTCAGCGCCCGAGAACTCCGCCCCGGCGACCAAGTCCTCCTGTGCTCGGATGGGCTGAGCTCAGTCGTGCCTCGCGAGCTCATCCAGGACACTCTGCGGTCATCAAACGCCCCTGAAGAAGCAGCCGATCAGCTCATCACCCTGGCTACTGACCACGGTGATCCCGACAACATCACTGTGATCGTCATTGATGTACGGAGTGCATTGCGCTGACCCCGCCACCTCACAGACACGGGGCCCGCACATCTCCACTGGGCGGGCCCTGCTGCGTTCAACGCGACCCGGACGCGGTCGAGCTGAACGACGATGACGATGGCGAGGAGGACTGAGCCGGGGCAGCGGTCAGCGCGGGGCGGTCTCACCTCGACGGAGGGGCGGCCAGGTCAGGGTGGTCCAGGCGCGCAGCAGCCATTCCAGCGAGCCGTAGCGGTACCGGCGCATCCACCAGCGGCTCGCGAGGGCCTGCGCTGTGAAGAGCACCAGGGCGATGGCCAGGACGCCCAAGGGAGGCACATCACCGACCAGGGCTGCGCCGTAGCCGGTGAACAGCAGGGCGCAGACGAGGGACTGGGTGAGGTAGTTGGTCAGGGTCATGCGGCCCGCCGGGCCAAGTGCCGCGATCAGCCGATCCCCGTGCCGGTCGCAGGCGAGCCGGAGGACCGTCGCGGCGTAGGCGGCGGCCAGCAGCGGGGCGGTGATGACGTCGATGCCCAGGGCGAGGATCTGGTACGCGCCGTCCGGGTGCTGCAGACTCGCGTGGGCGTAGACGACACCGCCGAGCAGCCCCAGCGTGAAGCCCGCCCACTGGAGCCTGCCCAGCGTCCTGCGGTGGCGGGCGATGTCCCCGAGGGCCTGGTTCCTTCCCGCGGCGAGGCCGAGGAGGAAGGCGGCCAGGGCGGCCGGGGCCTGGAAGAAGACGATCAGGATCAACACGTCGGGCAGCTGCTCCAAGTGGGCGGCGACCACTGACGCCGGGCCGCCGCGCAGTGCCGCGGTGGCCTGCTCGGCACCGGCCGCCGCGGCCGGGTCCACTCCGAAGCCGCCCGCCGCGTGGACGGCGAGCGCGAGCAGGACGTACGCGGCGGCGGTGAGGACCAAGAGGGTGACGGCGGTGCGCACGGCGGTACGGGGCCGGAGGCGACGGGCGGCGAGCAGGATCAGGCCGAGCATCGCGTACGTGGTGAGGATGTCCCCGGGGAACAGCAGGACCGCGTGCAGGGTACCGAGGACGAACAGGCCGGCCAGGCGCCGCAAGAAGCGGGGGGCGAAGCGGACCCCATGCCGCTCGGCGGAGGAGAGCTGGAGGGTGAAGCTGTAGCCGAACAGGAACGAGAACAGCAAGAAGAACTTGGCTTCGAAGAAGACCGCGACGAACCATCGGACCGCGTTGTCGAGCGGTGAGGCGAAGCCGGGGTCTTCCAGGCCCGTGCCGTGGTAGGTGGAGGCCAGGTAGCCGATGTTGACGATGAGGATGCCCAGTAGCGCGAAGCCGCGCAGGGCGTCGACGTGGGCGAGGCGTCCGGCCGCCCGGCCCGGAGTCGCGGCGGTTGCGGTGGTCACTCGGTCCCCTTGCGGTCGGTGATCTGCTCGACGAAGCGGCGCTGGTCGGCGAGGAATCCGGGCGCGTACAGGCGTCGCGGGGCGAAGACGGCGGTGAGAGTGAGGCGCGGCTCGGAGTTCTCGACGGCGTTGTCGACCAGCGAGTGGGTGGCGTCGGGGTAGTGCCGCACCGTCAGGGAGGCGGGAGGCAGGATGCGGCGGTAAGCGGCCTCGGTGTCGGCGACGTCGACGTTGATGTCGTGCCCGGCCAGCACCAGGAGCGTGGGGGTGCCGCGCATAGCGCGCAGGTCCTCACTCGCGTTGGAGCGGTAGTTCTTGGCGATGAACCGCCAGCGTTCGGCGGTCATGCCGTCGGTGTCGCCGACGGCGGTGCGGTACTGCTCGAAGGTCGCGCCCTGCCGCAGCAGGCGCAGGGTCGTCTCGCGCCGTCGCAGCGCTGCTTGTGTCTCGTCCTGGGTGGCGCCGTCCCTGCGCAGTTCGGCGAGGAGGTTGTAGCGCCCTTGTTGTCGCCAGTCGACGGCCGGTGAGACCGCGATGACGAACTGCAGGGTGCGGTCGCGGGCCGTGACTTTGGGCAGCACCCACCCGGCCTGGCTGGCCCCCCACAGGCCGATGCGCCGGCCGTCGATGTCGGGACGCGTGCGGGTCCAGGTGATCGCGGCGAGGGTCTCGTCGGCTCGGTCGTCCATGCTCTGGTCCAGCCAGTTCCCCTCGGAGGCGCCGATGCCGGGCTTGCTCAGGGAGAGCGAGGCGTAGCCGGCCTTCGCGAAGGACTCCCACAGGGGCCGGTAGAAGGTGTCGTGCGTGGCGTCGATGGGCCCGTCGCCGTGGACGAAGACCACCAGGCCGAAGGGGCCGTCGCCGCTCTCCGGCCGCGCGAGGACGCCGTCCAGCAGCCGCCCGTCGTGCCGCACGGTGATGCGCTCCTCCCGTAGCGCGTAGGTGTTCTGCCAGACCGCGACCCCACCGAGCCCCGCGCCCACCAGCAGCACGGCGACCAACGACCCCACGAGGACACGCCAGCGGTGCCGCATACGCGGCGCCATCCGTAGGCTCACATTCACCCCAAAACTATCGTTTTTAATACGCTCGTATTGAGGATGAACGTATTAGGGTTGATAGTGCAAGTGGCGGGCGTCCCGGCCCGCCGCGTGGAAGGAATGCCGATGGAGCCGACGCACACGCCGAAGCGGGGACACAGGCCGGAGAATCCGGATGGCCCAAGGGTGTGCAGGGGCGTGCCCAGAGGCAGTGAGCCGCGTGTGGCCGCGCTGTACTGGGAGGCGTTCGGGCGGAAGCTCGGCACCGCCCTGAACCCGCCGGACAAGGCCCGCGCCTTCCTCGCGGCCCATCTCCACCACGACCGGGGTGTGGTCGCCGTCGTCGATGGCGAGGTGGCGGGGGTGGCCGGCTACCAGCTCGGCGGACACGGCCTGATGGGCGGCGGCGCAGACGACGTCCTGTCCGCCTACGGGATCTTGCGCGGGCTGCCCCGCCTGGCTCTTCTCGCCCTGATGGAACGGCGCCCCGCCGACGGCGAGCTCGTGATGGACGGCATCGCCGTCGCCCCCGAACACCGCGGCAAGGGCATCGGTGGCCTCCTGCTGTGCGAGATCGCGGCCGTGGCCGCCGACCACTCATGCCGGCGCATCCGCCTCGACGTCATCGACGTCAACCCGCGCGCCCGCGCCCTGTACGAGCGGCAGGGCTTCACCGCCGTGCGCACCGAGAAGACCCCGTACCTGCGTAATCTGATGGGCTTCGGCGCCGTCACCACCATGCACCGGCCCGTCGCCCCGGCCGACTCGACGAACCGCCGGCAGGCTTGATGAGCACCCTCCCGAACACCCCGATGGGCACGCAGGCCAACGCGGACGGCATCGTCCCTGTCCCCATCCCCACCCGACTGCTGGTGCACGCCCTGGTCCGCGAGGACGGCACCGTCGACGCCGGTGAGCTCTACACCGTCGCCGGCCTTCTCGGCATGACCGACCAACAGGTCCGTCTCTGCATCAAGCGACTCGTGGCCGAGGGCCGCTTCACCCACGAAGGCCGCGGACGCAAGGCCCTGTTGAGGGCGGTCGCCGACGTCACCGGCTCGATCACCCCCAACGTCGCCCACGTCCGCCACGCTTACCGCCAGGACCACGGGCTCGCCGCCTGGGACGGTGTCTGGCTCCTGTTCGCCTTCGCCATCCCCGAGTCGAGCAGGACCTCCCGCGACGCCCTACGCGACACCCTGCGCCACCTCGGCGCCGCCCCGGTCCAAAGCGGCCTCTACGTCAGTGCGAACCCCATCGAAGAACTCGTCGAAGCCCAGGCCCGCCACCTCGACGTCGCCCACGCGCTCACCTGCCTCACCAGCACCGACCTGCGCGTCGGGGGCCGTGATGACCCGCACGCCCTGGCCGCCGCCCTCTGGCCCCTGGACGACATCGCCTCCCGCCACGACCGCCTCGCCGACCTCGCCCGGGTCTGCCTTGACCGGCTCGCGCAGCCGGACAGCTCCACCGGGCCCGAGCAGCTGACCATGGCCATCCAGCTCGCCGCGGCTTTCACCCACGCCATGGAACCGGACCCCCTCCTGCCCCCCGAGCTCCTCCCCCAACCCTGGCCCGGCGCCCACGCCCGCCGGCTCACGGCCGCCTGCTGGACCGCGCTCGCCGAGGCCGACACCCACGCCACCACCGAGACCCCTGTCCCACGCCTGTTCGTCCAATACGAGGACCTACTCGCATCGATCCCTGAGCGCCTTACCTGTAACGGGGGCTGACTGGTAAGAGTCGTTGATCAGGTAGTCGGTGTTTTCCCCGCTGCAGTAGATGATGCCTCGTCTGTCACTAAACTTCGCTTTTAACCCGGCGACGGATGTCAGGCTGTCTGGTTAGTCGTTTTGATGGCCGGGTGGCGAGGAGTAGGTCCGCGGATGGTGCCGCGTGGGCGGCCCGGAGAGCGTCCACACGGTTGTGGCGCGCTGGCGGGGACTATCTCCGCGCGAGCGGAGCGAAATGCGCGTCGCACGTGTCCGGGCGTTAATCGGTGGGTGGGCAGGGGTTTTCCCAGGGCAGGCGCAGGT
>NZ_JBPJUQ010000190.1:0-4993 GCF_051192615.1 Streptosporangium sp. G11
CTCCGCAAACGCGTGCTCCTCACCAACTAGCGCTCATCACACACCGTCACCACTTCACGGACTTTGATCCAGATCCTGAGATTCAGCAACAGCGCAGCGGCCTTGGGCGTAACCATGCGACCGCTTCGTCCCGATACGAGCTGGCTCTCCGGCCTCAAGTGTTCGGGCGATCACTGAGACCGAAGCCGTTGCTCAGCACCGCTCCGCTCGGCGGTGTGGGATCACCGCGCTATGCGCGCGGCCCATCGATGAACTACTGCCGAGCCGTTGCGGCCAGCTTGAGCGCTGCTCCAATCAGCAGCCGAACGACGATGACGACGAGCCAGCCAGAAAGGATCGCCCTCAAATCATCGATCCGCAGGGGCAGACCAAGCGCCGCGCAGAGCACTTCCGACAGCCAGAGAGCAAACGGAGTCGAGACTAACGAGACGATCAGGACCATAGCCGGGAGTCGGGTCGCTTCCCTGTGCCGGATCTCCCGCGCGGCATCGCCCTTTTCGCCCCGGGACGCGTCGTCCACGCCTTGGACCGCGCCGCGCTGCCGGAGCTGCCGCAGGCTTGAAATGAGTATGGCCACTCGGCCACACATGACGAACATCAGGAACACGAGCGCCGCGACGGCGATTGCCTGCGCCTGCCGTATGGCAGGACCGTCAAGGTGGATGCCAGGCACCACCAGCACGGTCAGCCACACGACCACGAACGAGCTGACCAGCACCACAGGAATCGCCTTGATCGCCTGCATCCACACTCGGTGGCGCAGATCATGCGGAGCCCGGTCTTCCACGGATTAAGAATCACACGGGATTCACAGTCGTGCCAGGCAGCGGTCGATGCGGCGTCCTCGTCTCCACCGATCAGCTCGGCTTGAGCATTGCGTGCAGCCCCGTCCTCGTTCAGTCCCGCGCTCCTGGTGAACGCCGGCCCGCGCTGCGGCCCTGTCCTTGGTTACCCTGCGCTCACCTGCTCGGCCTTCGCCCGTGTCTGGGCCAGCCGGTAGGAGTCGGTTCCGGTCTCGATGATGGTGCCGCCGAAGGTGAGCCGGTCGACGATCGCGGCGCATAGGCGGGGGTCGGTGAAGGTCTTGGTCCAGCGTGCGCCGTGAGGCGCTTCGTTGTATCCCCGACGCAGTCGGGATGAACTTGGAGGGAGGTTCATGGGTCGCCGGGCTCACCTGAATGCGAAAGCGTGAGGGGACAGCAGCATGCTCGGAAAGCGGTGCCCATCCGGAGGCGTTCAGGGTGGGGTGCCGCAAGGCCCGCGCGATATGGCTAAGGCTTGATTGCTTGAAGTCCAATTCCCAGCGGCGCCAAAGACACCCGTCGAAACAGCGCCTACGTTCGACGTCGCACCATGTTCCTGTCGCGGTTGGAGACCGGAACAACCTCCATGGTGTTGAGCGCCTCCCAATGAGGGCGGTTAAGGGGATGAGTGGACAGCCTACGTCGCGCTCGATACGTACAACGAAGACGTACCACGGGATCGTCTAAGGGGTGCGAGCCCTATGGCGACGGAGTGCCCGTAGTAGTAGCAGGAGTAACGACCTGCCAGGGAGTCCGGGAAAGCCGGTAACAGGGCAAAGGGGCACAGGTGATTGAGACGTCCAGTGATGGGAGGTATGCGTAATGCAGAGCGCCACAACGGTGCTGGGCGTCATCCGGGAACGTGGCAAGCAAGGCCTGCCACTGGAGAGATTGTATAGGCAGCTGTTCAACCCGCAGTTCTTCCTAATGGCCTACGGGCGCATCTATGCCAACAAGGGTGCGATGACGCCAGGGGTCACCGGGGAGACCGTGGACGGCATGTCGCTGGAGAAAATCGACGCGATTATCGGTGAGTTACGTTCCGAGTCGTACAGATGGACTCCAGTCAGGCGGACGTACATTCCAAAGAAGAACGGGAAGAAACGCCCTCTTGGTCTGCCGACGTGGTCGGACAAACTGGTCGCCGAAGTGGTCCGCCTCCTGTTGGAAGCGTATTACGACGTCCAGTTCTCTGATCGCTCTCACGGTTTTCGCCCCGGCCGAGGTTGCCACACGGCATTAAACGAGGTAGTGGAAGTCTGGAAGGGAACACACTGGTTCATCGAAGGAGACATCTCCGATTGCTTCGGCAGCCTGGACCATGAGGTGATGCTCACCGTCCTTGGGGAGAAGATCCACGATGGACGTTTCCTGCGGCTGATCTGTCGGATGCTCAAGGCCGGGTACTTGGAGGACTGGCGGTGGAACGCCACGCTCAGCGGTGCGCCGCAGGGCGGGGTAGCCTCTCCGATCCTGTCCAACATCTACCTGAACCGGCTTGATCAGTTTGTTGAACAGCAGTTGCTGCCGGACTACAACCAGGGCAGGTTGCGCCGGCGGAATCTGGAGTACGGCCGCATAGGGGCACGGATCAAACGGGCAGGTCGACGCGGGGATCGGGCAGCAGTGCGCTTGCTTCGGCAGCAGCAGCGAAGCCTTCCCAGCGCTGACCCGAATGATCCGGACTACCGGCGGTTGCGATACGTCAGATACGCCGACGACTGGCTGCTCGGGTTCGCCGGGCCAAAGCGCGAAGCCATGGAGATCAAGGAACGGATGAGAACCTTCCTGCGAGATGACCTCAAGCTGGAGCTCTCCGAATCCAAGACCCTGATCACGCACGCCGCCAGCCAGGCGGCGCGTTTCCTCGGCTACGAACTTAAGGCCCAGCTTGCCGACACGAAGATCACTCACGGGCGTCGAGCGGTCAATGGCCAGATCGGGCTGTTCGTTCCACGGCACGTGATCCGGCAGCGGTGCGTGTTGTACATGAGCAGAGGAAAGCCGAAATTCCGTGGGGCTCTAATACATGATCAGGACTACTCGATCGTGGCGAAGTACCAAGCGGAGTATCGGGGAATCGTGCAGTACTACCTCCTGGCTCAGGATGTTGGGCGCCTGGGCCGCCTGCGTTGGGTGATGGAGACCTCCATGCTCAAGACACTGGCCAGGAAGCATCAGTCCACCGTCACGAAGATGGCGCGCCGCTATAAGGTGTCCGTCGATACGCCTGACGGACCACGGACATGCATTCAGGTCACGGTCAAACGCACTGACGGGAGGAGGCCGCTGGTCGCCCGATTCGGCGGGATTCCACTCAAGCGGCAACGCTTCGCTGACCTGGTTGATAGGTCACCGTCGACGAGATACGGCGGCAGTAATGAGCTGATCCACCGACTCTTGGCGGGGAAATGTGAGATTTGCGATTCTCGGACTGGTCTGCAAGTTCACCATATCCGTAAAATGGCAGATCTTAATCGACCCGGCCGACGCGAACCGCCAGCATGGATAAGGCTCATGGCACAGCGGCGGCGAAAGACTCTCGTGGTCTGCCAAAGCTGTCATTGGGACATTCATGCAGGACGGGCCACAGTCTCAACCCGGAGATGAGATCACTGGAGAGCGGTATGCGGTGAAAGTCGCACGTACCGTTCGGGAAGGGGCCGTCGAAAAAGGACCCGGTCCACGGGCACCTCGTCGGCGGCCTACTTCACCGCCGAAGGACTCGTTGGAGGCGATGGCCAGGCTGTTCTTCTCCTCGCGCTCGGTTAGCACCTGAAACAGCAGCTCAGCGCCTCGCCGGTCCAGCTCCATGTAGCCGAGTTCGTCGATGCAGAGCAGGTCGACGCGGCCGTAGCGAGCGATCGTCTTCGACAACTGTTTGTCGTCGGAAGCCTCGACCAGCTCGTTGACCAGCTTGGTCGCCAGGGTGTACTTCACCCGGAACCCTGCCATCGCGGCCTCGGTTCCCAACGCAATCAGCAAGTGCGACTTGCCCGTTCCCGAATCGCCGATCAGGCAGAGCGGCTGACCCTTCTTCACCCACTCGCAAGAGGCCAGGGTGTGGATGACGGCCGGGTCGATGCTGGGGTTGGCCTCGAAGTCGAACTCGCGCAGTGACTTGTCGCGGGGAAACGACGCCGCCTTGATGCGTCGGTCGGAGCGGCGGCGCGCTCGATCATCGCACTCGGCCATCAGCAGCTCGGCCAGGAAGCCTCGGTAGGTCATCTGATCGCGGGCGGCGGCCTCGGCGAGTTCGGGGAACTTCGCGCGGATGGTTGGCAGGCGAAGCAGTCGGCAGGCCGAGTCCACTGCGGTCTCTGCGGCCTGCTCGGTCAGTCCGCGGTTGCGGTTGAACGTCATCACATTTCTCCCTTGCTGGAGGGGCCCTGACCGCTGGATCTGCGGCGCAGTAGCTGGTCATAGACGGCCACCGAAGGCAGCGGCCGTGTATCGGGCGGAAGCTGGGCCAGCCTCCGCACGGTCAGCGATGTCACCGTGGCGTGCTGGGTGGGTTCCGGTGGTTGTTGCGATGGAGCCGCTGATTCCGCCTGTTCGGCTTCAGCTGCCTTGCGGGCTTCCAGCGCCACCGCGTCGACGGTCAGCGCACCAGCGCGAAGCGCTGAAGCTAAGCCTGCGACGACGTGTTCGTGGTTCATGTGACGATTCAGCAGTAGCACCGCTACCAGGGCTTTGGTGCCCTCGGAATCGCCGTGAGCCTTGCAGGCCGCAGCCCACCATGCGTCGTGGACTGGGGTGAAGCGCCCGGCCGCGCGGGCCTGCTCCAGTGCTGTGGCCCCTGGCAGCGCACCAGGTTTACGCACCAACGCCTCCAGGTAATGGTCCAGCACCAGGCGGACCTGACCTTTGGCCTTCAACCGCTCGTGACGGGCAACCTCCTCGCGCCTGTCATAGACGACCAGTTCGGAGGCGTGCAGCAGTACCCGGACCTTGCGGCCGATCAGGCGCACCGGCACCGAGTAACGGTTCGTGCGAACGCTGATCTGGCTGTGGCGGTCCACGCGCAGAGCGAAGTGCCGGCCCGTCTCGAACGGCTCGTCCGGCAGCGGCTTGAGCAATTCCCGTTCGATGGCGAAGTGCTCACCGATAGTGTGAGGGGCCACGGTGATTCCGGACAGCCATGTTATGGCGCAGCCTATGCGGCTATTTGGGTTGCGAGGGCCTCGTTG
>NZ_JBPJUQ010000191.1:0-4967 GCF_051192615.1 Streptosporangium sp. G11
CTGCGGCACCTGTTCAACCGTCTGATCGGCTGCCTCTATCACTGCCTCAAAACGCGCCGGACCTACGACGAGTCCATCGCGTTTCCACCTCCTCTCACCGTCGTCACTTGACACCACAACGTGCTCGGATGTCTGGGGACATGCTCGGGAGCGGAGGGCCGTCAGGGCCGGACGGCGGCCTTGACAAGGCCGTAATCGCCCCGAGCGAAGCTCTCCAGTGCCTGAGGCGCCTGGTCCAGCCCGAAACCGGTCACCCAGTTCGGGTCGGCCCTGCGGGCCAGGGGGATCGCGCGCAGGAACTGGGCGCGATCGTAGACGAAGGAGCCGATCAGGGTGTGTTCGGCGCGGGTGAACGCTACCGGGTCGAAGCCTGGCTCGGCGTCGGCGAAGCCGAGGTGCACGACGCGGCCCCCTGGCGCGGTGTGCTCGATCGCCTCGCGCCTGCTGTAGCGGCTGCCGACTGTGTCGAAGACCAGATCGAACGTGCCGTTCAGGGCGGCGCCCGTCCTGGTGGCGCCGAGCGACTTCGCGGCCGCGCGCCGGGCCGCCGCCGGTTCGGCGCAGCCCAGCGTTCGCACGCCCGCCTCCGCGGCGATCGCGACGCAGCCCAGGCCGAGACTTCCCGCCCCGACCACCGCGACCCGGTCAGACGGCCCGCCGCCGCTTCGGGCCCATGCCCTGACGGCGTTGGCGAACGGTTCGATGAACACCGCCTGCTCCCACGCGAGATCATCGGGTATGGGCACGAGCGCGGCCCTGGGGACGGCGACGCGCTCGGCGAACCCGCCGTCGTGATGGACGCCCAGCATCCGCCAGCCCGGACAACGCTGCCGGTCGTCCTCGCGGCAGAAGCGGCACGCGTCGCAGCCGGACAGTGGGTTGACGGCCACCCGCCGGCCGCCGGGATCGGTGCCCACCACACCGTGTCCCATGATCAGAGGGAGGGTTCTGGCGCCTGGATCGCGCAGAGCCAGGACTTCGCTGCCGCCGATTCCGGCGAGTGCGACCGAGAGCATCACGCTGTCGCGGCCTTCGCCGGGCTCGGGCACATCGAGGATTTCCAGGACTCCTGGCTCGGTGTAGACCAACGCACGCATATGTCACCGTTCGTACAGATGTCAGGAAACATCATCGGGGCGGTCAAGGGCGCGCGCGGCCGGGGGGAGGCGCTCATGCCTCCCCCCGGGCCCGGCGCCTTACGGGTTTCTGGTGAGGGTGCACACCATGAAGGGCGCCCATACGCCCTCGCCGACGGGCACATCGGAGTCGACGGTGACGGTGCCGTCCGCGTTCGGGCCTCGGGTGATGCGGGCGGGGCCGGTCACCACCAGGGCGTCCCCGTCGAAGCCGCCGTGGTACTTGCTGGCCTCGTGGTCGTACGGGCCGAGACTGTTGAAGAAGTGGGTGCGGTAGCGGCCGGTGGCGGCGTCGTAGTCGAAGAACTCGTGACCGGCGTCGACCACCTTCATGCCGGCGACCTCGAAGCTGCTCTCCCAGCGGTGGATGAGGAAGAAGCCCCCCTCCATCCACTCATAGCTCTCCCAGCCGGTGATCGGCGTCGCCGGGCCCATCGGGCTCTCGACCGTGGAGCCTGCCAGGATCCACTCGCCGAGCAGGAAGTTCAGCCGCTCGAGTTCGGGGGCGGGGGTGGGCATCTGGAATTCGGTGTTCTCCGACATTTCTAATCTCCTTGGGTTGTCGTGCTGTGTGTCGTAGCCTGCCGCGACCTGTGACCGGCGGGCACCCGTGGCGACCACCTGTCCGGTACGCGGGCACCACGTGCCCTGGCACGTGCTCGCAGGAAGATCAGCCGGAACCCGGGGAAACGGCGACCGGTCGGCCATGATGGAGCGATGGATCACACGCGTCCCGTCGAGGTGTCCGCCCGCGAAGGCGAGGTGCTGACGATGCTCGGCCTGCGGCTCACGAACGCGCAGATCGGTCACCGGTTACACGTTTCCGTCCGCACGGTCGAGGGACACGTGTCATCGCTCCTGCGCAAGTACGGCGTCGCCGACCGCAAGGCGCTGGCGGATCTGGCCGGCACGACGGCCGGCGGCACTCCGCCGCCCGTCGGGAAGACGAGCGGCCTGCCGCGGACGCGTACGAGCTTCGTCGGGCGTGTGGCGGAACGTGACCAGGTTCTGACCGCTCTGGCCCGGGATCGGCTGGTGACGTTACTGGGCCCCGGCGGGGTCGGCAAGACCCGCTTGGCGGTGGTGGTGGCCGAGGCCGCCGCGCCGTCCTTCCCCTTCGGGGCGGTGTTCGTCGACCTGGTGCCGGTCGGTCCTGGGTTCGTCACCCAGGCCGTCGCCGCCGCGCTGGACGTGACAGAACGGCCGCAGCAGCCGCTGGCCGACGCCGTGGTGGAGCGGCTGGCCCGGGGACGGTCGCTGGTGATCCTGGACAACTGCGAGCACCTGCTCGACGCGGTGGCCGAGCTCGCTGAGCGGATCCTGACCGCCTGCCCTGGGGCCACGATCCTGGCGACCAGCCGCGAGCGGGTCGGCCTGCAGGATGAACACACCATCTCCGTCGGGCCGCTCCCGCTGGGCTCCCAGGCCGAGCTCCTCTTCTACGACCGCGTCCGCGGCCCCTTACCCGGTGCGCTGCCCGACCGGGCCATCGTCGCGGACGTGTGCGCCCGCCTGGATGGGCTGCCGCTGGCGATCGAGCTGGCGGCGGCCCGCTGGGCATCGCTGGGCGGCATCGGTCTGCTCAGCGCCCTGGGCGACTATCTGCGGTTGCTGGCCGGCAGCCGGGGATCGGCCGTACGGCATCGATCACTGCGCGCCGTGATCGGCTGGAGCCACGACCTGCTGAACGAGGAGGAACGCACGCTGTTCCGCCGGCTGGCCGTCTTCGCCGGCGGCTTCGACCTGCGGGCCGTGGAGATGGTGGCCGCCGTCGGCGACCGCGCCGCGGCTGCCGACATCCTGGGCCGGCTGGTCGACAAGAGCCTGATCGTCCATGGGCAGGCGGAAGGCGGGTGGCGGCTGCTGGAGACCATCAGGGCCGTCGCCGCCGAGCACCTGGACAACAGCGGGGAGCGCGACCAGACGCGGCGACGGCATCTGGAATGGTCGCTGCTCACCGCCTCGGCCCTGGAAAACCGGCTGGAGGACGAGGGCTGGAGCGGCGACTTCGACGCTGTCGCCGGGGACCTGCGGGCGGCTCTGGCCGCCGCGCCACCCGGGCCGGGCCCCGAGCCGCACCGGCTGGCCCGCGCCCTGGCTCGGCTCAGCTACGCCCGCCGGTTCCTGATGGAGTCGTTCGACCGGTTCCTCGAGGCCGCCGAACGCGCGCCCACCCCAGGCCAGGCGGCCCGCGACCTGCGCGACGCGGCCGACTGCGGACACACCATCTACAATGCCGGCCAGCGGGTCTTTGACCTGCTGCTGTCCTCGGCCGCGCAGGCGCACACGAGCGGGGACGGCAACGCCAGGGCCATCGCGCTGGCCCTGGCCGTCGTCATGACCGCCCGGCATCCTGGCGGGTTCGCCATCGAGGTCCCCCATGCCGGCCTGCTCACCATGCTCACCGAGGCCATCAAGGCAGGTGACCCCTCCGACCTCCTGGTGGCGGCCCATCTGAAGGCGGCGGCCGCGTGGACGGCGGGCCCGCGAAAGTTCGATCCGGATCCCGCGCTGGCCGAGGCCGCCGTCGCCGCCGCGCGCCGGGCCGGCGATCCTGTGCTCCTCAGCGCCGCGCTCGACGCGGTGGCCATCGCGGCCCGCGCCGCAGGCCGGCGCGACAAGTCGTACCGGATCAGCCGCGAACGACTGTCCCTGCTCACCGCGATGCCCCGCCACGATCCGCACGCGGCGCCCGAGATCCTCGACACCCACCAGGTGACCTGCGAGGCCGCACTCGACATCGGAGACCTGCGGGCCGCCGGCTCGGCCGCCCGCCTGGCAGCCGCCGATGAGCTGGTCGGCGACTCCTACCTCTCGGCCGCCAACCTGATCACCCCTCTGGTGTTGGCCGGCGACTTCGAGGAGGCGCTGGACCTGGCGGCCACGGCCTGGAACGGCTGGCAGCGGGCCGGCATGCCGACGATGGGCTCACTGTCGCCCTGCCTGGGCGCCATTGCCCTCATCCATGGGCTACGCGGTGACGACCACGCCGCAAGGTTGTGGCGTGCCCGCGCCATCCAGGTCAGGGGGCCCGTGGTGCTCGGCCACGCCACCTTCGTGACGTTCGTCGACATCCGTCTCGCCGTCCACACCAGCCGGTTCGACGACATCGTCCCGCTCCTGGAACTGGGCCGCGCCGACACCACGTACTGGTCCTCGGCCTACATACGGGCCGCCGCGACCGAGCTGGCCGTCGTCGCCGAACTGCCTGACGCCGCGGAACGCCTGGCTGCGGCGGGCATCTCGACGCAGGGCAACGACTGGGCCGCCGCCTGCCTGGCCCGCGCCCGGGGCCGCCTGCACGGCGACACCGCCGCGCTTGAGACGTCGGCGGCGGCATGGCAACAGTTGGGATCCCGATTCGAGCGAGCCTGCACCCTCCTGCTCATGCCCGGCAAGAGCGCACAGGGCACATCGGAACTCGCCGCGATGGGCGTCAAGATGGCGTAGCCGCGAACGAGGCCGTCCGCGGGGACTCGCGAGCCCCCGATCGGCCCGACCGCGGCGTTCGGCGATCTTGTGGTCTTCTCGATGCGCGCCGACTGCGCCGGAGGCCCCTAGGCTAGCGGGACCCTGACCAAACCCGGCAGAATCGTCACTCACCGGCGACAGGGAAAGACTGGACCCAAGATCCGTGATCACGCTCGTTTCGGGCTCATGACACGTTTGTTTTACCCAGAACGGGCCTGAGAGTCGGTCCCGGAGTCATCGTCGATCGGAGCGGGGTTGCCCGTCTGAACCCCATCCTGGGGTCCAGTCGGGTAGCCCAGGGGGATTTCACCCCTGGGCTCCCACAGATCCCGGCGTGAATCTCTCGATTCACCGGGCTCT
>NZ_JBPJUQ010000192.1:0-4853 GCF_051192615.1 Streptosporangium sp. G11
GTGGCCACATACACGATCGCCGCCAGGATCAGACGATCGTCGACCCGCCGCCGCCCTCCTCCCTGCGGCCGGGCCGGAGCGGGCGGTACCACCCGCTGGAAAATTTCCCACAACTCATCGGGCACCAGTCGCTGCATGAACGCATCCACGACACATCCAACGATCAACCACCAAATGAGTCACGGTCTTAGCCGGGCTGGTGCGCGCTTTCGCCGACCTGCTCCGGCCGAGCGAGGGCAACGCCGACCGTCTCGACACGTGGATCACCACCGCCCGCGCCGCCGACCTACCCCACCTGCACGCCTTCACCCGCGGCCTTGACCAGGACCGCGATGCCGTCCGCGCGGCCGTCACCTTGCCCCACCACAACGGCGGCACCGAAGGCGTGAACACCAAAACCAAGCGCGTCATGCGCCAGATGCACGGCCGCGCCGGATTCGCGCTGCTCCGTCACCGGATCCTCTTGGGCTGACGTTCCGTCACCACCGAAAGAGAGACAGAGCCGAAAACCGTACAGTCCCGGCCGCGTAGCTAGCGATATCCGAGTCGAAGGGACTCGATAGCCCATTGCGCCCCGCTGCTCAGTACCCGGCCGGAGACCATGACCTCATGTGGTCGCCGTGCATCGTACGCTCGCCGCAAGGCATCGACGACCATGTGCCAAACCGTGGCAAGCACGGAATGAGGGGCCGCGGTGATTTCGGAAAGCCTCCAGCAATCCCGGCGCGGTTCATAACGCCCTGGCCGAGTCCTTCACGCCACCCTCAAACGCGAGCTGCTGCACGGCCGCAAGAAGCGCCGCTGGAGCGATGAGGCCGAAGCCCGCACGGAGATCTTCCGCTGGATCGCCTGGTACAACCACCGGCGCAGACACTCGGCGACCGGAAACCTGCCCCGGCCATCTACGAAGATCGAATTGCTACAATGATCTCACTGGCTGCATGAAACCGGGTGTCCACACCCCGGGGGGAATGCCAGTCTGCCTGCTCTGCAGGCAGTGGTGCAGGCAGCCGAGGAACCGGTTGAACAGGTTGCGCATCGCTGCGGTGTGCTTGTCACCGGCTGCACGGCGGCGGTCGTAGTGTTCCTTGACCTGAGGTGAGGGCAGGGCTCCGAAGATCCAGACGTAACCGGCGGCCGCGAGCCGCTGGTTCTTCACCTTGCGATGGTGCACGACCAGGCTCTTGCCGCTGGCGATGGTGATGGGCGCTGATCCGGCATAGGCCTTCAACCCTCGCGCGTCGCGGAATCGGGTGCGGTCGTCGCCGATCTCGCCCAGGACGCGAGCTCCAGTGAGCGGGCCGATGCCGGGGAAGCTGTCCAGGATCTCAGCGTCCGGGTGTTGAGCGAACGCCTCGGCTGCTGCTTCGGCCAGATCGTCGGCCGCGGCAGGCGGCGTCCAGTTGCATGATCAGCGCCTGGGTCTGGCGGCCCATGGCTCGCTCGATGAGCGGCAGCTGATGCAGGCAGTCGCCGGCGAAGACGGCGCGCAGGCGCTTGGCCCAGGCGTCGATCCACCAGGCGTGCAGTCGGATTCCGGTTCTGGCTCAAGGCGTGGATGCTAGCGGTGATTTTTGTTGTGTCTGGTGTTCTTGCGACGGGCGCTGTCGAGCAGTGTCCGGATTATGACGACGTCATGGTCAGCACGTGAGCCACTCTCTGTTCCCTGGACGGGCTGGTCGGCAGGCTTACAGGCATGACAGACGTTGTGCGGTTGGACGCGGTGAGCAAGGTGTACGGCAAAGGCCAGAGCGCGGTCGCAGCCCTGCGTGAGGTGTCGGCGAGTATCGGCGGCGGGTCCTTCACCGCAGTGATGGGGCCTTCCGGATCGGGTAAGAGCACGTTCCTGCACTGCGCGGCCGGGCTGGACACGCCCTCCTCCGGCTCGGTCCAGCTGGGCGGCACCGAATTGGCCAACATGTCCGAAACGCAGCTGACCGAGCTGCGTCGCCAGCGGGTCGGCTTCGTCTTCCAGGCGTTCAACCTCGTGTCGTCGCTGACCGTGGCAGAGAACATCACCCTGCCGCTGCGCCTGGCGGGTGCCAAGGCGGATCCGGCCTGGATGTCCGAGATCGTGAGCCGGGTCGGTCTGACAGGCCGTACCGATCGGCGGCCGGCGCAACTGTCGGGCGGTCAGCAGCAGCGGGTGGCGATCGCCCGGGCGCTGGTCACCCGGCCCGAGGTGGTCTTCGGTGACGAGCCGACCGGTGCGCTCGACACGATGACCGCACGCGACGTGCTGAAACTGCTGCGTGAAGTAGTCGACAGCCTGCGGCAGACGGTGGTGATGGTCACTCACGATCCGGTGGCCGCCTCGTACGCCGACAGTGTGCTGTTCCTGGCCGACGGCCGAATCGTGGATGCGATGAGCGCGCCGAGCGCGGACAAGGTAGCTGAGCGGATGACCAGGCTGGGGGCGTGGAAGTGATCGCGTGGAAGATGATTCGGCACCGCAAGGCGGCCTTCGTAGGCGCGTTCGTGGCGCTACTGTGCGCGGCGGCTCTGGTGTGCGCGTGTTTGATGCTGCTGGAGACCGGTTTGCGCGGCAGCGTGGCACCGGAACGGTACGCGGGGGCGCCGGTGATCGTGGCCGGCGACCAGTTCGTACGCGAGACGGTCGTGAAGTCCGGCGACAAGACCAAGACCAAGGCCAAGACGCTGTCTGAGCGGAAGTGGATTCGAGCCGAGCTGGCCGACCAGCTCCGTCAGTCGCCCGGGGTCACCAAGGTGGTGCCGGAGGTGAGCTTCCCGGTCGCGGGACGTTTCCTCGGGCATGGGTGGGAGTCGGCGGAATTGACCCCGTTCACCATCGCCGAGGGCCGCGAGCCCACTGCCGACAACGAAGTCGTGGTCGATGCCCGCAACGCTCACGCGCTCGGCACCACGCTGGTCGGCTACCGGGTGGTCGGGGTCACCGCGCAGGCGCTGCCGAGCCAGGACACCCTCTTCTTTTCCACGGCTCACGCGCGCAAGCTCGCCGGACGTCCCGGCCAGCTCACCGCCATCGGCGTCTTTCCCCATAGGGACGTCCGCGTCGAAGGCGCCCTCACCTACACGGGTGAGGAACGTGGCGCGGTGGAGTTCCTGGGCGCGGAGAATGCCCGGATCAAGCTGATCAGCTTGGGTGGCGCGCTGGCCGCCACCTCGCTCCTGGTCGCCATCCTGGTCGTGGTCGGCACGTTCGCCCTGTCCATCCAGCAACGCCAGCGCGAGCTCGCCCTGCTGCGCGCCATCGCCGCCACCCCCAAGCAGATCCGCATGCTCCTCGGCGGCGAAGCCCTCACCATCAGCGTGGCCGCCGGACTGCTCGGCTCGGCCGCCGGGATCGGACTGGGTTTCTGGCTACGCTCCCGTTTCGTGGAGCTGGGCGCGATGCCCGCCAATCTCAATCTGGTCGTCAGCCCGTTCCCCGCCTTGGGTGCCCTGACCGCCACGGTGGCCGCCGCGTGGGCGGCGGCCCGTGTCTCGGCCCGCCGCACCAACCGGATCCGTCCGGTCGAAGCGCTGGGTGAGGCAGCCCTGGAACGCCCCGGCCTGCCCGTGGGCCGGTTGATCGCAGGGCTGGTCTGCGTGGCAGGCGGCATCGCGTTGACGATCCTGCTGTCGTTCCTGAATACCGAGGCCGCCTCCAGCCCGGTGACCCTGCTCACGGCGCTGGTGTGGACCACCGCCGTCACCCTGCTGGGCCCGTTGCTGGCCCGCGCCGCGCTGGCGCTCCTGGCCCTGCCGTTGGCCGCCTCCCGCGTCGGCGGCTACCTGGCCACCCGCAACCTGCGCTCCAGCACCAAGCGCATGGCCTCGGTGATCTCCCCCCTCACGCTGATGGTGGCGCTCACGTGCACGATCTTGTTCGTGCAGACCACGATGGGGCACGCCGCCGAGCAGCAGGCCGCGGCCGGCACCCGGGCGGACTACGTGATCACCGGCACCAGCGCGGCCGCGGTCCGTGACGTGCCCGGCGTCGTCGCCGTCAGCCAGGTGCTGCGCACGTCCGTCCGGGTCGGGCTCACCAAGTACGGCGCCCAGGCCGCCGACGTCGACCCGCGCACCATGGACCTGGGCATCACCGCGGGCTCGATCAAGGATTTTGGCAAGAACTCGGTCGCCCTCAGCCAGACGGCCGCCTCCCGGCTCGGCAAGAACGTCGGGGACGAACTCGAACTCACCCTCGGAGACGGCACCCCCGCCAAGCTCAAGGTGGCCGCGATCTACTCGCGGGGCCTCGGCTTCGGCGAGCTCACCGTCGCCCGCACACTCGTGGCAGGGCATGTGGACGATCCGTCCGGGACGCTGCTGGTGGCCGGCGGCACTGCCGACGCCCTGCGCACAGCGCTACCCGCCGCCACCATCCTGGACCAGGCGCAGGCGGTCGAGCTGAGCGCGCCCAACGCTGAGGTCAACTACGTTGCGATGGGGCTGATCATCGCGTTCACCGCGATCGCCGTGGTGAACACGCTGGCCATGTCCAGCGCCGACCGCACCCGCGAGCTGGCGCTCCTGCGCCTGCTGGGCGCCACCA
The DNA here is from genome assembly GCF_051192615.1 of Streptosporangium sp. G11. NCBI lineage: Bacteria > Bacillati > Actinomycetota > Actinomycetes > Streptosporangiales > Streptosporangiaceae > Streptosporangium > Streptosporangium sp. G11. The sequence goes on from NZ_JBPJUQ010000192.1 coordinate 4,520, forward strand.
AGCGGCAGGTCCTGCGCATGCTGCGCCTGGAGACCCTCACCTTGGCGCTCATCTCGGTGGTAGCCGGGACCGCGATCTCGCTGGCCACGCTGTCGGCCTTCGGAACCGGGATGACCGGTTCGGCGCTGCCCTACATGCCCCTCAGCACGTATGCGGCAGTGATCGCCGCGATGACGGCGCTGGCGCTACTGGCCACCGCGCTTCCGGCCCGGCTGGCGCTCAGGCAACACCCGGCCGAGGCGATCGGCGTACGCGACTAGTAGTACTTCGTTAGGTTGATTTGATCTTGGGTGTTGGGTTCGGCATGCTGCTCTTGTGGACTTGGGGGAGATCG
>NZ_JBPJUQ010000193.1:0-4805 GCF_051192615.1 Streptosporangium sp. G11
GCGGAACGCGACCACCTCGACCGGCACATCGCGGATCTCACCCAGACCCGGGACAGGCTCGACTCCGTCATCGACGGTGCCTCATCCAACATGCACACAGGCGCCCCCTGCCCACGGGACGGGAATGCATAGACCTGCGCCAGACCTGTCGGAAAAGGATGGTTTCCCGACACCACACCGACCAGGCTCCCCACAGCCCGGAAAATCAGACTTAGCGGCACAAAACGCCGCTCCGGATGGGTGTTTTCGAGCCCAAATTGACGACAGGATTTCCCGACAGATAAAAGGGGGCTCCCGTCCCTCATATCCAAGGAGTCGCCGGTGCGGATCGTCTACTCCCGCTCGTCCACCGCCCCCCAGTCCCTGATGCGGCAGCGGCACATCCTCACCGAGGCCGGACTCCTCATCCGGACCGGGGGCGTCGCCGAGGGGCTTCGCCCGGCTGAGGGGGTGCTGCTGTTCGAGGACCCGGCGACCACCTCCAAGATCCCCGCATTGGAGCGGCCCGCGTTCGCCGGGGTCGCCGCCGCCGCACACCCGGGCGACGTCCTGACCGTGTCGGAGCTGTTCCGGCTGTGCCGGGATCTGGTCGACATCCACGCGGTCCGTGACTGGTGCCAGGCCCGCGGCGTCGCCCTGCGCGTCCTGTCGGGCCCGCTATCGAACTTCCACGACCTCGCGGCCAAAGACGCGACGACAGCCCTGATCATCAACGTGATCACCGCGGTGGGACAGTTCCAGCGCGACCTGCAAAACGAGCTGACCGCCGAAGGAGTCGCCGCCGCCGAAGCCGAAGGCCGCTACCGCGGCCGGCCACCCGCGCTGGCCGGCGCCCGGCTTGAGGAGGTGCGGTCGGCGTTCACCGACCACGGCACCTCGATCGCGGCCCTCGCCCGCGCACATGGAGTGAGCCGGGCCGCCATCCGAAGCGCGCTGACCGGGCTACTGCCCGGCCAGCCGGGCCCGCCCGTGCCCATCTCGACCGAGGGCCCTGCCGAAGCGTCCAGCTAAGTTACTCGAAGGTACCGCCAACGGCTGTCCGCAGGTTCCTCAACCCCGGAATAGGCGAGCTCACCAGTACCGAGGCCGGACGAGGTGCGTAAGGCGCGCATGCTCGGCCGCCGTACACGACGCGCCACGGCGTAGACACGACGACGAAGGGCCCGACACCTGGGGGTCGGGCCCTTCGTCATGTCGACAGCGCTGGGCTCAGCTCGGCCGCCCGACCCCCTTGATGACACGTTCCCACTGCTCGACGATGACAAAAGCGCCCCTCACGGGCAGCAGACGTGAGACCACGAATGCACAAGGAGCGACAGCATGGATACCGACCTTCAGGGGTACGTGGATGTCAGCCTGATAGCCAGTGGTCACATTGACCACGCGGGGATCTACAGCCTTACCGACGAGGTGTTCTGGGCCCTCAGCGCCGGGTTCAACCCATCACCCGAGGAGATGGGGGTAATCGTCGGCATCGTCAAGGGCGACGAGGCCGTGAAGGACCGCGCGTTCAGCGACGGCCTTTACGTCGCCGGAAACAGGTACATCCTCACGAGAGCCGAATCCAGAAGCATCTACGCCAGATCCGGAAGGACCGGCATCGCCGCCGCGAAGACCAACAGGACCGTCATCGTGGGCCACCACTCCGAGACGGCGATAGCGGGGAATGCCAACAGCACGGTCGAGAGTCTCGCCGACTACCTCACCGGCCAGGGCTACTGAGGGATCGGCAGACTGACACCCCGCACGACCGGGCGCGTCTCCGACCTGCACGCCGAAGGGCCTGCCCCCCTTTCCCGGGTTCGGGCCCTTCCGCCTGCCGTACGGCTACTAGCCGCCCATGTGCCGCATGCCGCCCGTGGCGCTGTGTCTGATCATGCCCCGGAGCCTGTCAGTGCCACGGGGCCGGCGGCAACCCTCAGCCGCGGCCAATCTCCCCAAGCGGGGACAACATCACGCGCGGCGTCTCCGGCCTCGGGGAACACGGAACGTCACCATCAGGCCCTATGAGGACGACAACTCGCGACAGTTGAACACGCGACTCCACCAGTACGGAACCCCTACTCGTGCTCAACGCGGCCGATCAATCTCAATGGCCACCCGAACTCCGATATGGGGCACTGAACTGAGGTGAGGACAGTGACAGAGTCTCCCTGTCGGGTTTCTCCCTATCCGGACCGCAGGCCGGTGATCTTCGTCGAAATGATGGGCCATGGCGACACGAAACTTGTTCAGGTTTGTCTCGGTCAGGCCGCCGATTCCTGCGACGGTCGATGATGCGTGTCGGTTGATCAATAAGGAAGCCGGAGCGCAGTTCGTCGAGGAGGTTATGATCCGGCGACGGAAGCACAAAGAGTCGCTTGAGGTGGCCCGCCGCGCCGTCTCCTTGGCGTTCATCGAGTCTGCGGAACACTTTGCTCGTAGTCGATCGAGCAGTATGAGATTGCCCGCATCACGGAGTTCTCTGGTTACGTTTCTGCAGGAATTGCGCAGATCAATATCGGAACAGCTCGCGCGATGATGAACAAGTACTATGCTGGAATGGGAGATAAACACACCAACAAGCAGATAGCATACGTGTTAAGCCGCGATCCTGTTTGGTCCATCCGGCTGGCCGCATCATACATGAGGCACTTAAAGGAGACCGTGACCGTCACTCACGGGAATAAAACTCGCCACATAAACGACTGGGAGGCCGCCGTCGCCTATGCGGTCAACCCTATTCAGTTTGGTAAATGGTTGAGCGGTGGACCGCCACCTTCCCCGGAAACGCAAAAACGCTGGGACGCCATATTCGGCACGACAGGTACAGCAGCGTTTGAATATTGACACTGCATGAAAGCGCGCTGCGGGAAACCTTTCGACAAACCATACCTGGAAAGATATAATGACTGGTAAAATCACGTGATATCCATACAAGTGGAACCGACGGCGGGGAATTTAGAAAATCCACGCTCACCGGCCATACTGGTTAGATCGGTTACGCTAGCTAGTTTAAAAGATTGGAGGGTTAGATGTCATCCGTAACGGCTAAGAGGACTAGGGTCACAGCTCTAGTCGTTTTAGTCATCGCACTTTTATTCGGCTTACTCTACCTGACTATGCGGGCCTGGGGAGGAAAGCCGCTAGAAGTCGACCCCAGAGCGGTGCGTCAGGTACAAGAGATCGGCCAAGTTTCAGCAAGCGCCAAAGCAACATCCACAGAATCGGATTCTGTCGTAACTACAGAATATATGATCTTTGACTTAGTGGTTCCCGACCAACGAGACGCCCTTAAAAAGGGAGTCGAACTTCTGCAGTCGAGAGGATGGGAGGTCGACACAGATCGTTCCCCAAAAGCGGTTCACATGAAATCCAGCCAACGGAAAGACGTATTATTGTCACTGGAGCCATTGAAGGAATATGAAGAATACATTTCGAATGGAACGCTTGACGAAAAAGTCACAAGAGCCATAAAGCAAGTTCAAGTGAAAGCAAAATATCCAAACTCTCTTATCATTGTGGACATGCGTCCATTTGGTCCTTGATGAAATCACCTCACTGGGAAACAAGGCAGCGGAGATTAACGTGACAAGCAGGATGCCACCGGCACCGATCGGACCACTCAAGACAGGACAGCAGCGACGGGTGACAACGTAGCCGCGATTTCCTACGCGCTCGCCGACAAATCCCCAGGCGCCCGACACCCACAGGGCACCATCACCAGCGTGCGGGTGCTCTCATCCAGGTGAGCCACCATCTTCGAGCCCAAGCAGTAGCGGCACCCCAGGAACGCGGCGGAGTCGGACCAGATGCGATGCTCCCAGGCCGGCGGCGGCTCAGCGGGCGGTGGGGGAGGTTCGGCGGGCTCGTGCTCGGCACCGACCCAGCCCCGGCCGTGACAGAACCGGCACGCGATCCGCAGACGACCCAGCCGCTGGCCGCCCACGCCCTCGCACTCGGGGCAGGTGATCGGGTCGCTCATCGCCGCCCCGTCCCAGCGCACGCCGTACACGCCACCCAGACGCTCTGCTTGGGACCGCTGCCGTTACGGTCGACCCATTCGCCGCCCGCGCCCGAGCAGGTACCGCAGATCGGCGGATCCTTTTCCTCCTCGGCCATACCTCGACGCTACGCCGCCCCGAGAACCCCGTCAGTGGTTAGGACGGCTTCAGGTGGCCCCATTTGACGGCTTGACCTGGACCCATTTGTTGATCACTGGGTGAAAAAGCGACGGCTTGAAATGGCCCCACCCCGATGGGATGTATCAGGCCAGCGGGACCGTGTCAGCTCTCTGTCTGTTCGGTGAGCCTGATCCGCACTTGATGGTTGTGCTCGGTATGCGAGATGACCTCGCCGGTCACGAAGGCGCCCAAGCGAGGGAGCTCAAAATCTGGAGGCATGGCGGTGATCTCAGCAAGGCCGATCGCCTTGGGCGTGTCATCGATGCGAAGAAACACGCCGAAGGGCTGCCGGCCGATAACCGTCCCGGTCACCCGAGTCCCGATAGGCAAGGCTCGACACGTAGCGGACCAGGCTGCCCGGGCCCTTCTCCCGATCTCGACGCCGTCATCCGGCCACGAGTACTCGGTCATGTCCTGATCTTGCCGTTGCCAGCCCAACTCCGCAACGCACCTGGTAATTCCTTCATGGCAGGGATTACAGGATGATCTTTAGACGCATCAGATCAACAGGGCTGTGTCCGCCTGGATGAGACGGAATGTCTGTGGTCTCGGGGGCTGCCGCCCCTGAGGGGCCACGGTGATTCCGGACAGCCATGTTATGGCGCAGCCTATGCGGCTATTTGGGTTGCGAGGGCCTCGTTG
>NZ_JBPJUQ010000194.1:0-4803 GCF_051192615.1 Streptosporangium sp. G11
AACGCCGCTGAGCAGGACCGTTTATACGATCACCATCCGGCCACCCAACACAACCGAACCGTAACTTACCGGCGTTGCGGCAAGCATCGCGTGCACGGGATGAACGTCCAGGTCATCGCCTCACCGGACGGGACGATCCTGTGGACCTCCGGAGCGCTGCCCGGCAAAGCCCACGATCTGAGCGCCGCCCGGATCTGGGGCATCCTGCGCGCGCTGGAGACGGCCGGGATCATCACCCTGGCCGACAAGGCGTATCAGGGAGCCGAGGGCCCGGTCATCACCCCGTACAAGGGCAAGAACAAACCCGAGTCCCAGAAGCGGGCCAACCGCTCCCACGCCAAGCTCCGAGGCCCCGGCGAACGAGTGAACGCCCAGTTGAAGAGCTGGAAGATCCTCCGCAAGCTACGCTGCAGCCCTTCCAAAGCCGGCCACCTCTGCAAGGCCATCGCCGTCCTTCAAAACCACCGCGTTGCCCAGGCCGCCTGAGGATGGAACGGCTCACTGGTGCGCGTCGTCCCGGAACTTATACCAAGGCCCCTTCACGTGCCGGACATCGCCCGGCCGGCTCGCGGGGCTCCAGACATAGCCGTAGCCGTCCCCTCCCCAGCCCTTGCCTCGGTAGAAGTAGACCTGGTCGTTCTCCCGACGGACGAACTCGAACGAGAGACTTCCGATGCTTTGATCCCTGAGTTCGACGCCCTCCCCAGTGTGCGGGCGACCGCCTCCATATTCCCTGACGAGTGGGTGAAGCGCAGGTCCTCACCCCAGATCAGGGCCACGATAAGGATGGCAGCCAAGAGCGCCGCACCCAAGTACACGGCTCTGCGTAACGCAGGCCTTTCCACGCGGCTTGTCTCGATCATGTGATCATCTTCACATGTGCCCAGGCAGAACTACGAGGTCGCACGAGGATGAAAAAGGTTCATAGATAAATGCCCTCTGAGCTGGGCGGTGACCGACATCGCCGGGCTCGGGGTGAGTCGCAGCGAGCTGTTGTCGTCCCTTCTCGGAGGGATTCCGTTCGTCCTGGCGGCCGGGATGTCGCTGCGTGGATGGCGGCTCAGCCTTACCGCGCTGGGGCTGAGCGTGGTGCTGATCGGCGCCGGCGTGGTGGTGCTGCGCCAGGAGTCGCCAGAGGAGTTCGAGGCACGACTGGCGGCCGCCAACGTAAACAGGGAGACCACGTACGTGGTCTCCATCCCCGGCTACCGGCCCAACGGCGGCCGCGACTACGGCCGCGGGCTGGGCGACGCCGGCTTCCTCCCCGAGAATCCGGACGCGATCCCGCCCGATCGGCACATCACGATCACCGCGTACAACCGGCTCATGGTGGGCGAAAAGATGTGCGGGCAACCCAGCGCCCAGGACTCCCGCCTGACATGGGGCTCCTGCACCGCCGAGTCGGGCGGCCTGGTGTACCGGAACAACGAGATCGTGCACGGCTACCAGGTGCCGGTCGGCCGCCGGCACGTGACAGTGGTGGGGACCCCATCGGTCGACCATGACCTGCTGCGGGCCACGGCGCTGAACCTGCACCTGGCCACTAACCGCGAACTGGGCGCCGCCCACGAGCAGACCGGCGACTACTACGCGGCGAGGATTCCCGGATATGCCGGGCAGCCGACCGGGATCCCTGCGGGCATGATCTACCTTCCGTTGGACCGCACCGGCATCGGAGCGCAGAGCGTCGCGATCCAGTTGTACGTGACCTACGCGGACGGAGAAGACGTATGCTTTCGCGCCACCGAGTGCACACCGGATGGCGCTGGCCTCACGTACGTCCGCCACGAGGACACGCACGGGTACGCGATGAGGCGCGGCGAGGTGAACGTGCTGGTGCTGGGCGGCCTGCGGACCGGCAAGACGCCACTGCGGCAGGCCACCCTGAACGCCCGCCCGGTCACCGAGGAGGAACTGCGCCGCGCCCTCCCCCCCGCTACAACCGCGTCACACCGTCGACCGCTTCTGCCGATGGTTGCGGACGTTCTGAACTTGCACGGGCGCTTCGAGTTTGACATGAGCTGGCATCCGGAGCCTGACGGCGTCCCCCTCAGCCCGCCCAACTGACAGGGCAGTGGAAGTTGGCCCGGTGGAGCCGGCACCCCAGTCGCCGGTGCCATTGTGGAGCGGGCCCAAGCGCTGCTCGACGATGGCCAGGAGCGATTGCTCACCACAGCAGATGCGTTCGACACCCGCTCATATCTATCGCCCGGGCGAGCTCATCGAGGGCACAGAGGTCAGGCTCGCATCTCCCGGGTCGGCCGGGATCTTCAGCAGCTGCCCAGCATGGTGTACATGCCGCCGCGACAGACAGAAGCGGCCTTCGCAGCGACCAAGGATCCCACTTGTGTTGCCTCTCCCGGCATGCGGTCATCGATCACGAACGTTATCTGTTGACCGCAGCCTCACAGCACTCAGGCCTCGGACGGCCGGACGGAATTGTCAGTGCCATCAAGCATGATCGAACCATGACCGAGGAGCCCCCCATCGTTGTCCTGGCCGATGACACGGCCTACGCCGAAGCCGTCCAACTGGCTGTTGACTCCGCCGCCGCGTACTACGCCGACGGCACCTCCACGCTCGACGACGATGCCTATGACAGGCTCGCGCGCGGGATCCAGGCGTACGAGGAAGCCCACCCCGAGTCGGTGCTGGCGACCTCGCCCACGGGCAAGGTCGCCGGTGGCGCCGTGGTCGGCGACGTGCCGCACACCGTGCCGATGCTCAGCCTGGACAATGTCTTCGGTGCCGGGCAACTGGCCGACTGGGCCACCTCATTGGAGCGCAGGCTCGGACGCCCGGTCGCGGCGTGGAGCGTCGAGCCCAAGCTCGACGGCTTGGCCATCTCGGCCCGCTATCGTCACGGCCGCCTGATGCAGCTTGTAACCCGCGGCGACGGCACTGCCGGTGAGGACGTCTCCCACGCGATCGGCACCATCGTGGGGCTGCCCACCAGGCTGGCCGAGCCGGTCACCATTGAATTGCGTGGCGAAGTTGAAATGACGACGTTGCAGTTCGAAGACGCCTGCGCCAAGCGCCAGGCGCACGACGGCACCACGTTCGCCAATCCGCGCAGCGCCGCCGCGGGCACGCTGCGCGCCCAGGACCGGCCGTATGTGTGCGAGCTGACGTTCTTCGGCTATGGCGTGCTGCCCGCCCCCGACGACGCCTCCGAGTTGGCGGTGCGACTGCGCGAGCTCCCGCACAGCGAGGTCATGGCGTGGGTCGCCGGGCAGGGCGTGCAGACCACCGCCGCCACGCCCGTCGCCGGGATCGTCGCCGAGACGCTGGAGCAGGTGCAGGAGCGCGTTGAGCATATCGCCGCGGTGCGGCCGGAGCTACCGTTCGGCATCGACGGCATTGTGATCAAGTGTGATCTCGCCGCCGACCAGGCGCTGGCCGGTTTCAGCTCGCGCGCCCCCCGCTGGGCGATCGCCTACAAACTGCCCGCCACCGAAAAAATCACCAAACTGCTCGACGTCGAATGGAACGTCGGCCGCAGCGGCATCATCGCCCCGCGCGCCGTGCTGAAGCCGGTCGAGATCGACGGCAGCACCATCACCTACGCCACTTTGCACAACGCCTCCGACATAGGACGTCGGGGCCTGATGCTCGGCGATTCCGTGGTCGTCTACAAGGCCGGTGACGTGATTCCTCGCGTCGAGGCCCCGGTCGTGCACCTGCGCACCGGCGAGGAGAAGCCGATCCCGATCCCGCAGGTCTGCCCGTTGTGCGGCGACGCGATCGACTCCTCCCAGGAGCGGTGGCGGTGCGTGCGCGGGCGCGCCTGCCGGGTGATCGCCTCCATCGGCTACGCCGCCGGCCGCGACCAGCTCGACATCGAGGGCCTGGCTGAGAACCGCATCCAGCAGATGCTGGACGCCGGGCTGATCGCCGACTTCGCCGACCTGTTCTTCCTGACCCGCGAGCAGGTGCTGGGCCTGGAGCGGATGGGCGAGACCAGCACCGACAACCTGCTGGCCGCCATCGAGCGGGCCAAGGCCCAGCCGCTCAGCAGGGTGTTCTGCGCGCTGGGCGTGCGCGGCACCGGCCGGTCCATGAGCCGCCGCATCGCCCGGCACTTCGGCAGCATGGACGCCATCCGCGCGGCCGACGCCGAGGCGATCGAGGCGGTGGAGGGCATCGGCCCGAAGAAGGCACCAGGGGTGGTGGCGGAACTGGTCGAGCTCACCGGCCTCATCGACAAGCTGATCAGGGCCGGGGTCAACATGACCCAGCCGGGCTGGACGCCCCCCGCCGCTCCTGACACCTATGCCAAGGCCGATACAGACACCAACGCGGGCCCGGAGGCGAGCGGCACATCCAAGGGACCGCTGGCCGGGATGTCCGTCGTGGTCACCGGCGCGATGAGCGGAGCGCTGGAGGCGCTGACCCGCAACCAGATGAACGAGCTGATCGAACGCGCCGGCGGCAAGTCCTCCTCCAGCGTCTCGAAGAAGACCAGCCTGCTGGTGGCCGGAGAGAAAGCAGGCTCCAAACGCGCCAAGGCCGAGAGTCTAGGCGTGCGGATCGTCGGCCCAGAGGAGTTCGCCGACCTCGTCGGCGCGCTCCTCTAATCGGGACCGGAGCTATAGAGGGGGGCGGGAGAGCAGATCTGCGGCCATAACCGCGAACCGCAGGCTGTTCAGATCACTCATGAGAGCATCTGCTCACAGCGGTGACGTTGTGGACTGCCTGCCGTCGCGGCCCGGAGAAGACCTGGGTGTACGGCGGCCTGCGCATCGCTGATGGCCACGCGGTCACCATGTGCGCTCCCTCGCGCAACAGCACCGGCTGGCAGCG
>NZ_JBPJUQ010000195.1:0-4793 GCF_051192615.1 Streptosporangium sp. G11
CGCATCCGACAACCGCTCCAACACCAGCAACCCGACACCCTCCGCCCAACCGGTACCATCAGCCCCCGCCGCGAACGGACGACACCGCCCGTCAGCCGACAATGCCCGCTGACGGGAGAATTCAATGAAGTTGCCGGGTGTGGCCATGACCGCGACGCCGCCTGCGAGGGCCATGTCGCATTCGCCTTGGCGGAGCGAACTGGCGGCCAGGTGCAGCGCCACCAAAGACGACGAGCACGCCGTGTCTACCGTCACCGCCGGCCCCTCCAACCCGAACGTGTACGACACCCGGCCCGACGCCACACTCCCCGCGCTACCGTTGAACAGGTAGCCTTCGAACTCCTTGGCAGGGAGGTTCGGCCGCGATCCGTAGTCGTTGTACATGACTCCGGCGAACACCCCCGTCCGCGTTCCACGCACCGACACCGGATCGATCCCCGCCCGCTCGAACGCCTCCCACGCCGTCTCCAGCAACAACCGCTGCTGCGGATCCATCGCCTGAGCCTCACGCGGAGAGATCCCGAAGAACCCGGCATCGAACTCAGCCGCGTCATGCAGGAAACCGCCGCTTCGCGTAGTGGACTTGCCGACAGCGTCCGGGTTCGGGTCGAACAGGTTGTCCAGGTCCCACCCTCGGTTGTCGGGGAAGCCGGACACCATGTCGCGGCCGTCCACCACGACCTTCCACAGGTCGTCCGGTGTCGCGATGCCGCCCGGATAGCGGCAGCCGATACCGACGATGGCGATGGGGTCGGAGTCCGTCACGGCGGCGGCCACGACGGTACCTGCGGCGTCCGCGGCCTCGGAGATGAGGCTGCCGAGGTAGGCGACGACCTCGGTGGGAGACGGGTGGTCGAAGACCAGAGTGGTGGGGAGCCTCAGCCCGGTCGCCGCGGTGAGCCGGTTACGCAACTCCACAGCGGTCAACGAGTCGAACCCCAGCTCCTGGAACGCTCGATCCACCGCGACACCGGCCGGATCCGAATGCCCCAGCACACTGGCCACCTGCACACGCACCAGATCCACCAGCGCCTGCGTGCGATCTTCCGGTGCGAGTTCGGCCATCCGGTCCGCCAGAGACGAGGTGGCCGCCGGTGTCCTGCGCTGGCGAGCGCCAGCGGGGACGAGTTCGGAGAGAACGACGGGCAGATCTTCGGACCGGGCCCGCAGTACAGAGGTGTCGAGGGTGGTGACGGCCAGGACGGGTTCGGTGGTGGAGGTCGCGAGGTCGAAAGCGCGCATGGCGTCCTCGACGGTCAACGCGACCATGCCGTTACGGGCCAGCCGCCGACGGTCGACCTCCGACATGGCGCCGGCCATGCCGCCGGACTCGTCCCACAGACCCCAGGCAAGGGAGGTCGCGGGCAGCCCCAGCGCACGCCGGTGCTGCGCCAGCGCGTCCAGATAGGTGTTACCCGCAGCGTAGTTCCCCTGCCCTGCCGTACCCAGCACACCGGCGACCGACGAATACAGCACGAACGCCGTCAACTCACGGTCACGGGTCAGCTCATGCAGGTTCCAGGCCGCGTCGGCCTTAGGACGCAGAACCCGCTCGACCTGCTCATCCGTCAAGGAACCGATCACCCCGTCATCCAGCACACCGGCCGCATGAACGACCGCCGTCACCGGATGTTCGGCCAGCACCACTCGCAACGCCGCATGGTCGGCGGCGTCACACGCGACCAGGGACACGGCCGCGCCCAGCTCCGTCAATTCGGCGCCGAGCTCCCTCGCCCCTGGAGCCTCAGAACCACGGCGGCTCAGCAACACCAGCTCACGGACACCGTGCTCGACCACCAGATGCCGGGCCAGCACCGCCCCCAGACCACCGGTACCACCGGTGATCAACACTGGGCCATGGCCCCACACAGGCGAAACCCCCACCTGCGGCGCCAAGCGAACCAGCCTCGGCACGAATGCCTCACCCGCACGGACCGCGACCTGGGGCTCGCCCGAAGCCACCACCCGCGCCAGCAATCCATCCGACAGATCCTCATCGGAGTCCACCAGAACGAACCGGCCCGGGTTCTCGGACTGCGCCGAACGCACCAGCCCCCACACACCGGATGCGCCCAGCCCCGGCAGCTCCTCATCCCCTACACCGACCGCGCGCCGTGTGACGACCACCATCGGCGAGCCCGCGGGGTGCTCTTCGGCGAGCCATGCCTGAAGCTTTCGCAGGCCCCATTTGGTGACGGCCGTCACGGTATGAGGCAGCTCACCGAACCCGTCCAGGACGGTCCAATCGGTGATCTCCGCGCTGCGCGGCAACGTGGCGGGCTTCGTCCAGGTCAGTTTGAGCAGGTCCGCGCCCGCCGTCCGCAGCGCGTCGCGGGACAGCGGCCGGAAGGCCAGCGCGTCGGCCGCGGCGACCGGGGCTCCGGTGGCGTCCGCGACCAGCAGCGACACCGTGTCCGTTCCGACTTCCGCCAGTCGCACCCGCAGCCGGGTCGCGCCCGTCTGGAACACGCGCACACCCGACCATGAGAACGGCAGCAGGAGACGGCGGCCCCCATTGGTGGTAGCGGGCAACGCGCCGTGCAGAGCGGCGTCCAGTAGGGCCGGATGCACCGCGAACGATTCGGCGGACGCCTGCTCGTCCTCCGTGAGGGCGACCTCGGCGTAGATCGCGTCCCGGCCACGCCAGACCCGGCGAAGCCCCTGGAACACGGGCCCGTAGCCGTAACCGTCGTCCAGCAGGCGGCCGTAGACATCGTCGATCGGAACCTCGGACGCTCCGGCCGGGGGCCAGACCCCCAGAGCCTCCGGTTCCTCGTGCTGATCGGGCGTCAGCGAACCGGAGGCATGGCGCTGCCAGGCCGTTTCCTCATCCGTGTCGGGCCGGGAGAACACCTCGACCTTCCGAAGGCCCGATTCCTCAGTCCCGCCGACCACGACCTGGATGTGCACCCCACCGCTCTCGGGCACCAGCAGCGGTGCCTCCAACGTGAGGTCCTCGACGCGTCGCCAACCCACCTGCTGCCCGGCCCTCAGTGCCAGCTCCACCAACGCCGTGCCCGGGACCAGTACCGAGCCGAACACCGCATGGTCGGCCAGCCAGGGATGTGTGTCGAGCGCGACCCTGCCGGTCAGCACAACCGAGCCGCTGCCGGCGACTTCGACGACACCGGCGAGCAGCGGGTGTCCCGCGCCCATCAATCCCAGTCCGGACGCGTCAACCGGTCCGGCCGTGCCGGTCGACCAGTAGTGGCTCCGTTGGAAGGGGTAGGTGGGGAGATCGGTCCAGCGCGGGTCGGTGCCCTCGAACGCCTGGGCCCAGTCCACCGGCAGGCCCTGAACATGCAACTCGGCCAGAGAGGCCAGGACCTGGTCCATACCTCCCATGTCGCGACGCAGGGTGCCGGTGACCGCGGCGTTCTCGGCGACTTCCTCGATCGCCATCGTCAGCACCGGATGGGCACTGCACTCGACGAAGTACCCGAACCCCCTACCGGCCAGTGTTTCGACCGTGTGGGCGAACTGGACCGGCCTCCGCAGATTCCGGTACCAGTACCCCGCGTCCAACTCGGAGGTGTCCAGCCAATCACCGGTCACCGTGGAGAAGAACGGCACCTCCCCCGTCCTCGGGACGATCCCCTCCAGCACCCGCAGCAACTCCGCCTCGATCCGCTCGACCTGGGGTGAGTGCGAGGCGTAGTCCACCGGAACCTGACGGACCCGGACCCCGTCGGCAGCACACGCGGCCTGGAACTCCTGGACCGCGGTGACTTCTCCGGCGACCACCGTGGCGGTGAGACCGTTGACCACCGCCACCGACAACAGGCCCGCCCACGCCTTCGACCGCTCCTCGACCTGGTCGACGGGCAGCGCCACCGACAGCATCGTCCCCTGCCCTGCCAGCCGCCGCGCGATCAGCTGGGAGCGCAGTGCCACGACCTTCGCGCCGTCTCCCAACGACAACGCGCCGGCCACGACCGCCGCGGCGATCTCGCCCTGGGAGTGACCCACCACCGCCGCCGGCTCGACCCCGAAGGAGCGCCACAGCCCGGCAAGTGACACCATCACCGCCCACAGGACCGGCTGCACGACATCGACCCGCTCCAGCGATCCCTCATCGGGATCACGAAGCACCTCGACCAGCGGCCAATCCACATACGGCTCCAGCGCGGCGGCACATTCGGCGATCCTCGCGGCGAACACCGGCGAAGAGTCCAGCAGATGGGTGGCCATTCCCACCCACTGCGACCCCTGGCCGGGGAAGACCATCACAACCTCGCCCAGGTCCGCCGCGACCGGACCCGCCTCGATCCCCGTCAGACCATCGATCAGTTCTTGACGATCCCGTCCGACGACCACCGCACGGCGGGCCAACGACCCACGCCCCGTCGCCAGCGACCACCCCATGTCCAGCTCACGCACACCCTCATACGCCAGCAGATCGACCAACCGGCCCGCCAGCTCCCGCAACGCCTCCTCATCACTCGCGCTCAACACCAACGGCACCGCGCTGCCAGAGGTGACCTCCGCGGGAGCGGAAGCCTGCTCGACAGACTCGGGAGACTGCTCGACGATCACGTGGGCGTTGGTGCCGGACACGCCGAACGACGACACCCCCACCCGGCGCGGCCGTCCCGTCTCAGGCCACGACCGGGCCTCGGTCAGCAACTCCACCGACCCCGCCGACCAGTCCACATGCGGGCTGGGCTCATCGATGTGCAGCGACTTGGGCAGAACGCCGTGCCGCATCGCCTCGACCATCTTGATCACACCACCCACACCGGCAGCGGCCTGCGTGTGCCCGATATTGGACTTCAACGACCCCAGCCACAACG
>NZ_JBPJUQ010000196.1:0-4783 GCF_051192615.1 Streptosporangium sp. G11
ACGCCTCAAGATCTACAACCGTCACGAGACATAAATGATCGGCAAACCGATCTATCCGCGCAAGCGCCGTTGCAGTACTAAGTCGATCATCTCGGGGCAGGCGGCGGTGAGCTCGTCACGCAGGCTCTGCTGCTTGACGGTGAGGTTACCGGGCCGTGTGAGCAGGAGCCGGGCCAGGTGGCGCGGTGAGATGGGCGGGCGGTCGCCTTCGACGCGGCCCTGGGTGATGTAGCGATACAAGAGGTTGAAGCTGCCCGAGTAGCCGAGGGTCTTGATCTCGGTGAACAGGTGCAAGATGGGGACGGCGGGGTCGTCGGCACGGCGGCGCCGCAGGTGGTCACGGTAAGGGTCGACCAGGGTGGGCCGGTACTGCGGGGCGCGTCGCAGACGTCCGGGCTCGGGCACGCGCGCGTAGCGCTTGACGGTATTGAGGGACAGGTTCAAGCGGCGCGCGCACTCCAGCAGGCCGACGCCCTTGCCGAGCAGGTCGTGGACCTGGTGCCAGCGCTGCAGGGTGCTTTGTGCTCTGGGGCCGTCCTGCGGGGGCGAGCCGGCCTTGGCCCAGCAGGCACTGTGCGCGGCGACCTCTTTCACGACGACCTGGCCGAGGCCGTGCCACAGGTGCCACCGATCACCGGCCTGGATCGCTTGCGGGAGGGCGCGGCGGATCGCCTCGGCGTAGGTGCCGGAGCCGTCTCGGCACACGACCTGCACTCCGGGATGGGCGCGCAGCCAGACCTCAAGGGTGTCGGCGGTGCGGTCGGCCAAGACGTCGATGCGCTGACGGGTCTCGGCGTTGATGAGCACGGTGGCGTAGCGATGGCGGCGACGCAGGGCGAAGTCGTCCACTCCCAAGACGCGGGGCACCTGAAGCTGCGGCAAGGGCAGCCGCAGCAGGATGCGCAAGGCGGTATGCCGCGACAGGGGCATGGCCAGGGCGGATAGGACTCGCGTGCTGGCACGTCCGGCTAGTTCGCGGACCACAGCGCCGATGTGGCCGCTCAGGCGGGGAGTGCGCCGCTGGTAGCGTTCCAGCACGCCGGGGAGCTGTTCGCGGAAGGTTTGACGGCAGCCTCGCGTCGGGCATATCAGGCGGCGGATCCGCACCGCCACGAGCACGCGGCGTGCGTCGACCGGGACATCAGCCACGCTCCGCTCGTGATAGCCGTGCACGCGTACGGTCTCGGCACCGCAGCCAGGACAGGCAACGGGGCCGTCCGGGGTTCGCGCCTGTACCCGAATTCGTTCGCGCTCGTCCGCCACGTTCTCCACGACCAGCGGCGATAACCCCGCGAACACCACACTCACAAGCTCGTCGACATCATGCATGACTCACCGTGACGCATCAGGGCGTTCCGTCACCACCGAAAGTGAGCCAGAGCCGTTAACTAGACAGACCCACGCGGCCTTGGCCGAGGATAGGCAACCCTGTCGTGGCGCCGGCTGTCGTATGGATGCCCTACCATCCTTGAACGTGACTGGGCATAGTGATGGTGGGTCGCGAAGCATCGATGTCGTCCGGGCGGAGTACGAGCAGTTAATAGAGGCGAACAACTACAGTGCCTCCGCCATGGCGGCCCTGGAGATCGCGCTTCTGTTACACCGCGACGGGCTCGTTGATGAGGCGCGTGTCGCTTATCACGAAGCGCTCACCTTCCGTGTGCCGGAGGTGATCGCCGAGGCGCGCCGACGTGTCGGCTGGGAGTCCCCCGCCGCGCAAGCCTATGACCTCGTACTCAACGAGCGGGGAGATGATGCGGCCGCATTGTTGACCAAGGTGTACGAGCCCTCGAACGTCGGCGAATTCGGTCTGGCCGTGTGCGAGCGAAACTTCGACGAGGCGGCCGACATGATCTACGGCATGGGCGGCGACCTTGAGATCAGTGATGCGGGCCACATCGCGATCGATATGGCCAGCCGCTACCTGCGTGACGAGGACGGCGAGGCGGCCAGCGAGGCGCTCGCACTCGTGGCGGCGACCGACTTCACCTCCGAGCTGTGGAAATACGCGATTGACAGTGGCTCTTTCACGAATTCTCGGGTAGCTGTCGAGGCCGGAACCGCGCTTCTCCAGCTGACACTGGAGAAGCAAGATGTCGACCGTGCGATAGCGATCGTGGAGCGCTCCGAGGCATCCCATCCGAAGGTCGCCGTTATCGGATACCGACTGCTCGCAAGGTTCGCGGAACAGGAGGATGGCCCAGCCGCGGCCGTGAGGTGGAAAGAACGACTCGACCAGTTCACCTCCGGGTGACACCGGGCCGTCATACCACGCTGGCCTGCGTGACTTCCGCGAGCTCGGCCAGCCAGACGACTGAGCTACTCCGCGCAAGGTGTTGATCGCTGAGCCTCGTCATGTGGTGCGGGCGTGGTCGAAGTGGAGCAGGACGAGGGCTGCGGCAACGATGGCGCCGATGCGCCAGGGGTCGACGCTGACGTTGCGCAAGGCCTTGAACGTCACCTTCAGCAGGGCGTTGCCGCGTTCACCGACCGCGCGGACACCGTTGTGGGCCTGGTTGAGCTGCTGCTGCACGAGGGTGAGGCGGCCACCCTTGGGTTTCTTGAACGCCACGGTGACGGTGTTGGCCTCACCTTCGTAGCCCAGGTCGCCGAGGCTGCGCAGGTCGCCGGCAGCCTCGGTCAGGGCGGGCAAGATCTCGCCGTGCGTGCGGACCGCGGTGGTGTCGTGCTCTCGGCCGGGACGCACGTCAGAGATCCAGATCGTGTGGGGCTCAAGAATAGGATTCGGCGTCTGACCTGCTAGTTCTCGGTGGTGTCAGCTAGTGATCTGGTACTCGTGGATGAGGCCGCCAAGGATGGCTCTGCGCTGGACTCGGTGGTCGGCGAGGTCGATGGGGGTTGGCGGTCCGGTTTCGGCTTGGGACGGGACAACTGTCCGATGCCGCGGTGAGGCCGGGCCGTGTTGTAGTGCTCCAGGTAGCGGGTGAGGGTTCGACTCAGATGCTGTTCGTTGAGGATGAGCCTGCTGTGCAGGAGTTCGCGGCGTAGGGTGCCAATGATCCTTTCGCAGTGTGCGTTCGCTTTCGGGGCCTGCGGTGGACTCTTGACGACGCGCAGGCCGGCGTCAGCGAAAACCGTGTCGAAGGCATCGGTGAACTGGCCGCCACGATCGCGGATCAAGAACTTCAGGTTCGTCATATCGGTGTCGGTGTCGGGGTCCATGAGCAAGTTGCGGGCGGCCTGAGCGGCCCACGGGCCCGTGGGGTTGGCGGTGACGCCGAGCAGGTGGGCGCGGCGACTGCCGTGGCCGAGCATGATCAGGGCGTGGAGGCGTTTGAGGTTGACGGTGTCCACGTGCAGGAAGTCGGCGGCGACGATGTGCTCGGCCTGGGCGGTCAGGAATTGCTTCCATGTTGGCCCGCTACGGCGCGGAGCGGGGTCGATCCCGGCCTGGTTCAGGATGTTCCACACGGTGGAGGCGGCGATCTTGTGGCCGAGGCGGGTAAGTTCACCGTGGATGCGCCGGTGGCCCCACCGCGGATTTTCCGCGGCCATGCGCAGGATGAGGGCCTTGACCGCAGCCGCGGTGGGTGGCCGGCCGGGGTCACGTCCAGCGAAGTGGTGTATGAGTTGACCTTCGCGTGATCCTGTTTCTGCAGGTTAAGCGGTAAGTGTCTGTGGAATGGGATTGTGTTGCGGTGTGTCGCTGACGATGACGCGCATTCGGATTTTGGCCAGGACGTCCAGGCCCATGTAGCGGCGGGCCTCGGTCCACTCATCGCTCTGCTCGGCCAAAACCGCGCCGACAAGACGGACGATCGAGGTGCGGTCGGGGAAGATGCCCACCACGTCGGTGCGGCGGCGGATCTCCTTGTTCAACCGCTCCTGAGGGTTGTTCGACCAGATCTGCCTCCAGACCTCTCGTGGGAAGGCGGCGAAGGCAAGGAGCTCTTCGCGGGCTGCGTCCAGGTGCTCACACGCGGCCGGATACTTCGCTTCCAAGGCGTCGATCACCCAGGTGTGCTGGGTGCGCACCGCTTCGCTGGTGGGCTGGTCGAAGATGGTGCGCACCAGCGTGGCCACCCACGGCTGCGCCGATTTGGGTACCGTCGTCAAAAGGTTGCGCAGGTAGTGAAGCTGTGAGGAAATAACACGGCGATTCGATCTTTCGGGTTGGATGTCATGTTATGTCGATCTTGCCTGGCGTTCTCGATCAGCTGGCGTTGAAGTTCGAGGTCATGCTGCCGCATTTGAACGAGCGGCAGCGGCGGTTGCTGATGGCGGCCGAGGCCCGGTTACTGGGGCATGGCGGGGTTCGCTCGGGTCGCTCGGGTCGCTGGGGTCAGCGAGTCCACCGTGCGGAAGGGGGTGTTCGAACTCGAGGACGGCGTGGATGTGCTGCCGGACGGGCGAGTGCGTCGTGAGGGCGGTGGGCGTAAAAGCGTCGAGGAGCAGGACCCCCGGGTACTGCCAGCGCTGTTGGCGCTGGTCGAGCCGGATGAGCGGGGTGACCCGCAGTCGCCGCTGCGGTGGACGACCAAGTCGCTGCGGCGCCTGGCGGAGGAGTTGGCCCGGCGGGGGCATCAGGTATCGCCTTTGGCCGCGACCTCCTCGGCCAGCCGATCGCGCGCGGCCTGCAGTCGAGCTCCGGCGATCACCACGGGATCGGCTCCGGCCGGACGAGACCCCACATCACTTCGGCCGGCCCGGGTCGCCTTGAACCGCGCCGGGATTGCTGGAGGCTTTGATGTACCCCGGCTTTCGTGGAGTCGCCTTGGTTGACTTACATGCCTGCGCCCCCTTCAGGAGAGGCCGGCATGGC
>NZ_JBPJUQ010000197.1:0-4729 GCF_051192615.1 Streptosporangium sp. G11
CTGGGTTAGGTCATCTAACGAAATGGACATCGAAGCGATCTCGCCTCGGCACATAGATGCACAGATTCCAGACGAACCCGCGCGAATGCTCCACTGGGCATAAGCATCTAAGCCCTACAGTCCATGCCAAAACGCCCTCTTACTGCTGGTTTCGGTGCGACTTCAGTGAGTGGTGTGCTAACTGGCTTTCCATGGCGATGTCGGAGACGGGCTTGGCGGTCCTGGATGTGAAGTTCGCGGCTGTGCTTCCGCATCTGGACGAGCGGCAGCGCCGTTTGTATCTGGCTGCTGAGGCGGATGCACTCGGGCATGGCGGGATCGCGGTGGTGGCCAGGCTGGCAGAAGTATCGGAGTCGACCATCACGCGGGGACGTCTCGAGCTCGCGGGCGGTGCGCCGGTGTTGGGACGGGTGCGCCGTCCTGGTGGTGGACGTAAGTCGGCTGCTGAGCGGGATCCTGGTCTGGTTCCGGCGCTCGAGGCGTTGATCGAGCCGCGGGAGGTCGGTGATCCGGTTTCTCCGCTGCGCTGGACCACTGCCTCACTGCGGGACCTGGCCGGAGAGTTGACCGAGGCGGGCCATCCGATCAGCGCCCCGGCGGTAGGCGATCTGCTGCGCTCGATGGGATTCAGTCTCCAGGGCATGGCCAAGAAGCGTGCCGGCAGCCAGGTTCCTGACCGCGACGCCCAGTTCCAGCACATCAACACCAAGGTCGAGCAGTTCCTGGCTGAGGGCTTGCCGGTGGTGAGCGTGGACGCCAAGAAGAAGGAGCCGATCGGTGACTTCGCCCGGGCCGGCCGCACCTACCGGCCGAAGGGGAACCCGATCACGGCCCCAGATCACGACTTCACCTTCGCTGATACCCCGGTCGCGATCCCGTATGGCGTCTATGACCTGGGCCAAGACGTCGGCTGGGTGAATGTGGGCACCGACCGCAACACCGCGGCGTTCGCGGTGGAGTCGATCCGCCGCTGGTGGAACCAGCAAGGCCGAAATGGCTACCCGGATGCGACTCGGCTTCTGATCACCGCCGATTCCGGAGGGGCGAACTCCGCTGACTCCCACCTGTTCAAGAACGACCTGGCCGACTTCGCCGACGAATGCGGGCTGGCCGTCACCGTGCTGCACTTTCCGCCCGGGACATCGAAGTGGAACAAGGTCGAGCACCGCTTGTTCTCCCGCATCACCCACAGCCTGCGCGGACGGCCCCTGACCAGCTATGAGGTGCTGCTGCAGAGCATCTCGGCAACCCGCACCAGTACCGGCCTGACCGTCAGCGCCGTCCTGGACGAGGGCGACTACCCCACCGGCCGCACCCTCACCAAGGAGCAGCGCCAGGTACTCCTGCAGCGCGTCCAGCGTGACGACTTCCACGGCGAGTGGAACTACACGATCGCGCCCTACGATCCCAGCACGGCACCACCAGCCGAGCCGGAACAGGCGAAGGCGCCCCCGATCCCGGCTGAGGGCACCTACCTGCTCACCCACCCCGCTCTGACCGGCATGTCCCGCGACCAGTTCGACCCGCTCGTGACCGAACTCGAGCCCTGGCGCCAGACCCTGGCCGAGGCCGAACGCGAGAGTTGTGGATCGCCGACGTCGAACCCGGCTCCGTCCACGACCTCACCGCCGCCCGGACACACCTCCTGGGCGCCCTGTACGCCGCCGCCCGCGACCTGCCCACCCTCGCCGACAACGGCGCCGGCATCGGCATCCACACGCCCATCAAACAACCCGAAGAAAACCAGGAACTCAGCCCGGACAACCGTACCTACAACCGACTCCTACGAGCCCTGCGATGCCTCGGCGAACGCGGCTTCGCCCTGCTCAAAGGCCGCTGGCGAACCCTCCAGCACATCACCATCAGCCCCGGCAGAATCGGCGACATCGCCCGCGCAGCGCTTGTCCTCATCCATTTCGAGCACGACCACCTACCGGAGATTCGCTGAGATCACCTCAATGGCCCCACTCGCAGCCGTTAATTGGGTAGCACCAACCCTGCACTATCCAAAGGGCGTCCGAAGGTTCTTTTCCCCAGAGGATTTTCACCTTCGAAACCCCTCCAGGGGCGTCGTGCAGCGCCCGGGTCTCGAAGGGCCAGACACCGGCGCTGCAGAATTCTCCGGTTCGACCCTTGTTCCACCAATCTTCGTTGCCTGGATGAGGTACAAAAAAGGCCTGGAAGCACGCATTTGCGCCGGTCGCGATTGTCTGGGTGCCCACGATTGTGACGGTCCGACCAGACTCAGACCATGACATCTTTCCCTGCAGGACGCTGTTTCCGTATTGGGCGCGAAATCGGTGTACCTCCCCATAGTTCGCTTGTGCCGGTGAGGTGAGTGCACCGCAGAGCAGCGCAAGAGAAGAAATAAATACCATTGCGACTTTCTTAGGCTTCTTCACCGTTTGTTCCCTCTCGTATATGCCCGGGTAGCCGGACGCTTCTCCGGAGCGGTTTCGCCAGACGGTCCGACCCCTTGACCTCGTAAGTTCGTGCGATGCGCGATCATTATGGGATGGCGTGCTGCCATGACCGCAAGACTCTGCCCTTGGCATGAGGCTGCACGGCCGTGCAATCTGATGCCAACGTAGAGTTCGGCCAGGCGCCGAGGCGGTTACTCGGCCCCGGCCCCGGCCCCGGCCTGGGTCAATGAAGGCGACGTCGGTGGGGGGCACGGTGAAGTACCGGATCAGATCGTCACGGCCGATGTCGGGACACGAGCGCAGTTGCTCCAGTTGGTCTTCCGAGAACATCCGGGTCGACATTGAGTGTTTTCGTGCGCCCAGCAGAACGGAGGTGAGGCTGCGTGAGTAGCTGATCTTCGTGTTCGCAAGCTCGTCGTCGCTTGCCGGTGTAAGTCCGGTCCGGGTAGCTGCCAGGAGGCCCGGTAGCAGGCTGGCGGCATCAGGGGGAAACGCCTGGTGTCGGAGCCCAGCGTCAAAGGCCCTTATGGGGGAGCGAAGATGCGGTCCGTAGCATGATGCGAAGCCTGCGGCGTCGTTACTCAGCCTGCTTTCGGGTGGGAACAGGGAGAGCCGAGCCCTTCGAAATCGGGGTGAAGGCCATCCCGTGTTCCGCGTGATTCAGCGGCCTGGAGGTGCGAATTTGCCTCGCCGGGGTCGGGCGGAAGACATGGTGAAGCGAGCGGCGGAGGTGTTGAGTCCGGCCGGTGCGTTGGCGCGCACGCTGGCGGATCAACTGCGATGGTCCGGGATCGAGTCGCAGACCTCGGAGGTAGAGGGCGTGGCGCTGGTGGGCATTGGGCGGTGGATCTCACGGTCTGGTGTGAGTGCGGGCCACACGGGTGGCGTTACCGGTGGCGGCTGGGCGCTGCGATGACGGGCGGGGTGTCGGGGTACACGTCGTGTCCGTGTTCGGCGCTGGCAACGGCGGTGGGGCGGATCGTGCGGCTGTATCGCGAGCGGTATGCGGCGTTGTACAGGTCGGCACCTGAGGAGCCCGCGTGAGCGGGGATGAGTGGGGCGATGTGCAGGCGCATCGGGATCGGTTCGGGCCGTTCATTGAGGTGCGCTGGCGGCGGGCGCGGCTGGTGGTCCGCGAGTGGGCGTGGGTGGACTTCGTGGCGGCGGTGTGGTCGGGGGTGTACAAGCCAGAGAGGGTAGAGGATCGTCGGGGCTGGGGGTCTTTCGAGATCGACGAGCGGCTGGCGGTGGCTGAGCGGCCGGTGGGCTGGCGGGTCAGTCATTGCAGGTTCCGCGAAGCGTGTGGGATCGCTTCGTCACTGCGGTGGGTCAGGAGGTGTTCGTGAGCGTGGGTCATGCGTGGGTGGGCGGCCAGGCCGCCCCTGTCCTCGGCTCGCCACGGCAGCTCTCCGATGGTGGCGGTGGCCAGCCGGGTGAGCTGAGCGGGTCGGCGGACGGTGGCCAGGCAGTGGTCCAGGCGGCGCGGCGGGGGCAGGTAGACGGCTCCGGCTGAGCGTGCCAGCCGTGCGCTGGGCCGGGGCACCTGGCCAGAGCGGGGGACGAACGTTTGTGTGAGCGGGTGTGCCGTCTACGGTGAAGGTCGGGCGGGGGTGTAGGTGCCGTTCTCGGAGGGATACTCCGCGCCACCAGACGCGAGACGCGGTTGCGTGATGGTGTCGCTGCGGAGCGAACCACACCTACGCTCTGAGGGCGGTCACCCCTTCGGGTGAGCGATGAACGTGATGGCAACCACCGCGACGGCGATGACCACCGAGACGATGACGATCGCAAGGGACAGGTCCATGACGCCCTCCTCCCCCAACAGTTCCATTATCCCGCCCTCAAACCCTCTCTGACCAGCGAAGAACTCCGGGGCCATCGACGCCTGGAGTCCGCTCGCGAAGCGTGAATCGACGCGTTGAAGGGTGACGTGTCCGTGCCGGGCTGCTACCCCGGGGAAGGGGGTGTGTCCGGCCGCTTGTGCCGAGCAGTGGCCATCGGCTCGCGGGCGCGGGCTGTCATGGCTTTGCAGAGGGGAAGCCGCCCCCGGAGGGCCGGGTGGGGTGTCGGCGGGGTCGGTGGCGGTTCGGCGGTCCCGGCGGGGGCGCGCCTGCCGGGCGGCGAGGGCGAGCACGGCGCCCTAGTCGGTGGTTTGTTGACATGGGACTGATGTCGCAGTAAGCCGGTGGATAGGGGTAGATGGTGCTGTTCGGGGGTGGTCGTGATGGCGACCGCGCGGCGTCCGTGTCCGCCGGCGCCGGGCCCGTTGGAGGACTACGCGGCCCGGTTCGATGATCTGTGGTGCT
>NZ_JBPJUQ010000198.1:0-4415 GCF_051192615.1 Streptosporangium sp. G11
ATCTGGGGGCGACCACCACCCCAGCCCCGCACCCTCCGCCGCACGTTCGTCTACCGGCTATGAGGAACGCGGCACTAACCCCGCCGAACCCCGGACGCTATCGGAGGAGCCCTTCACCGGGGACCCGGTGAGCCCGGGCGAGGTCGGCATCGACCCGCTGCTGCTGCAGCGCTATCTGGCCACCCGCGATGTCTGCGCTGCGCTCCTGCGCCGGCTGCGGGGGCAGGTCGAGTTGCTTGAGCCAGAGGGGGGGATCGGTGGCGCCGATCCGGAGGTCGTGCGCCGACTACTGACCGCGTGTGCCGGTTGGGGTGTCGCCCCCGATCCGCCGGACGACGCAGCCGACCAGACCGACCCCCCGCCCCGGCCAACCAACGACGGGTGCGGCGGCTGGCCAGGGCGGCAGTGCTGGCGCTGGCGGGGCTGGCCGAACGGCTGGCCGCAGCCCCGGAGACGGCCGACGGGCTGTCTCGGGCGGAGTTCCTCGACGCCGCCGCCGCGCTGGTCTCGCCCACCGGACAGGTGGCGCTCACCGGCACCACACGGGCCGACGGCCTACCCACCCTCCACCCCGCCGACGGCGACGGGTTGGACTCCTCGTGGCTGACCATCGTCGCCGCGGTCCGCCCGGCGCTGACCCGGCTCGAGGCGCACCAGCTCACTGAGGCCGCCCCACTGCGGCCGTGGACGAACCGGCCCGGCGACCCATGGCAGACCAACCCATCCGACGATCGCCGGCTGATCGCCATGTACGCGGTGCCAGAGCTCAACCTGGCGAGCATGACGGGGCAAACACCGATCGCGGTGGCCGCCATCGATCGGTTCAGCGAGGTGATACCCGCAGCCGAGCAATACACCGGCGCGGCCTTCGGCTTCGACGCCCCGGCTGCCCGGGCCCAGCAGGCCATCCTGCTGGCCGTACCACCATCGGCCCACCAACCGCTCGATCAGCGAATGCTGGTCCAGATCCTCACAGAGACCAGGAAACTCACGCGCGTCAGGATGGCCCGCCCGGTCGATCTGGACGAGCAATTCCGGGCCCTGACGCCCAGCGCTCTGCTACCTGCATCCGGGGCGGTTGCGATACCACTGGAGGCACGCGAATGATCTTTGATGTGGTGCTGCAGCTGGAGGCCGACCCCCACCAAAGCGACCTCGCCCGAGGCTGGGCCGCCGAAGTGGCCGACCCGCTGTGGCTGCTAGGCCGACAATGGCAGCTCGGCGAGCACCAGGCCGAGGATGCCGCGTCCCCAGTGAGCGTGGAGATCCTCGCACGGAGCACACCGATCGGCGCCGCCGCCGGTCAGCCCGACTTCGACCCGGCCACCGTCCCCGCGGAGGCGATCATCGAATCCGAGCCGCAGGACTGGTGGACCGTCGGCCGCCGGGTACGGATCGGGCGCGCCGTGGCGACGGCCGCCAGCGGCGGCGATGTCAGCCTCCCTGATGAGGAGTCCCTGCTGCTGGCCGAGCTGCCCGTGCCCTACGACGGCCTCAACGGCACCGGCCCGGACGGGCGGACCCTTTGGCGGCGGCGCATGGAACTGGGTCTGCCCGATTCCTGGTTCGGCGATCCCGGCCCGCCGCGGACCGAGCCGGTGGACCTGTGGGACCCCGCCGAGTTGAGCTACACCGCGACCCCGCCCGCCGGCCCGGCGACGCTGGTCATCGACCGGCACGACGGCGGCGCCCTGGATTGGTTCAGCGCCGACGCCACCGGGCCCCTCGACAGCGCCGACGCCGCGACGACGATACGGATCACGCCGGGACGGCTGCGCTATCCCAGCGCGCCGCTGCCCCGCTGGTGGCAGATCGAGGACGCCCGGGTCTCGATCGGCGGCCAGGCCCCGGATCGGGCTGGCCTCGCGACCCTCGTTTTGATCGACCTCATCGTCAACCACTCCGACGACTGGTTCACCTTCGCCGTTCCGGCCCCTACCGGCACGATCGCTACCTTCGACCAGGTGAAGGTCCTCGACGCGTTCGGGGACTGGTGGCCGCCGGCCCCACCGCCGGACTGGAGCCTGTTCACCACCACCGGGCTCGACCCGCGGTCCCTCGTCGTATGGGCCACGGCGCGGACACCGCTGGTGGGACCTATCCTCGACGAGGTGGTGATTGGCATCGACGAGGACGCCAACCTGGTCTGGGCCGTCGAGCAGGTCATCGCGGGACGAACTATGCCGACCCCGCCAGCACCCCCCGCTCCGCTGCCCGCCCAGACCGACACCACCGCACGCCGAGCGTTCGACTACCTTCCGATGACACCTATCCCGCCACACTGGCACCCGTATGTTGTCGAGAACGATGTCGATGGGCGTCGACGGTTCGTCCAGGGCCGCGCCGCGGACCTGTCCGGACCAAGCACCGACCGGATGCCCGCGCCCACCTCAGACCTGCTCACCGATCCCCGGCGCCAAGACGGCCAACCGATGCACCAGCTGGAACCCGGCGCGATCCCCGCAGACGGGCTGCGCGTGGAACGGCGGACCATGCTGGCCCGCTCCACCACCGGACAGCCCGTGCTGTGGACACAGCGACGCCGACAACCTCTGCTCACCCCTCCAACGTTCGGCCTTCGTTTCGACCTGCTGAAGCCCCACGACCCGGCGTAGCCACAAGTCCCGGATCGTGGGTCTGTCGAGCCAGTAAGAAATAACCCCTGAGTTCCCGATGGCCTCCATTGACGCGGATCGTGCTGCTGTGGCCTGGGAGCGGTTGCACGCGAATCGTGACCAAGTGATCGTCATCGTCGGGGTGTCCGTAAGAGGGGTGCCACCGGAATACGGCAGAAACGGGCCGCGGTCGCTCAAATCCGCAGGCCGGACGGTGAGGCCGAGGGCTGGGGTTTCGGCTGTGGATGACCGTGCCCAACCTGGGGCCGGATTGCGGTCCTCATGGCTGCCGACGCGTCTACCTGCGGGGATGTCGTTCGGTTGACCGGGCAGAGCTTGGATTCTGTCTGGTCAGCATCCCCGCGCGGCCCGTGTCCGCCAGAGTGGCACCCCCTGTTAGCCCTTTCCGGCTTACTTGGTCTGCCCCCCTAATGGCTGTTCCTGCGTTCCTCGACCCCGGTCTGGTGACACCGACCCGAGCGCCGGGCCTTCAGGGGAGATCTCGCAGCCAGGAGGCGATGGCCGCCCCGATTTGATCGGGAGCGTCCTCTTGAACCATGTGGCCACCCGTGATCGTGATGTGTGCCTGATTCGGCCACGACCGGGCGATGGCCCGGTGTGTTTCAAACATCGTTCCTGGAACCGCCTCGATGAACAGCTTGGGAACCGAAGACTTAGCGAGCCATTCCGCATAACGCGTGACGACATCGTGAACATCGCGTGGTTCGCCCGCAACGGGAACCTCGCGCGGCCAAGTCAGCGTCGGTCGGCGTGACTCGCCCGGTTCCGTGTAGGGACGACGGTAGACGGCCATCTCCGCCTCCGACAGCCCTCGCAGCACCCCTGCAGGCAAGACGTCGTCGACGAAGAAGTTTTGGTCGAGGACCATCTCTTCACCTGCAGTGGAGCGGATCGCCTGGAAGAGCGCAATCGCAGGCTCCGGCCAGTCGCTCCACGAGGGAATCGGAGCCACGAACGCCTCCATGTAGGCGATACCCCGGAGTGCGGAAGGCTGACGGTACGCCCAATCGAAGCCCAGGGCCGAACCCCAGTCCTGCAGCACCATGACCACCCGCTCACGTACGCCGAGGGCCTGAAGGAACACATCGAGATAGCGGCGATGCTCGACGAAGCGGTATGAGCCCGGCCCGCTGGCCGGAAGTTTCGCGGACTCGCCCATCCCGATCAGGTCCGGGGCGATGCAGCGCCCTTTGTCCGCCAGATACGGGATTACATTCCGCCATACGTACGACGAAGTCGGGTTGCCGTGAAGAAAGACGATCGGATCACCTTCTCCCTCCTCGACGTATGCCATTTCAAGCCCATCGATCTCAATACGACGCTTCCGATATCGTTCCTCAGTCGAGATCATGACTCTCCTCATTTCCGCGGGTTCTTGCTTCGGTCGGAGATTCTGCAGCACGACCCGGGTCTTGCCACAAGCCCACCGGTGCGCCATAGTGTGCGACCGCTGTCAGCCTTGGCCTCACGAGGACCCGGCGACCTTCGAGGGGTCCCCTGCGTTCCTCGACCCCGAGGCCAAAGACGCGAGCCGGACGGCCCGCGCCCTCGCGCCGGGGTGGAGGGCTGGTCAGCCCAGCTTGATCACTCGCCGTCCTCAGCCGGTTTCTCGTCGTTCCGGCGTCCTCCTCCCGAATGTGTCCCCAGACATCCGAGCACGTTGTGGTGTCAAGTGACGACGGTGAGAGGAGGTGGAAACGCGATGGACTCGTCGTAGGTCCGGCGCGTTTTGAGGCAGTGATAGAGGCAGCCGATCAGACGGTTGAACAGGTGCCGCAG
>NZ_JBPJUQ010000199.1:0-4301 GCF_051192615.1 Streptosporangium sp. G11
TCGCCTACGCCACCGCCGTGGCGACCACCCAGCTCAACACCCGCGCCCGCCGCTGGATCTGGGGCCGTCCAGCTCCCTACCCTCGTCAACGCCGACGCCGTTTTACCTACCTGCTTTGAGGAACGTCGCACTAGTGGTGGCCCATCACGAACCTCGGCCGGGTAACTGGTCCAGCTCCTGATGGGTGAGCTGGCGGCGAAGTTAGTCTTGGGCCGGACTCGGGCATTGCGCCAGCGCACGTAGGCACCGATCGCCGCGTTCTGCTCGGCATGACTGCGGTGATCGGTGCCGCTCAGGGCGTAGTAGCGCAGGGCGGCGAACTCGGACTCGATTCAGTTCAGCCAGGAACTTGTAGGTCGGCAAGACCTTCAGCTTGCCGGGCCGTGCAACTGCGCAGGAAACGGCTCAGACGACCACGACCCGGCGCCCGCGCGTGTGACCGGCATGGCTGTCGATATGCGCCGCCGCGGCCTCGGCGAGCGTGTACGACTTCTCGACAGGGATATGGAGCTTTCCCCGCGAGATGAGGCCGGCGGCCTCGGCGAGCGCTTCCGGCATGCTCCCGGCCACGCCGGAGAATTGGACACCGAGCTCCGGCGCACCGAGATCGGCGATGGAGATCACCTTCTGCGGCCCCCCGGTCAGCTCGACGAGCTCGCGGATCACGCCCGAGCCGGCCAGATCAAGAGCTGCGTCGACATGGCCGAGCTGCCGCACCCGCTCGACCCAGCCCTCGCCGTACGTCGTGGCGACGGCACCCAGGCTACGCAGATAGTCCTGGTTTGCGGCCCCAGCCGTGCCGATCACCGTGATGCCGCGGTCGCGGGCGATCTGCAGCACCGCCGATCCGACTCCCCCCGACGCACCGCTGACCAGCAGCGTCTGCCCGGACTGCACACCGACTTGGCGGATGATGCGCAGCGCGGTCTCCACCACGGAGGGGTACCCGGCCGCCTCTTCGAACGTCAGCCCCTCGGGCATACGGGCCCAGGCTGACAGCACGGCGAACTCGGCATAGGTGCTCGAGCCTTTGCCGAACACGTGGTCGCCAACCTCGACCCCTTCGACGCCCTCGCCGACCTCGTCCACCACCCCAGAGGCGTCCTGCCCGACTCCGGCGGGCAACTCGATCGGATGGACCTTCTGGAACTGGCCTTCACGGATCCTCCAGTCGGCGGGGTTCACGCCCGCCGCCCGCACAGCGATGCGTACCTGACCGAGGCCCGCGTGGGGCTCCTCGGCGTCTACGAGTTGCAGAACGTCCGGACCGCCGAACTCGGCGAAGCTCACTCTTTTCATGCGGTCGACTGTAACACTAACGGTTAGCTTTTGAAAACAATTCCACCTTTGTACCTGATAGTATTGGAGCATGACCCTGCCGTCCGGACGCCGTGAGCGTAAGAAGGCCGCGACCCGCCAGAAGATTGCTGACGCCGCCCTGCAGCTCTTCCTGGAACGCGGGTACGACGCGGTGGGCATCCGTGACGTGGCCGCCGAGGCCGACGTAGCCGTCACCACGCTCTTCTCCCACTTCGCCTCGAAAGAGGCCCTGGTGTTCGAGCAGGACGAAGACTTCGAGCAACGCCTCACGCAGGCGGTCACCGGCCGGGCGCCGCACGAGCCGCTCATGCCTGCGCTGCGCCGCGAGATCCAGGCCCTGGTGCGACATTGCACGGCGGACAGCGCCGCCCCGATCTGGCGCATGGTCGACGAATCACCTACCCTGCGGGAATACGAGGCGTCGATGAGGCTGCGCCATGCAGAGTCGTTGGCAACGGCCATCGCTGCTGATCTCGACCTGTCACAGACCACAACGGCTTGCCGGACGATCGCGAGGTTCGTGATCGACGCCCATTCGCTGGCCCGTGAGGCGGCCGATCCGGAGGCTGCGGTGGACGAGATCTTCCGGATGATCGAGGCGGCCTGGGAGGTCACCTGCCCTTCTCGACGTGCGTGAGGAACTGCTCCTCCAGATAGGACAGGGGCCGGTCGGGCTGTTACGAGTCACTGAACGCTTGGTTTCGACTTCAATCTGCTCGAGCAGCTGGTTCACGTCGTCCCGGGTAAGCAACAGTTCTTGAGTTGAGGGCGCTGGATCCTCCTCACCCTGCACGCTCACTGCCTGCGAACTGCGTCTACTCCCGTTTGCCAGATGGATCACCACACACCGAAGTAACTTCACTCTCCGTGAGGCTTCTGTCACGAGAGTGATGGGATGGCGGCGCCGATGAAGTCGGGAGGTGTGGGTTGGCGCTGGGAGTCGTGCGAGACCTACGCAATCATCGAGCCCCAGGCAGCGAAGAAGATCTCGCCGCCTTCGAGACGGACATCCTGGCAGAGTTCGTGCTGGCTCGCGCGTCAGCAGGACTGACCGACAGCACCATCCGCAACGACGCCAATCATCTGGAGCTGATCCGGGATTGGTTCGGCCGGCCGCTGTGGGAAATGCAGCCCGAAGACGGCGACGTCTACTTCGGCAAGGTGCTGCGAGAGGCCAAGCCCTCCACTCGCACCGTCAGAGCGGCCGCTCTGACGGTGTTCTTCCGGTTTCTGGAGCTCAGGCACAAGGTTGAGCTGCACAACCTCACCGGCCGAGTCGTAGAGTGTCCGCTCGATGAGGTCAACCGTCCACGGTTGTCCGTGGATCCGCAGTTGCGCGTCCCGCCGACCGTCGAGGAGATCGAGCAACTGTTCGCTGGGTGGCGCGAAGAGCTGCTGAGCTGCCGCAAGTTCGCCCCGGCGGCCCGCAACTACGCCGTGGCCCGGTTGGTCGCCGATGTCGGGTTACGGATCAACGAGGCCCGGATGCTGGACCTGGACGACGTGCGCTGGGAGCTGGGCCGGTTCGGCAAGCTGAACGTCCGCCATGGGAAGGGATCTCGCCGCAAAGGGCCCAAGCCACGGCTGGTGCCCCTGATCAACGGCGCCGATCGCAGCCTGCGCTGGTTCATCGAGGACGTCCTCGGGCTCTTCGAGCTCGACCTGTCCAGCCATCGCACCCCGTTGTTCCCCTCCGAGCGGAAGAACGCCGAGGGCACCTGCACCCGCGCCACGGCGGACGTGTTTCGCCGCGCCTTGATCGACGCCGTCGACCGCCACCTGCCGACCTGGTCGGGACGGCTAACACCGCACGTGCTGCGGCACTTTTGCACCTCCCAGCTCTACCTTGCCGGGATGAACCTGTTCGCGATCCAGGAGTTGCTCGGCCACGCCTGGACCGGCACCACGGCCAGATACATCCACGTCCATGCCACCCACATCGAAGACGCCTGGGTCACCGGACAGTGCCGCGTCGCCGACCGATGGAAAGGACTCACCCGATGAAATGGAACCTGCGCCTGGCGGCCGCGAACCGCGGAATCTGGAAGGCCAGCGAGTTCCAGCGAATGCTCGCCGAACGTGGCCTGATCATCAGCGCCGGCAAGATGTCGGGACTGTGGTCGGGAAGCCCCAACGTGGTCAAGCTCGACGAGCTCGACGTCATCTGCACCGTGCTGGGCTGCGGCGTCGACGAACTACTGATCCCCGAACCCGATGCTGTCGCCGAGCCGCGGCACCACAACGATGACCAGACCACGGTGGTCGGCCAAGATCGGTCGATCTCCCCGCGCACCGGGACCGGGCGGTCGCTACCGCCTCGATGAACTGCGCACACTGCAGCACCCCGTTGCCCGAGAAGCGACGCCGAAATCAGGTCTACTGCAGCAACGCATGCTCGGCGCGGGCATCCGAGCGTCGGCGCAAGGACGGCCAGCCGGCCCCACCGCGCTGGCAGCACCCGGCGTTGACGGCAAGTGATCCGGTGCTGCGAGCAGCGGCGCATCATGCTCAGGAACTCGGCCAAGTCGGCGGCTGGAACCCCTCGACCACCAGATGCGTGCTGGATGGGCTCGTCACGGTGCTGACTGACCTCCCCGCAGGTGAGCGCGTTTCGCTCAGCGAGGTCCGAGCCCGACCGCCCCGCTGGGTGTCGCGGCCTCGGCTTGTCGAAGTGCTCACCGATCTGGACCTGCTCCACGATGAATTCGCTCCGGCGATCAGATCCTGGATCGACCGCGTCACAAGCCCTTTCGCGCCCGGCTTCATCAATCCCGTCCGGCAGTGGCTGCTGGTCCTGCTCAACGGCGACACCAGGTCACGGCCCCGGTCCGCGTCTAGCATCTATGTCTACTTCGGATGCATCCGGCCATTTCTTGACGACTGGGCGGTGGGCTACGACCACCTGGTCGCGTCCGAGATGCGGTGTAAAAGAGAACGAGCGTAGGTTGCCGTGCTGAACCGACCAAAGTTCGCACTACGCA